>NZ_CP014335.1:1675000-2050000 GCF_001610955.1 Geobacillus thermoleovorans
TAATGAGGCCGTTGACGAAATACAATTCCGCCCCAGCGATGGCGCATTCCTTTCGCGTCAGTTCCGGCGCCTCAACCGGCATGACGACCGTCGCCTGAATGCCCGCCCGCGCCGCGTACAGCGACCACGCCGCTCCCGCGTTGCCGTTTGTCGGCATCGCGAGCTGTTTGACGCCCAATTCCTTTGCTTTAGAAATCCCAACCGCCGCGCCGCGGGCTTTAAACGTCCCTGTCGGAATAACCCCTTCGTCTTTCATGTAGAGCGCTTCAATGCCGATTTCCCGCCCTAAGCGCGGCATCGGCACAAGCGGCGTCATCCCTTCGCCGAGCGACACGATATGTTCAGGATGCTTTACCGGCAGCAACTCATGATAACGCCATAAATTCGCTTCACGTTCCCTCAGCACATCCCTCTTGACTTTTTGGCGCATCGCCTCCAAGTCGTAAGCGACAAGAAGCGGCGAACCGCATTCGCAAAGTTGATGGATTTGGTCGACATCGTATGTACGTTCACACTTCGGACAATACAGATGAGACACGTAGCTGAATGACATGGTTTGGCTTCTCCTTTCCATTTGTTTCATCCGCACGAGGCAGAAAGCACCTACTTTCGCGTTTCTGACGAGACACTGGCCTTTTCATTATACCATAACCGTCCTCTGCCGCCGGCGCCTGTAATGGCAGCGTCCGTACGCCAGTACGCCAACTTTGGGGCATCATAGCGCCAAGTAGGAAATGGTCCCCTCTTTTTTACCGTTTGAAGCCGCATATGGTAAAATAAAACGGAAACCGCCTCTTTTTTCTCACTGCATCGGCGGAATGATTCGCTGATCCAGAAAAACTTATACATAAGGAGATGAACCAATGAAACAGGAACTCATCGAACGCTTCATCCGCTACGCGAAAGTCAACACTCAATCCGATCCAAACAGCCATACGTGCCCATCGACTTCGGGACAGTGGGAGCTGGCGAGAATGCTCGTCGAAGAGCTGAAGGCGATCGGGATGGAAGATGTGACGATCGATGACAACGGCTACGTGATGGCGACGTTGCCGGCCAATACGGACAAAAACGTGCCAGTGATCGGCTTTTTGGCTCATATGGACACCGCGCCGGAATTTACCGGAGCCAACGTCAACCCGCAATTGATTGACTCGTACGACGGCGGGGACATCGTGTTAAACAAAGAACAAGGCATCATCTTGTCGCCAAACGATTTCCCGGAGCTCGCTCACTACAAAGGGCATACGCTCATCACGACCGATGGGACGACGCTGCTTGGTGCTGACGATAAAGCCGGAATCGCCGAAATTATGACCGCGATGAACTATCTCATTCAACACCCGGAAATCAAGCACGGCAAAGTGCGCGTCGCCTTTACGCCGGATGAGGAAATTGGCCGCGGGCCGCATAAATTTGACGTTGCCAAATTCGGCGCCCAATTTGCCTACACGGTCGACGGCGGGCCGCTTGGCGAATTGGAGTATGAAAGCTTTAACGCTGCCGAAGCGAAAATCACGATCAAAGGCAAAAACGTCCATCCGGGCACAGCGAAAGGAAAAATGATCAACTCGATCAAAATCGCCATGGAGTTCGAGCAGCAGTTGCCAGCCCATGAGGCGCCTGAGCATACGGAAGGATATGAAGGGTTTTACCATTTGCTTTCGTTCCAAGGCAGTGTAGAGGAAACGAAGCTTCATTACATCATCCGCGACTTTGACCGCGAACAGTTTGAGGCTCGCAAAGCGAAAATGAAAGAGATCGCGGCTTCGCTTGCGCAAAAATATGGAAACGACCGAATCACTCTCGAAATCAACGACCAATATTACAACATGCGCGAAAAAATCGAGCCGGTGCGCCACATTGTTGACATCGCCCACGAAGCGATGACGAACTTGGGCATTGAACCAAAGGTGAAACCGATCCGCGGCGGTACAGACGGGTCGCAGCTCTCCTACATGGGGCTGCCGACGCCGAACCTTTTCGCCGGCGGCGAAAACTTCCACGGCCGCTACGAATACATTTCCGCCGACAATATGGTGAAAGCGGCCGAAGTGATCGTGGAGATCATCAAGCTGTTCGAGCAAAAAGCATCTTGATCTGCGGAAAAACTCTCTTGAACGATCTTTTTTCGATCGTCCAAGCACAAGCGGCTGCAAGCCCGCCCATTAGGAGTAAAGAAAAGGTGTCCCGAGTCTTTTGGGGACACCTTCTTCATTAGATAAGCGACCGTTCGCCCTTCCATCCTTTTTCCTCGGTCAACACCTGTTACGGAAGCCGGTTGATCCGCCCCTCGATCCGTGCTGAGAACGGTTGCTCAAGACCGCGAATATACGAGACAAGGGCATCCAAATCGACCGGGCCGACCTCGCGGTTTGTCCCATGCGTCAACACCGTGAACCCATCGCCGCCGTCGGCGAGGAAGCTGTTGACTGTCACCGTGTACTCGGCGTCCGGTTTTAGCGGTGTGCCGTCAGGAAGCTGAATGTCAATGACTTTTTCTCCGACCGGCTTGCTGGCGCTCCATGTATAGCGGAGGCCGGAGATTTGCAGCATGCGCGTTTGGGTTGGCTGCCATTGTTGATTCAAAAGCTGGCGGATTTGCGCGCCGGTGAGCGTCATTTTCACGAGCTGGTTGTTGAACGGCTGAACGTTGTACAATTCGCCCCACGTCACTTCGCCTTGTTCAATATCGGCGCGAATGCCGCCCGGGTTCATAAAGGCAAAATCGGTTTTCATCGCCGCCCGCTGGGCATCGGCGATCAAATTGCCCAAGGCGGACTCGCCGCTTTCGTTTTGTTCATCGGTGATCGTTTCGGCTGCTGTGCCGACGACTTGATTGACAAGCGGCGCCACTTTCGCTTCATATTTTTCGACGAGGGCACGGATTTCCGGGTCCGGAGTGATGCCGTCATGATAGGTCGTCACGATCTCCGCTTTTTTGGCGACGACGTCTTTCGTACGCGGGTCGATTTTCAAATCGACATCAGAAAACGCCGTGCCGTACGAATACGACTGAACGAGCAGCTTGCCGTCCACAACCGCATTTAAATAGGCATGGTTATGACCGGCGAAAATCACATCGACTTCATCATCGACATTTTTGGCGATATCGACAATTTCCCCGCTTGCGTTTGTCCCATCCGGATTGGATACGCCTGGGTTATGGGCGAGAACGACGATCGTTTGCACCCCTTTTTTCTTCAGTTCCCGGACCGCTTTGTTAATCGCTGTTGCTTCATCGATGAACTTGACTCCCGCGACGCCGCTTGGCGTCACAATCGTTGGTGTTTCCGTGAGCGTGACGCCGATCAATCCGATCGGCATGCCGTTGACCCGCTTAATCACATATGGCGGGAGAATCGGCTTTCCCGTTTGCGCATCAACGACGTTGGCGCTCACGTACGGAAAATCTGCTCCGGCGAAATCGCCGGTCGCCGGGTGATATCCGCCATGGATCAAGCGGAGCATTTCCGCTACTCCTTCATCAAACTCATGGTTGCCAAGGGTGCCGACGTCAAAGCCGAGCTTATTGAGCACTTCGATCGTCGGCTCGTCCTCTAGCAGCGCCGATACCGGCGGGCTGGCGCCAACCGCATCGCCGGCATGGACGAGCAGCGTATTTTTGTTTTCCGCCTCCCGCTGTTTCAAATAAGCGGCTAAATAATCAGCCCGTCCAACTTCCCGCCCGCCGACTTTTCTCGTCACATTCAACTGGCCGTGGAAGTCGTTAATGCCTAACAGCTGCACCTCAATATAACGGTGCGAAGAAGCAGGCGGCTTCCCCTTGCTTTTCCCGTTCCCTGCCGCCCCAACTGGAGCCGCGGCCAGCACCGCTGCAACAGCCAATGCGGATAGCACCCGTCTTCCCCATCGTTTGGAATTCTTCATTCCCGGTTCCCCTTTCTCTCGCCTTCTCGTTCACTCCCATTATATCCTTGCGAGTCAGTACAATGATAGAGCAGAAAGGATGATTTCTCGTAAATATTTTGTAAATTCACAACTGACTGTTGAGAACAACAGAAACAAAAAAGACCGCCCGATAGAGTCTGTTGAACGTATCTCTTCGGACAGCCTTTCTTTTTTAGCTCGATGGACAGCCTGCCGTGGGGCGGGTGTTCCCAAGAATCTCCCACCTCGAAGCACAAGCGTAGGTGGGAGAGCGTTCAACCGACCGCGTTTTTCTTGTTTAACGGAGCAACGCGAATGCCGGTCGTCTCCTCAAAATCGTACAACCCGCCCGGGAGATCGGCAAACCGCTCGAGTTCATTGTAAGCCGGAATGCCGTGGTACGCCATATCGAGACCTTCTTCTTCCTCACGCTCTGTCGCCCGGAGCCCGACCGTGCTGTCGCACACATTCGCGATGAGCGCACCGCTGACGAAGCCCCAAACGATGACTGTCAACGCGCCAAGCAGTTGGGTGATGAACAACGACGCATGACCGGTCGTCAACAATCCTTGCGTCGAGTCGAACAAGCCGACGGCGAACGTGCCAAACACCCCATTAAACCCATGAACCGCCACCGCACCGACCGGGTCGTCAATTTTCAATGCATCGACAAACAGCGTCGCATAGACGACGATGACGCCGCTCACAAGACCGATCAGCACCGCGCTCCATTGCGAAACGAAGGCGCAACCGGCCGTAATGGCCACCAGACCGGACAATACACCGTTCATGACCATGCTTGGATCGGCTTTTCCGTACTTTTTCATCGTCACGAAGAGCGCCGACGCGCCTCCGGCCGCCCCTGACAGCATCGTGTTGTGGGCGATCGATGCCAATGCTTTATTGGATGCGTCGAGCGTACTGCCCGCATTAAACGCAAACCAGCCAAACCATAAAATGAACGCCCCAGCCGAAGCAAGCGGAATATTGCTCGGCGCAAATACGTTCACACTACCGTCCGAGTTGAACCGCCCTTTTCGCGGCCCAAGCCGCTTGGCGATCGCCAGTGCCGCAAAGCCGCCGAGCGCATGAATCGCTGCTGACCCTGCGAAATCTTTCATCCCAAATCGGAAAGAACAATTTCCAGCTTCACTTTCGGGTGAAGCGTCACTTTGTAGTTTTTTCCTCGGTAAACTTCTTGCGTGTCCTTCTGTTTTCCCCGCCCAACGACTTGCGAAACGGTAAACCCGGTGATGCCGATCTGTTTCAGCCCTTTAATCGTATCGGAACACCTTTTTCATCGTATTGTCATTCGACGCTATGCCACGCGAAACGGCCATGAACGTCAAGCCCTTCTCCTTGTTAGATCGTCTCCTTCCCGCGCACGCCGTTGATCGAATAGCTCGCTGTAATGGCGGCATTTAACGAATGGGAAACGGAACAATATTTTTCTTTTGACAACCGAATAGCGCGGACGACCTTGTCTTCCGGCAAATCGCCTTCGAGCGCGTAATGAATATGAATCTCTGTAAACCGCTTTGGGTGGTCATCGGCGCGCGTTCCTTCGACTTCCATCGAAAACGCGCGGACATCAAGCCGCATTTTCCGCAAGATCAAAACGATGTCAATGCCGGTGCAGCCGGCTAAGGCGTGAAGCAAAAGCTCCATCGGCCGAGCGCCTGAATCGTTGCCGCCGACGTCTTTCGCGGCGTCGATCGGAATCACCACACCGGAAGCGCTTTGGCCGCTGAATGACATGTTTCCGTTCCATACAACCGTCGTTTTCATCATGGTCGCTCCTTTCTCATCTGTCCGGGGTCGGACGGACTTTCCGACAGCCCGTTTCTTCTTTTCAGTTTAGCGGCTATGTCCTTGAAATGCAAAATTCCTGTCTACCGTTTTCGCTCATGCATGTTAAAATAGAAACATGCACAAACTTGTTGAGTAAAGGGTGTTTGATTCGATGACCGCACTCATTTTGCTTCTTGCTTATCTTCTCGGCTCGATTCCGTTTGGCCTTCTTGTCGGGAAAATCGGCTACGGGATCGACATCCGCGAACACGGGAGCGGCAATCTTGGGGGAACAAACACGTTCCGCGTGCTTGGGGCGAAAGCGGGAACGATCGTCATTGTCGGCGATATGCTAAAAGGGACGCTGGCGGCGAGCTTGCCGATGCTTTTTTCCGTCCCCGTGCATCCGCTTTTGGCCGGGGCGATCGCCGTAGTCGGCCATATGTATCCGGTGTTCGCCAAATTCCGCGGCGGCAAGGCGGTGGCGACATCGGGCGGGGTGATGCTGTTTTATTCGCCGTTGTTCTTTTTGTCGCTCATCGCCGTGTTTCTTGTCGTCTTGGCTGTTTCACGCTACGTCTCCCTGTCATCGATGGCCGCGGCGCTGTATGCGGTCGTGTACACCGTCTTTTTCACGGACGACATTCCATTGACGGTGGCGGTGTTGTTGCTGGCTTCGTTTATCTTTTATCGTCATCGCGCCAACATTCAACGCATCTTGAACAAAACGGAGCCAAAAGTGAAATGGCCAGGCAAACGCTCATGACGACGGACGGAGAAAGGAGTTTGCTGCGTTGAGATTGCCGGAAGCATTTGTCGCGAAAATGAAGAAGCTGCTTGATGAAGAAGCAGACGAGTTTTTCGCTGTTTATGAAAATGAAAAAATCAACGGCTTGCGCGTCAATCCGTTGAAAACCGACCCGGGCGCATGGGCAAAAACGGCGCCCTTTTCCCTTTCCCCGGTGCCGTTTTGCCCGACCGGGTTTTATTATGAGCCGGACGAACAGCCGGGAAAGCATCCGTACCATGCGGCCGGCCTGTATTACATTCAAGAACCGAGCGCGATGGCGGTCGCCGAAGCGCTGCGTCCCGCCCCTGGGGAGAGGGTGCTTGACTTGTGCGCCGCCCCTGGCGGGAAAACGACCCAGCTTGGAGCGATGATGGAAAACAAAGGGCTGCTTGTCGCCAACGAAATCCACCCGAAACGGGTCAAAGCGCTCGCAGAGAACGTCGAACGGTTCGGCTTGACGAACACCGTTGTCGTCAATGAAACTCCCGAGGCGCTTGCCGAGCAGTTTCCGGGCTTTTTTGACAAAATTTTAGTCGACGCCCCCTGTTCCGGCGAAGGAATGTTTCGCAAGGATGAAGAGGCCGCTTCGTTTTGGAGCCCGGCTTATGTGGAAGAATGTGCGGCCAGACAGCGGCGCATTTTGGAAAGCGCCTATGCGATGCTGAAAGAAGGCGGCATTCTCGTCTATTCCACGTGCACGTTCTCTCCGGAGGAAAACGAACAAACGATTGAATGGCTGCTTGAGACGTACGAGGATTTGCAGTTGTTGCCCATTGCGAAAATCGGCGGCATCGAGCCAGGGCGGCCGGAGTGGACGAAAACCAATCGATCCGATCTCGTACACACCGCCCGCCTTTGGCCGCACCGTCTGAAAGGGGAAGGGCATTTTGTCGCCAAACTCCAAAAACAGCGGCCCACCTCACCTTGGCGAGGGCGGTGGGCGAAATCGAGCGCGCCAAAAGCCGCTATCCGCCTGTATCGCCAGTTTGAACAAGAGGCATTGCGGACAGAGCGAGACGGCACGTTCGTGTCATTTGGCGCCCATTTGACTGTGTTGCCCGAGCGTTGCCCGGATTTGTCCGGTTTGAAAATCGTCCGCGCCGGGTTGCACTTAGGGGATGTGAAAAAAGAGCGGTTTGAGCCGAACCATGCCCTTGCCTTGGCGTTGCGGACAGAGGAAGCGAAACATGTGCTTGACCTATCGAGCGCGAGCCGCGAAATCGTCCAATATTGGCGCGGCGAGACGCTTTCCACCGGCGGCGACCGCGGTTGGCTGCTTGTGGCCGTGGATGGATTTCCGTTCGCCTGGGGGAAAGAAGTGAAAGGAACGGTGAAAAACTTTTATCCAAAAGGGCTCCGTCTCATCTGAAGCATCGGAAAAGCGGGTGACAAAGAAGCTCCTAACCGCAAAAAAGACTGTCCTGCACACGCGGACAGTCTTTTTTACTGGTGCTGCTTCGTCGGAATTGTTAAGGTAAACACGATCTCATCGGCGGCCAAATCGATTTTTTTTGCCGCCACCTGATAACCGTTGCCAAAGCGAATGTCCGTGAGCGCGACGTAGACGCGGGTGTGCTCCGGGTCAATCGCCACTTCATCCGGCAGCGGGGCGTGCTTTTGTAAGTAGCGAAGCACATACGTCACTGGCAGCTTCCAGTCGCCGAGCGAAATCGTCGGCTCCGTGAGCTCGACATTCCCTCCTTTGATTACTTTGGGCACAAACGAGACGACAAGTTCGACCGAGCGGCCTAAAATGGGGATTTCGCTTGAAACATAGACGCGATCGGCGAGCCAAACGCGGTATTGCAGCGGATGGCCTTTCGTTTTTTCTGCCAAATAGTCGTTCATGATGGCGTTCAAATGCGCTTTCTTCGAGTAAACAGTAAATGAGGCTCCTTCGACATCCGGATGCGCCGGCCGTTTCACCGGCGGAGACGGCTTAAGCAGCCAGGCGGCGGCTAAAACAATGACCGCCGCGTTGACAGCCGCCAACATCCAAAACGCTCGTTTCCAATTCATTGCAGCAATCTCCCTATCCACCATTCTTTTCGTTCCTTTAACGCTTCATACACCCGTATGGCCATCTGTTCGTATCCTGCGGCATTCGGATGAAACTCATCGCGGTAGAGCAAATCATCGCGGTCAGCAAAAATGTCTTGGATATCGACAAAAATCGTTCGCTCATACCGTGAAAGCACTGCCAGGCTGGCGCTGTTCCACTCAGCGATGACATCATCGATTTCCGGAATGTTCGGCAACGTGCTCGAAAACGGGTTGTATAAGCCGACGAGCACAACGACGGCATCGGGGTTCACCGTGCGCAATGATAGAATGAGATGGTCCAATCGAGAGGCAAATGCCTTTGCCTCTTTCACAAACCGTTCGTGCGACAAATCAAAAAAATGTGAACGGACGACATTCATCACATCATTGCCGCCGATCGTGACAAGGACGAGATCCGCTTGGCTGATTTCCCTTTCATGCGCCTTGATGACTGGCTTGAGCTCCACAATGCGCCGGCCGCGTTTTCCTAAATTCGTCACGGTGACCGTCCGCACTCCGTCTTCTGCCGAAAGGAGCGGGACAAGGCGGCCAACATAGCCCCCTTTCCCTTCGCCATCCCCGACTCCTTCCGTCAACGAATCGCCCAAAGCGACCAAATGTATATCTTTCGGAAGCGGCTTTGCTTCCGTCTGCTTGACGGCGGCTTCATGCGGGCGCTCCGGCTTTCCGCCCGCCGAAAGCGACACGCATCCGGCGAGCAGCCAGCAGCACAACAACCATCCCCACCGTCTCATTGTTTGACACCTGCCTTTTGCCGCAACAAGGGGAAAGACGAAAAGAAGGCAAAAAGGCGGTAGCCGTTTTTGCCTCATTGCGACGACTGCACGATTTTGATATGCTCTAAAATCGTTTCGTACGGCACATCTTGCACGCCGCTGTACGTCTGAACCACTTTTCCGTCCGGCCCGACCAAATAAAAGCTGGTGCCATGCACGACTTGATCGTCATTGGCTGGCTTTTGCACGATCGTTTTAAAGCTTTTTTGCGCCAGCTCGCTAATTTCGGCCGGGCTGTATCCGGTAAGCAAATGCCAGTTTGATAGGTCGTCTGTAAATTGTTTCGCATACGCCGCCAGTTTTTCGGGCGTGTCGACTTCCGGATCAACGCTGAAGGAGACAAACTCGACATCCAGTCCTTCTTTCTTTGCCATTTGTTTTAATTTCGCCATATGGGCCGTCATCGGCGGACAAACCGTTTCGCAATTTGTAAAAATAAAATCGGCGACCCACACTTTTCCTTTTAAGTCGCGAAGCCCAAACGGCTTGCCCGTCTGATCGACAAACGTAAAGTCCTCCACCGGCCAGTTTTTGGCGTCCGGAATCGTTTTTCCGCACGCCGCCAGCAAAAGAACAACGAGAAAAAGCGCGATTCGTTTCCACATCGATGGATCCTTCCTTTTCGACAAAAATATGTTGATGCCGCACAACAACGGCGTTTATTCATCAAGCGCCGCTTCCTCCGTGTAGTACATGAGCGCCAACGCCCCAGGATCGGTGTGAATGGAAATGACCGTCGTTGTTTCAACGATGTCAATCGGTGAATAGCCGATGATGTCTGTCACCGCTTCCTTGAGCCGCTCCGCCCACCGAGGAGCATCGGCATGGGCGATGGCGATTTTCTCTACCCGTTTGGCCCCTTGTTCCTCGACAAGACGGCCCGCCAAATGGGACACCGCTTGCGAAAAGCTGCGAACCTGGGCAACCGGCGTATACAGCCCGTCAACCAGAGCGGCGATCGGCTTATGTCAAATGAAGCGGAACGACTTCAACGCCGTGCTCGGCAAGCACCGAAAACGGCACATCGACCGTTGAGTCGGTTACAATTTTGATTGGTTTCATTCGCTCACTCCTAATACTGATGATCTCGTTTCCATTATATAATGAAACCGGCAAAAATCCTACCTAAAAACGTCCATGAGCAAGCTTGGCTCATCCCCAAGCAGGAACATCGCCCATTATGAACGATACCGGCAGAAAAAAAGTTGTTTTGCCGCCAAGGGCAAAACAACAACAGTCATGCATTATGCTTTAACGCCGTTTCTTTAAAGATCTGTTCATATACCGGCCATTTCAGCACTTTCTTCAAATGTTCGCGGAACGAGTAAACGGAACGGTTTGTTCTCGACCGATACACTTTTGCAATAAACGCCTCCAAGCGCAGTTGGACCATGAATCGGTACGTATTCTCTTCCTCCAATACTGGAATTTCGATAATCTTGACCTTCTGCCCATACGCGTTTTGAAACTCGAGGCTTTTGAATAGCAAAATATCAATCCTCTTTTTCACCGATTTACTTTTATTATACACCAATCCGGTGAAAAAGTATGTCGGAATGCGGCGAATTTGTTCCGACTTTTTTCGTCTTTTTTCGTTAGATCAATAAATGGAACAAGTTCGGGTCTTTGTTCACTTCTTGGAACGGGAAGCCTTTTTTCTTCATCCGCTCGATGAGCGGCGCGTAGTCTTCGCGCCGTTTCAGCTCGATGCCCACAAGCGCCGGTCCGCTTTCTTTGTTGTTTTTCTTCGTGTATTCAAACCGGGTGATGTCATCGGTCGGCCCAAGCACTTCATCCAAAAACTCACGCAACGCCCCAGCCCGCTGCGGGAAGTTGACGATGAAATAGTGCTGCAGTCCTTCGTAAATCATCGAACGCTCTTTGATTTCCTGCATCCGGTCGATGTCGTTGTTGCCGCCGCTTATGACGCAGACGACTGTTTTGCCTCGGATTTGTTCCTTGTAAAAATCAAGCGCGGCGATCGGCAGCGCCCCTGCCGGTTCAGCGACAATGGCGTTTTCGTTGTACAGCTCCAAAATCGTCGTGCATACTTTTCCTTCCGGAACGACGACGATGTCATCAAGCACCCCGCGGCATAAGGCGAATGTCTTTTCCCCGACCGTCTTGACGGCAGCGCCGTCAACGAACTTGTCGATTTCATCGAGCGTCACCACATGTCCGCGCTCGAGCGCCGCTTTCATCGATGGGGCGCCAGCCGGCTCGACCCCGATGACTTTGGTGGACGGAGAAATGCTTTTCACATACGTCCCTAGTCCGGCCATCAATCCCCCGCCGCCGATGCTGGCGAACAAAAAGTCGATCGGTTCATCACAGTCGTTTAACACCTCGACGCCAATCGTCCCCTGTCCGGCAATGACGTATTCATCATCAAACGGATGGATGAACGTCCGCCCTTCCGCCTCGGCGCACTTCACCGCTTCGTTGTATGAATCGTCAAACGTGTCGCCGACAAGCACGATCTCGACCATGTCTTTGCCAAACAGCTGCACTTGCGACACTTTTTGCCGAGGCGTCGTCGCCGGCATATAAATTTTCCCGTGCACGCCAAGCGCCCGGCATGAATAGGCCACCCCTTGGGCATGGTTGCCGGCGCTGGCGCATACCACCCCGTTTCTCCGCTCCTCATCGGTTAAATGCTTCATCCGGTTGTACGCCCCGCGCAACTTAAACGAACGCACGACTTGCAAATCCTCGCGCTTTAAGTAGACATTGCACTCGTAGCGCTCGGATAACAGCGGATTTTTTTGCAGCGGCGTATGGAAAACAACATCCTTCAGCGTATGATACGCGATCAAAATGTCCTCGACGTATACCGCCCCTTGCTTCCGTTTCAGCTGTTGTTCCATGCTCTCGTTCCCTTTCTTTTCTAAGTTGTCTTTGATTTGTAGATTATATCACAAATCCGCAAAAAGAAAAGGGAATTTTCGAAAAGTTTTTGAGTGAAGATGGGCTGGCTCGCGATCATCGCGATTATCCCGCTTTACCGGACGCTTCCGCCGACCGGATTCACGCTTTTGGACTGACGCCATCCGATGAGCGCCGTCCTTCCTGCTCGAAACCTCTCTCTAGCCGTCCTGCCAGACGGCAACGCGGCGAATTGTGCAGCATATGTACAGCGAACTACTTCTTCATGCGCAAGCGGACAGAAAAAACGACCGGCGCTATGCCCGGTCGTCCTCTTTTTTGAACTCTTCTTCCTCGGCAAATTCCGTCGCCCATCTTCCTTCATCATACCAGCGGTGCGCTTCTTCCCGTCTTGCTTCTTCGTGCACATGGTTTTCCATATACAAATGGAAAAACGCTTCAACCGCCCCGATCGCCAAGGCGCTGAAAAACGCGCCGTATGCCATGTTGACGGACGGGGCAATGAGGGCAAAGCTGACCGGCCAAATAAGCAAAAAGGAAAGCGGCACGTCAAGAGCGGCAGCGACAAAATGGCCGACGCGCGGCAACACGAACAGATCGCCGATCATATAAGAAACAAGCGCCGTCACGATCGTCATGAGTGAAATCAAGGAAAGCGGGGCATCGAAGATCGTAAACATCGAAAACAAGACGACGCTCCAAGCAGCGAGCTTGACGACAAACGGAACGATATGTTTCATCGTCTTCCTCCATTTCCATTGTGGTTCTATTGATTATCGTTCCTTTTTCGCCCCGCTTCTATGCAGAAACACGTTTTCAAAATGTTCCGATCTCAAACAAAAAGACGCCCCGTTTTTGGGGGCGTCTCGCAAACGTTTCGTACGCCAACGACAAACGCATATCCATGCCCGTGTCCCATCTATTTCGCCTTTTTCCGCTCATAAATGATAAAGGCGTGTTCATACGGATTCTTTTCATCTTTCCCTCCTGGCGTATAGGAAACGATTTCCCATTCATCGTCAGAAATGGGCGGATAAAACGTATCGCCGGGGAAGGAAGCAAAAATTTTTGTCACATACAGCCGGTCGACAATCGGCATCGTCGCCCGAAACAGTTCGGCCCCGCCGATGATAAACACTTCATCAGCGCGCGATGCGATCCATTGCTTGACTTCCTCGAGCGAATGAAGCACAAGGCAGCCTTCCGGGCGAAACGAACGGTTGCGCGTGACGACGATGTTTTCCCGGCCGGGAAGCGGCCGGCCGATCGCTTCAAACGTCTTGCGCCCCATCACGATGGCATGGCCCATTGTCACCCGTTTAAAATACGCCAAATCGGCCGGCAAATGCCAAGGCAAGCGGTTGTCTTTGCCGATCACCCGGTTTTCATCCATTGCCACAATGTGCGAAATCATCGCGTCCTCTCCTTTACACAGCCACCGGTGCTTTAATCGTCGGATGCGGGTTGTAGCCGACAATTTCAAAATCGTCGTATTCGTAATCGAAAATGGACGGCGGCTTCCGTTTGATCACGAGCTTCGGCAGCGGGCGCGGCTCGCGCGTCAGCTGCAGTTTCGCCTGTTCGAGATGGTTTTTGTACAAATGGACATCACCGCCGGTGAAAATGAGTTCGCCGACATCGAGATCGCATTGCTGGGCGATCATATGCGTCAACAGCGCGTAGCTGGCAATGTTAAACGGCAGCCCTAAAAACGTATCAACGGAGCGCTGCTGCCACATGCACGACAACCGACCGTTCGCGACATAAAACTGAAAGGCATAATGGCACGGCGGCAGCTTCATCTCGTCCAATTCCGCTACATTCCAAGCGCTCACCAGCAGCCGGCGTGAATGCGGATTTCGTTTGATCTCTTCGACAACCCATGCGATCTGGTCGATGGTTTTCCCGTCTGCTCCCTTCCACGAGCGCCATTGCGCGCCGTAAATCGGGCCGAGATCGCCGTTTTCGTCCGCCCACTCGTCCCAAATCGTCACGCCATTCTCCTGCAAATAGCGGACGTTCGTATCGCCTTTTAAAAACCAAAGCAGTTCATAAATGATGGAGCGGATATGCAATTTTTTCGTTGTCACGAGCGGAAATCCATCTTGTAAGTTGAAGCGGAGCTGGCGGCCGAACACCGACAGCGTGCCGACGCCCGTTCGGTCTTCTTTTTCGACGCCGTTTTCCAAAATATCCTCCAAAAGCTGTAAATATTGCCGCAATGTCCTCACCTCACGCTCTATCATACCATAAAGCAACACATGGTGAACCATTTGTCCATAAAAAAACGAGCCTTTTACGAGGCCCGCTCCGCCAATCCACGGATGAATGCGTATGTGTTCGGCGCTGCCGCCCGCAGCGTGTGCCGCGTCTTGTCGCTTGCATAATAATAGGCAAACGACTCGGCAAAATACTCTTCTGGATAGGTCAAAAAATAAGATTCGCCAGGAAAAAGCCGCGGCGCCTCCTCCCGCCAAATCGCTTGAAATTCGTCCGTTTCATGAATGCGGTCAAATACGATGTAATCGAGCGAATGAGCAAACTCATGCAGCTCCAAATTGACCGAGCCGTGTCCTTTCCCTTTTTCGCTATGGCCGAGACGGACGAGCACCAAATGCGACCCGCCGATGCCCGGCACGTCATCCCATGTTTTGGATCCCGGCGCATAGCCGCGCGGGGTTTTCCCACGCAAGTGGCGAGCTGTCGGTTCATTCGTAATAGGGCCTGTCAACAGCTGAATGTAAATATGATGAGCAGCCGCCTGCTCTAAAATGCTGCGATCCATGCGGGCAAGCGTCTGAATGGTCTTGTTCGCCTCCGCAGCGGGAAACGCTGTCTCGGGCACGATCACAATGCGGCCGAGCACGTCACGGGACGGAATGTCCCGAAGATCAAGGCCGCTTTCTTGAAGCAGCACGCCGTGGGCGGCCGGGTACGGCGAAAGCGATAGAAGCGGAATCGCGAACAGCGCTGCCAACAAACTAGTCCACAATCGTTTCATGGTGTTCCCCCGCTTCTTTTATTCTATGAAAATGATATCATAGAACGAAGCAGGGAAAAACGCGCAAAATCAGGAAAGAACCGCAAGCGGTTTATGTGCGCCAATTCGGCGGCGTATTTTTGGACCAGTAGATTTTCCCGAGTTCATAGTGAGCTTGAAAGCCATCATCGCAAGTATGATAGTGAAATTGAAACCAGTACCCGTCCTGCGGCGGGTGTTCGCGGCGGACGTGAAAGCGGACGAGATCTTCTCCTGTGTCCATGCGATACAAATGGAAAATGCGTTCCCCTTGCCCGCCGGACGGATTTTCCGATACGGCCAAATAACGGAGCTCTTCTTCCGGACAGCGTTCAGCCAGCCCGGCAATCACCTCTTCGATGCGCGGCAAGATGACGGTGCGAAATTCATCTTCAATAACCGGGGCGATTTTGCGGCCGAACTTTTCGTACGACTGCGCCACTGCCTTTTCCATCGTCTCTTCGATAAACTGTTCACGAGTTAACGAAACAGAAACAGCTTCCGCCGCATGGTCTGCTTGGGAATGCTTCCAATCGGGAGACGGGGCGTCATCTGACGGCGGCTCTTTGGCCGCGAGCAGCGAAGCGGGCGGTGTGACGAGTCCAAACGTGCAGACGGTAATGGCGGCAACAAGCGTTTTTCGAAGCCAAGACGGCAGCTTCATCGCCTTCACCTCCCACTACCGCCGATCAGCGGCTAAAGACGCAAACAAGCCGGTCGCTTTTAATTTGGCGACCGCCCGGCGCAACACCGCCTCCGGCTGGACGAGGGCGATGCGCACATAGCCCTCGCCGCTTGGCCCAAACGCGTGCCCGGGCGTGACGACGACGCCCGCTTGGTCGATGAGCGCCTTCGCAAACGAAAGCGATGTAAAGCCGTCCGGAATTTTCGCCCACACGAACATACCGGCTTGCGGACGGTCAACCGCCCAGCCGATGTCGGCCAACCCGTCAACGAGCGCATCGCGGCGCGATTGATATATCGCGCGGCTTTCGGCGCAAAAGTCGGCCCCATGACGCAGCACTTCGGCCGCCGCTTTTTGAATCGGCCAAAAGACGCCATAATCCAAATTCGACTTAAACTCGGCGAACGTGCGAATCACCTCGGCATTTCCGCACAAATAGCCGACCCGGCAGCCGGCCATGTTGTAGCTTTTGGACAACGAATTGATCTCCACGCCAACGTCCTTTGCGCCTGGAACAGAAAGAAAACTCACCGGTTTGTTTCCGTCATAATACAGCTCGCCGTAAGCAAAATCGGACACAACGAGAATATCGTACCGCTTCGCAAACTCGACCACTTCGCGATAAAACGATTCTGTCGCTATAGCTGGAACTGGATTTCCAGGGAAGTTGATAAACATGATTGTCGCCCGTTTGGCAATGTCCTCCGGGATCGCACGCAAATCCGGCAAAAAGCGGTTTTCCTCCCTCAGCGGCAGAAAATACGGCTCCGCTTCCGCCATTGCCACCCCCGCCGCATACGCCGGATACCCGGGATCCGGCAATAAAATGACATCCCCCGGGTCGGCGAACACCATCGGCAAATGCACGAGCCCGTCCTGTGATCCGATGACGCACGTTACTTCCGTCTCCGGATCGAGCACGACGCCATGCGCCGTGCGATAATAGTCGGCGACCGCTTCATGAAACTCGCGAATGCCCCTTAATGTGTAGCCGTACGCATTCGGCTCGTTGGCGTAGCGGGCGATCGCCTCACGCACAAACGGCGCCGGGGGCAAATCCGGGCTGCCGACGCTTAAATCGATCCACTCGTCATGAAGATGGCGCCGCTGTTGGCGATACGCCGCCAATTCGGCAAAAATCGATGCAGAAAATGCGTTCATTCGTTTCGCCCTTTTCATCGTCTTTCCTCTCCCTTGCCAAAACAAAAACCGCTTTTCCTTTTCACTTTTGTTGGTATATACTATGATTACATGAATAGTGTATCATATGTTCAAGGGGAAAACATAGACAGAAAGGCGGGAAAACAGCGATGACAACCATCTTTTTTGCGGCCAGCCTCATTACGTTGTTGTATTTCATTTACAGCTGCATCGCCAATGCCTGACGGCGGCAGCGAAAACGGAGCTCCGCACAGGAGCTCCGTTTTCTTTCAGTCGATTTTCGTTTTTTTGCGCGCAGAATCAAGCTCGTAGGCGCCTGTTTCCGTTTGCGTCGTGCCTTGTCCCCTCACCTCCGGGGCGCTGACGCCCGTTTTCGAACGGTCTTTTTTCCGCTTCGGCACGCCGATCACCTCCGCCCTTATCGTTCCCCGGCGCCGGCAGCGGTATGCAAGGCCTGGGAAGGCATAAGGCATCAGTTACAATATTTGTCAAACGCAGCCAAAATGTTTTCCATCACGTCCTCCATCGAGTGAAACTCGATGTCTTCGCGCGGGATAAAATGAACAACTTCCTTTCCTTTTAAGAGCGCCATCGACGGCGAGGACGGCGCATAGCCGACAAAGTACTCGCGCATTTTCGCCGTCGCCTCTTTGTCTTGGCCGGCGAATACCGTCACAAGATGATCCGGCTTTTTCTCGCTCCTAAGCACCGCCTGCGTCGCCGCGGGGCGCGCCAATCCAGCGGCGCAGCCGCACACTGAGTTGACAAAAACAAACGTCGTTCCTTCCACTTGTTTCATAAACTGCTCGACTTCTTCGCTTGTGCGCAATTCGCGGAAACCGGCGCGGACAAGTTCATCGCGCATCGGCTGCACGAGTTGGCGCATATAGTCTTCGTAAGCCATTGACATTGCCCTCATCCCTCCACATTCATCATCGCTGCGCTATCAGCATACTATATTTTCGTTTGAAAAATCAATGAAGAGAACCGTCCACGGCCGCATGTCTCTAAACGGCATCATTCAGAACAAACGGGGCTAAACGCACCCGTTTGGCCGCCATCAAACGAGCGATTTCGTTTCGCTTTCTATCAACCGCCGCGGCCATTGTCAGCGACCAAACATATACTATGCCATCGATGGCCATGAAAGGAGCGTGCACATGGGATACATTGAAGAACTGCGAAAAATCATTGGAACCCGGCCGATCATCTTGGCGGGAGCCGGGGTCGCTGTCACCGATGAATGCGGGCGGATTTTATTGCAGAAACGCCGCGACGGCTTATGGGGACTGCCCGGCGGTTTGTTGGAGTTGGGGGAGTCCGCAGAAGAAGCAGCCCGGCGGGAAGTGTGGGAAGAAACAGGGCTGGAAATCGGCAAACTGGAACTAGTCGATGTGTTTTCTGGAAAAAAATATTTTGTTCGGCTGCCTAATGGAGATCAATATTACCCAGTCACTGTTGTTTATCTCACCCGTGATATCCGCGGTGGAGAACTGAAAGAAGACGGGGAAGAATCGCTGGAAGTGAAATTCTTCCCTTTTCATGAATTGCCAAACGAACTCTCTCCTCTTGTTAAAGATTTTATCGAACAATATTTCAGGGGATGACGAGCCAAGCCTTGGAGCTCTCTCCAAGGCTTCACCATTGTTGAAAACACTCTTTTCTAAGAACCAAATCCGCAGCTGGAGGGGCAAAAAAATTTAGAAGCCCATTTTAATGGTAATAAATTGAAGAATAATCGGCGCACCTTTTGGCGGCGGCTCGGCTGTTTTCAACGTCAGTTTCCCCTTTTCCACCTCATACAGTTTTTCCGGTTGCAGCACCCCATTAATAAACAAGTTGATCCATGATACATGTTTCGGATCTAAAATACCGCGGTCGCCGTACTCTCTCAGTTCATCGCCGTCTGTATAGACGGTTTTCACTCCGTCTGATATGGTGTTATACTGGTACGTTTCCGCCTGCAAGACACGCGGAGGGAAGTGGAGCGCCACACGGAGGGGAATGGTCAGTACAGCATGGGTCCAATCGTATACTTTGGAAGCAGCAATCACATGTTTTGCTGTTGAAGATGTCCGTTTCATTCGTTTGCTCACCCAAACACACCATATTGTTTCGTGATCATTTCACTCCGCAAGATATTTTGCATTAGTATATTCACCTCCCATCTTCAAAGTGAATAGCAAACAAAATGGCAGGTTAATGAACGGTAGTAAAAAATCACTATATTCCACTTAATTCCGTCTATTATAACAGGATCATAAAACGACCAAATTCGTTTAAAATGTTTGTTTCATAATTCAAATTCACTGGTAAAACAGGCTGGTATAGCAGGGCAAAAACATCATTTTTCTCCCATTACGGCAATCGCCGAGCCATCCTCTGTAATTAATCCATACAATAAAATGAACCTATGGCACCGGCTGATTGCCAACAGAGTTCCAGATACTAAAAAGAACGGATGATAATTGGCTCAGCTTCGGGGCCACAGCATGTTAAACACAAAATGGAGAAGGGGAGATTGTATGGCTTTGCAATTAATTAAATTGTTTGTCGCCGCTACTACCACGACAGAGGTTGCACCAGACGTCGCAAGATTTTTTTACATCACAACAGCTGAAACAGCAGAAGGAGCAACCTTAACGATCGACGCAGCCAGCTTTTTGCAAGACGACGGCAGCCAAGCGACACAGCTGCCAGCATTGGCAACTAACAATAGCTACTTTAACGTGTACATTAACGGCGTTTTGCAAATGGAAGGGATATCGACGTACACCCCAGGAGCTACCGGCGTCGGGTCACTGTCCATTACCGTCCCGACCGGAAGCGGCTCGATTCCAGCTAACACCCCGGTTGTGCTCGAAATTGTCCAATTCGCTCCAAGCTCCAACACTACTGTGACGACGTAACAGCCGTACTCTTTTCGATCATAAAAACAGGCGCACCGATGGGCGCGCCTGGTTTACTGTTCTGTTTCGTTTTCTTTCTTCCGGCTCTCCGTCATTTGCTTCCACACAGACCCTTTCGCTTCTTCGCCGCCTTCGATCCGTTCAATGGCCATTTTCACTTGCAAGCTCACTTCAAACTCCGGATCGTTTTCCGCCGCTTTCAACGCTGGCAGCGCCGATTCGTCGCCGACTTCGTACAAAAACATGGCCGCGCGCCAACGGACGAGCTTGCTTTCGTCCTTTAGCGCTTCGATCATGGCCGGAATGGCCTCCGGATCGCCGATGTCGGACAAACAGTCGCCGGCGGTGCGGCGGACAGCGACAGCAGGATCTTTTAACGCTTCATACAAATACGGAAGCACCTTTTTGCCGCCGATCATGCCGAGATACGCCGTCGCCAGGCGGCGAATCGCCATTTTTTCATCCTTGAGCGCCTTGGCCAACACCGGGATATCGTCCTCGGTCGGCTCGGCCATCTGTTCGAGCGCGGCATACCGTTTGCGCCAATCCGGGTCATCGAGCATCTCGCTCGTCACTTTGAGGCTTGGACGCTTTTGCACCGTTTTTTCCTGCTCGCCGCGGCGGAACATGTTGACGATCCGCTCCAGCCGCTCGGGCGGATAGGCTGCCGACAGCTCATCGACTATTTCGCGGCCGATTTCCTCAAACGTGCCGTAGCGCACTCCTTTTTCGACCCATTTGCGCTCAAGCACAACATTTCCTGCGTATTTTTGCGCCTCAATGACCGCGTCCATAAACGGTTTCGGCAGCCCGACGCGGTGTTCGCGCTCCCCATCGACAAGCTTCACTTGCATCGGCAGACCGTACAGCATTTGCACGAACACTTTCACTTCGCCGAAATGTTCGTTTCCTTTCGGCTTTGTCTCGGCGCCGTCATCCACTTTCTCGCCGAACACTTCGCGCACTTTCGCCAAAATGTCGCGCCAGTCGTATTTCGGATGGCGTTCAATAGCCAAAAAATCAGCGACATGGTAAATGCCTTTCACTCCGTCAATGCGCATCAATGCTTGAATAAGCGGCGGCGCTTCGCTGATGTTGTCCGGTTTGTAGTTATGGCGCGTGCCGGAAGGCAATTCTTCATCAAGCAATATTTTCATCGTGTTCGGGCTTGGCGTCGGCTCAATCGCTTGAATGCGCAAGCGTTACCCCTCCTTGCCTTACAGCAGCTTTTCAATTTCCTTTCTCAGCTCGCTTGGCTTTGTTTGCGGTGCGAAACGAGCTACAACCTTGCCGTTGCGGTCGACCAAAAACTTCGTGAAATTCCATTTGATCGCCTTTGTTCCCAATGCCCCCGGCGCCTCTTCTTTCAAATATTGAAACAGCGGATGGGCGTGATCGCCATTCACATCCACTTTCGCAAACAGCGGGAACGTCACACCATAATTCAACTGGCAAAATTGCTCGATTTCCTCTTCCGTCCCCGGCTCTTGGCCGCCGAACTGGTTGCACGGAAAGCCGAGCACAACAAACCCGCGATCGCGATATTCGTCATACAGCTCCTGCAGTTCTTTATACTGCGGGGTGAAGCCGCAACGGCTCGCCGTGTTGACAATCAACAGCACGTTGCCTCGATAGACGGAAAGCGGTTGTTCCTCTCCGCGAATGGTTTTGGCGCTGAATTCATATACACTCATGATTTTTCACCTCATCTCCATCATAGCGGATTTCATGGTTTGTTTCTACTTTTTGCATCGTTACTGCCCGGCGAACAGCTGCAATTGTTCAAGTGATGAAACCATATACGGCACCATCTCCGGCAAATCGGCGGCGTTTTCCTCATAAATGAGGCGTGCAAATTCGACCACGGCTTCATTTTCATACGGGCCGCGTTCATGTGGAAATGGAAAGCGGAGCGTTTGCCGGATGATTCGCTCCTCCCCCCAAATCGTCCGCAGCGTTCCTTCAATGAGCGCACAAACGGACGAGCGGCGAACCGGAAGGGTAAACAGAAGAGCGAGCCGACAGCCGGCCCGGCCGTGATAGAGCCGCTCATTGACCAGCTCAGCAAAATCAAGCGAAAGCCGCGCGGTGCAGACGACGAGCGGATCGGGCGCATCATTCAGCCGAAATGAAATGGCGTACTCCCGAAACAAACGGGCCAAATCGACAAGGTCGCGGCGCTCGACCACGGCAATGCGCCCTTGCAAATCCGCGTCATATACCGCCCCTTCCAACACCGTTTTTAAATTGTCAAAGGCTGTCGGATCCAATCGGAATTCCCCCTTTTTGTTCACCAGCTGTTTAAGGTCAAAAAAATCAATTGAAGAATGTTGACAAAGTTTTTATAATTAAGGTATTTAGTAACGAGACAGAAACGGAGGGGACACCATTGCCAATCAACATTCCAAAAGACTTGCCGGCGAAAGAAATACTCGAACAGGAAAACATTTTCGTGATGGACGAAGAACGGGCTTACTCCCAAGACATCCGGCCGCTCAACATCATCATTTTAAACTTGATGCCCGAAAAAGAAAAAGCAGAGACACAGTTGCTGCGGCTGCTTGGCAACTCGCCGCTGCAAGTGAACGTCACCTTTTTGCGCCCGGCGACCCATGAGCCGAAAACGACAAGCAAACATCATTTAGAACAATTTTACACGATTTTCCCGCACATCCGCCATCGCAAGTTCGACGGAATGATCATCACCGGAGCCCCGGTCGAGCAATTGCCGTTCGAAGAAGTTACGTATTGGGATGAGCTGACCGATATCATGGAATGGACGAAAACGAACGTCACGTCAACGTTGCACATTTGTTGGGGAGCACAAGCTGGCTTATACTATCACTACGGCATTCCGAAATACCCATTGCCGGAAAAATGCTTCGGTGTGTTCAACCATACGGTGGAAGCGAAAAACGTGAAACTATTGCGCGGTTTTGACGATGTGTTCCGCATGCCGCACTCCCGCCATACCGACGTCAAGCGCGAAGACATCGAAAAAGTGCCAGATCTCACAATTTTGTCCATGTCCGACAAAGCCGGCGTTTGCCTCGTTGCATCGAACGACGGGCGCCGCATTTTCTTAACGGGTCATCCAGAATATGATGCGACAACGCTCAAAGAAGAATATGAACGCGACTTGGCGAAAGGGCTGCCGATTCACATCCCAGAATCATACTTTCCCAATGATGACCCAAGCCAGCCGCCGCTGAACACATGGCGCTCGCATGCCAATTTACTGTTTGTCAACTGGCTGAACTATTACGTGTATCAAGAAACGCCTTATGAATGGGAATGAAATCAATATATGCAATCATTTCACTTGAACCATCCCGAAAAAACGCCTTGCTGAAACATATGCAAGGCGTTTTTCTCATTTTGGCCGATTGTTTTCGTGTTTCGACAATCGCCCTGTTCTTTTAGTTTTTTTTGACATACAATACGATAGATTCCACCAGGAGGTGAACATGATGGGCGCTTGGCATGGAAACAGCTTTGCGTTGATTGTCGTTCTGTTTATTTTGTTGATTATTGTTGGATGTGCCTGCTTGGGCGGATATGCCTACTAACCGAAATCACTGATTGCCTTCATCCGGCCGCCGTGTTTGCCAGCATCCGGCCGGCTTGCAGCGGGAAAGCGGGAACACGAACGCTTCCCGCTTTTTTTATGCTGGGCTGTAGACAACCATGCATAGGAATGAAGGCATCGTCCATGCTAAACGTATGACAACGGCAGCCAAAGGAGGTGGAGCTCATGACGAAACGCCCAAACAACGGCAGCCGCAATCAAAACGCGCCAACGCAAGATCCGATGGCCTTGCTTCGCGGCCCGGTTTCCGGCGATAACAGCAAAGGACGTCGGCAAAACAAAATCCAAAATGACAAAACCGATGAAAATGCCTAACCTGCAAAAAAGCGGCCGTTTTTTAGCCGCTTTTTTGCTTCTAAAATTCAATCCCTTTCATCGCGGTCCTTCCTTGTTCATAGTCATGCTTGATGAGCTTCATTTCCGTAACGATATCGGCAGCCGCCATCAGCTCAGGGCGCGCCGCGCGCCCCGTGATGACAAGATGGAGCGACGGCGGGCGCGTGCGGATCAGCTCGAGCACCTCGCTGACTGATACGATATCTTCAACGGGAAAGCGGTCAATGACCAACACATTGTTCAGTTCATCGAGCACAATCATATCATACCGTCCGGAATACACATATTCTTTGGCCACCGCCCAGGCACGCTTCAATGCTTCCCGGTGGATGTCCGGCGTTTTCGTCCATGTGAAGCCGGCGCCGAGCTGACGGACGTCGACGCCAAGGCGCTCTAGGGCCAACTGCTCGCCGTATGTTCGTTCCGGCGATTTCAAAAACTGCAAAACCGCGACGTTCATTCCCCGGCCGACGGCACGCAGGGCAAGCCCCAATGCGGCCGTCGTTTTTCCTTTTCCGTCGCCCGTATAAACGATGACACGCCCGCTACGACGAGGCGTCGGCATCGACCACGCCCCCTTGCCGCTCCGGAAACCATTGGAGCGTCTCACGCAGACGAACGACATCGCCGATGATGATGATGGCCGGATGGGAAATGCCCGCCTGTTCCGCCTCGTCTGACAGCGTCGAAAGCGTCGCCGCCACCGTGCGCTGCCGCTCGGTCGTCCCCCATTCAATGATGGCCGCCGGCGTATCCGACGGCTTTCCGGCCGCCATCAAACGGCCGCAAATATCCGGCAAATTGGCCGCTCCCATGTAGACAATGATCGTATCGCATCCTCGAGTCAGCGCCTCCCAATCGATCCGCTCGCTCCGATGCCCGCTGACCATCGCCACCGAGGCGGCGTAATCACGGTGGGTGACCGGAATGCCGGCGTACGCCGGCACAGCGATGCCGGATGTCACCCCTGGAACGATTTCAAACGGAATTCCGGCTTTCACCAACACTTCCGCCTCTTCACCAACGCGGCCAAAAATGCACGGATCGCCGCCTTTTAAGCGGACGACCGTTTTTCCTTGTTGCGCATGCCAAACGAGCAGCTCATGAATTTGTTCTTGAACCGTGTCATGTTTTCCCGGCTCTTTGCCGCAGTAAAGAAGCTCAGCGTCCGGCTTCGCGTAGCGCAGCAGCTTACGGTTGATGAGTCGGTCGTAAATAATGACATCCGCCCGTTCTAGGCATTCGCGGCCGTAAACCGTGATGAGCTTTTCATCCCCCGGCCCAGCGCCGACTAAATACACTTTGCCGACGGTCATCGCCCCTTCTCCCCTTTCGCATTGGCCGTGGAAATGCCCGCCGAGGCGAACGTCGCCATTTCGTTCACCATCGCCATTGCTGAAATCAAGAGCGGAAACGCTACCGCCGCGCCGCTTCCTTCGCCAAGGCGCATGCCGAGATCCAAAAGCGGCTCCTTCTCTAGCAAACGAAGGGCTATACTGTGCCCCGGCTCTTGCGAACGATGGCCGGCAATCATATAGTCTGTGACGTTCACGGCAAACTGGCGGGCCACAAGGGCAGCCACTGTGCAAATAAAACCGTCAAGCAAAATCGGGATGCGCCGTTCGGCGGCTGCCAGCATCGCCCCGGCCATAGCAGCGATCTCCAACCCGCCGATTTTCGAAAGCCATTCAAGCGGCTTCGCCGGATCCGGCCGATGAAGCAAGAGCGCCCGTCGGATCACGTCCTGTTTATGGGCAAGCATTTCCTCCTTAATGCCGCTTCCTTTGCCAACGATGCGCTCAAGCGGCTCATCGGTCAACGTGGCCAATAAGGCGCTCGCGGCGGTCGTATTGCCGATGCCCATTTCGCCGACAATGAGCGTGCGGACGCCTTGTTCAATGATGGACGCCGCCTGTTCGTAACCGACATGAAGCGCCTGTTCGGCCTCGGACGGCGTCATCGCTTCCGTTTCCGCGAAATTGTTCGTTCCCGGGCGCACCTTTTTCTGAATGACGCGCTCATCAGCAATCGGCACGGCGACACCGACATCAATCACCTGAAGCAACGCGCCGATTTGCCGGCTGAAGGCGTTGATCGCCGCTCCGCCGTTGGCAAAGTTGTACACCATTTGCGCCGTCACTTCGGCCGGATAGGCAGACACCCCTTCTTCCGTGACGCCATGATCGGCCGCAAACACGAGCACTCCGGGCGGAGTGACGCGTGGAAGCAGCTCCCCGGTCATGCCGGCAAGCGTTGCCGCCACTTCTTCAAGACGGCCGAGGCTGCCGGGCGGTTTGGTCAATTGATCGATATAGGCACGCGCTTGTTCAACCATTTCACGGTGGATCGGTGGGATGGAAACATTCATCATGGGCGCACAATATCCCCCATCAAGCGGGAATATGCGCTTCCTCCTTTCTCGTCTATGATTGAGGGAACGCGTCAACTTTTCCATCCGAATCATGCCAACACCGTTGGCGAGGGCAAAACGGACGATTTGACGGCTGATTTTATGGTTTATATCCTTCATCCAGCAGGACTCTTTACGGCCGATTGTGCGAATCATATGGAGCTTCTTCGCTTTGCCCAACGTTCGCCGCAAAGCCGCATATCGTCGGCGAATGAAAGCGCATTGGCTGTCCTTGAAAAACAACGATTTCGTTCCAATGCTGGCAACGGCGATATAACGAAGTCCCAAATCAACGCCCATTGCCTTGGTGTCTTCCCGTTGTTGGACTTCAACTGTGATCGCGACAGCCAAATTGACGCATCATCTGTTCGATCCGCTCGACCGCCACGTGCTGGCGGACATGAGCGGCAAGCCGGTCGAACGCCTTTTCTTTGAGCGAGCGAAAGAGTCG
The DNA here is from genome assembly GCF_001610955.1 of Geobacillus thermoleovorans. Lineage (GTDB taxonomy): Bacteria > Bacillota > Bacilli > Bacillales > Anoxybacillaceae > Geobacillus > Geobacillus thermoleovorans. The sequence goes on from NZ_CP014335.1 coordinate 1,701,759, forward strand.
GACGCCAGAAGGAGCGATTCCTTTTTGGCGGCGAATGTTGTTGAAAAACGCGGTGCGGAACGCATCGTTATGAAACAAATCGTGCATGTACGTGCCCAGCACCCGCTCATCACTGTGCTTCGCCCCTTCATGGCGGCCGTCCGCCTCAATAAGCGGCGCATAGCCAGGAAGCGGCGCCGAGCGGCCCATATGAATCTCGTATCCTTGCACCGAAAACCGCTCGCCCGCCCACGTAAGCATCCCTTCCGTACGGATCGTGATTTTCGTCCGCTCAAGCGTCGTTTCAATCGGCAGCAAACCAAGTCCTTTTACTTCGGGGAGCGGCGTCTCGACTCCATACGGATCGCGGATGACAGCGCCAAGCATTTGGTAGCCGCCGCATAAGCCGACGACTCTCGCTTTTCCTTCATTGACAAGCGACACAATGCGGGAAGCGAGTCCTCTTTTCTTCATATAAATCAAGTCTTCGATCGTGTTTTTGCTGCCGGGAAGCACGATCACATCCGGCGCTCCAAGCTCGTCGACGTGCGTCACCAACCGGACGCGGCAGTCCGGTTCTGCCAGCAGCGGGTCGATGTCGGTGAAATTGGCGATTTTCGGACAGCGGATGACAGCGACATCAATCGCTTCCTCTCCCCCGACAGATGAAGCAAACCGCTCAAGCGACAGCGAATCTTCAGCATCGATCGCCAAATCAGGCAAATATGGAACGACGCCAAGCACCGGCACGCCGGTGTGTTGCTCAAACCAATCGAGCCCAGGCTTAAGCAGCGCCATATCGCCGCGAAACTTGTTAATGATGACCCCAATGACCCGCTTTCGGTCCTCAGGCTCAAGCAGCGACAGCGTTCCAACGAGGCTCGCGAACACCCCGCCCCGCTCAATATCGCCGATCAACACGACCGGGGCGTTGGCGAGACGGGCGATGCGCATGTTGACCAACTCGCGGTCGTTTAAGTTTACTTCCGCCGGGCTTCCCGCTCCTTCAATGACAATCCGGTCATACTCGTTCATCAACGTTTCGAGCGACTGACGGATGACGGCCAGCCCTTGGTGGAAAAACTCGTTCCGGTAAGCGAACGCCTGCATATTGCCGTACGGTTTGCCAAGCACAACGATTTGCGATTCATGCTCGCGGCTTGGCTTAATCAAAATCGGATTCATCTCAGCGCGCGCCGCCACTCCGGCCGCTTCGGCCTGAATTCCTTGCGCCCGTCCGATTTCGTTTCCGTCCGGCGTCACGTAGGAGTTTAACGACATGTTTTGCGACTTGAACGGCGCCGTCTTCCAGCCGTCTTGGGCGAACATGCGGCAAAACGCGGTGGCGATGACGCTTTTGCCGGCATCAGAATGGGTGCCTTGAAACATAATCGGCAGCGCCTTAGCCATTGATGGTCACCTTCTCGCATTCGGCGAGCCACCGCTCAACCATCGCCGGGGCGGACGCGAAATGAAAATGGACATAGCCGGCGACAAGCCGGTGCGCCAAATAACCGTCAGGCTTCGTTCCTTTCCGGCCGCTCGTTTCGTAGGCAAACGGCGTCTCGCCCCGCGGTTCGTACACGGAATAGTGAAATTCATGCCCGCGCGCTGTTTCTCCTTCCGGCAATAGAAAATTTCCATTTCGACCGCGCACTTCGCGGTAGCCAAGCGCCGCGAGCTTCGTCTTCATCACGACCTTCCCCGGGATGACGCCCGCCATCTCATAGGCCGCACCGTCCGTCGCAACAAGCTGTTCGGTGAGAAACATAAACCCGCCGCATTCGGCCAACGTCGGCAACCCGTGTTCGATGGCGGCGCGGATCGACTGTTTGACCGCGGCTTGCCTGGCGAGCTCGGCGGCAAACTCTTCCGGAAACCCGCCGCCGATATACAATCCGTTCACCCCATCCGGAAGCGGCTCGCCGGCGAGCGGAGAAAAGTAGACAAGCTCCGCGCCGCAGGCAGAAAGCATCTCCAGATTCTCCGGATAGTAAAAATGAAAGGCGGCATCTTTGGCAACCGCCACGCGCACGCGATACGGCCGCGAAGGGCGAATGAGCGGCGCCGGAGAACAAAGGGCTGGCGCTTCTGCAATCGAAAGGAGCGTCTCCCAATCGATCGTGCGCGCCACCTTTCTCCCCAGTTCGGCAAAAAACGAATCCAGTTCGCCGCGCTCCACCGACGGCACGAGCCCTAAATGGCGCTCTGGCAGCGCCAACGCTTCGTCTTGCGTGAGAAACCCGACGACCGGCACCCCGCACGTTTGCTCGACCGCCGCTTTGACGAGCCGAAAATGCCCTTCGCTGCCGACGCGGTTGGCAAATACGCCGGCGAGGCGCACATCGGGGCGAAACGTTTGAAACCCATGGACGATGGCGGCGGCGCTGCGGGCCATGCCGGAACAATCGACGACAAGCAGCACCGGGCTTTCGGTCAACACGGCGATTTCAGCCGTCGACCCCTCGTCAGAAAGCGGCTGTTTCCCGTCAAACAGCCCCATCACCCCCTCGATGATGGCGATATCAGCCCCTTGACAACCGTTGGCGAGCACCGTTTTGACCGCTTCGCTTCCCATCATCCAACTGTCCAAGTTGCGCGCCGGCCGGCCGGTCACAGCCGTATGGTAAGTCGGATCGATGTAGTCCGGGCCGCATTTAAACCCTTGCACCGTATATCCTTGCTGCCTCATGGCCGCCATCAATCCAAGCGTCACGGTCGTTTTGCCGGCGCCGCTTCCCGGTGCGGCGATGACAAGCCGTCGCATGCCTCTTTCCCCTTTCCCTGCATGGTCGCTTTCTTTTGATGATCGATGAGCGCCACGGAAATCGTCACATTGCCGGACTTCTTTTTCACCAGCGCCAGCCGATCGGCCCCGCTGTACAATTTCGCCGCCGGCTCGCTCACCCCATACGCGCCGGTGTAGCGGTACACCGTTTCCGACGGCGCTTCGATCGACACCGTGTTCAGCTCTTCTGGCGTATACGCAACCAATTCCCATCTATATTTGTTGACTACCTCCAAAAGTCCTTGTTCATCCTTTTTCAAATCAATGGTGCACACCGCTTTGACGCTTTTCATCGAAAAGCGCAGCTCATTGAGCGTCTCATGGATGACCGCTTCGATTTCGTCAGCCGATGTGCCGCGGTTGCAGCCGATGCCAAGCGCGATTACTTTCGGGCGATACAAAACGCCGTTTTGCAAAATGGCCTCTTCTTCCGGCGCAAGCAGGCGATGAGTGACCACAAGCGCGGCCGCCGGGCGGGCAGCGAGCGCTTCCGCGATCGAGCCGTACACGGCAATGTTTTTGGGCAATGGCCGCCCTTCCGGCCACCAGCCGGTTTCCCCCGACTCTTGCACGATCGCGACAGGCTCTTCATTCACGACCGCGGCGCTCACCGGCGTCAGCTTGTCAGCTGATTCCCATTCCCAGCCGAACTGGCGACCGAACAGATCGACGGCGATTGTCTGCTGCACGTCAGAAGCGGTCGTAATAACCGGGCGGGCGCTTAAAATGGCAGCAACGCGCCGCGTCAGTTCGTTCGCTCCGCCCAAATGGCCGGAAAGAACACTGATCACATGTTCAGCCTTATCATCGATCACCACGACCGCAGGATCGGTCTTTTTGTCTTTTAACAGCGGAGCGATCATCCGTACGACAGCGCCGAGCGAAATGATGCAAATGAGTCCGTCATAGCGGGCGAACAACTCCGGCAACAAGGCCCTGACGTTGCCGGAAAACAAGCGGATCCCGTGCTTGGCTTCATCGCCGCGGGCGAATTTATCCGTATAATAAACGTCCGCTCCCGCAAGAGCGCCTCCAAGGCGTCGGGCGATCTCGACCCCGTGTTTCGTAATGGCCACGACAGCATAGGCGCCGTGTCTTTTGTTGTTCGCGGCAGCAACTCCCACCTTACTTCTCCCCCTTTCGATATCCGTGCGTAAACGTGCGGTCGTACAGCTTCGAACGGTAGCCGCGCTCATGAATATGGGGATCGAGCGCCCAACCGGCCAACATGATCGCGTGTTTCGTCACACCATGGCGCCGCATATCGTCAGCCATTGTGGCAACGGTGGAACGAATCACGACTTCATCCGGCCATGTCGCCTTATAGACGATCGCGACAGGCGTATCACCGCTCCAGCCCGCTTCAAGGAGCGCCGCGCTTACTTTTTTGGCAAGCGTCGCGCTTAAAAAAAGAACGAGCGTGCAATGATGCTGCGCCAGCTCCTGCAATTTCTCACGCGGCGGCATCGGCGTCCGCCCCTCGGCGCGGGTGAAAATGACCGTCTGCGTCAATTCCGGAACGGTGAGCTCCGCCTGCACGGCGGCCGCGGCGGCAAACGCCGAACTGACGCCGGGGACGATTTCCACTTCAATTCCTTCTTCTTTCAACAAGGCGATTTGCTCAAGCGTCGCCCCGTAAATCGATGGATCACCGGTATGGACGCGCACGACAAGCCGTCCTTGTTTCACTTGCTCCGCCATTGCCGCGACCATTTCTTCTAAATGCATGCCGGCGGTATGGAAAACGTCAGCATCCGGCTTCCGGTAGCGCTCGATCAATTCCGCGCTCACTAGCGAGTCGGTGTAAAAAATGGCGTCGGCAGCAGCGAGAAGCTCGGCGCCGCGAACCGTGATCAAATCCGGCGCTCCCGGCCCCGCCCCTACGATATACAGCTTCACTTTCTCACCACCATCAATGTCAAATATTCGAGTTCCGCTCCGTCGAGCTCCTCGACCTTCCACACGACTTCCTCGCCGGACGTCACTTTCGTCACAACAGCGGCGCGATGAAGCAAATCGAGTTCCCGCAACAGACGAACCAGCAAATCGATCACTTTCGCCACTTTAAAAAAGACAACGCAATCGTGCTCAAGAAGCACTGCTTTCATCGCCTCAACATCGTCGCGGGCGGGCACGATCGCCACGGTTTCATCACCATCCGCCAGCGGCAGACGAAGCCTAGCGGCAGCAGCGTTGGCCGAACTGACGCCGGGGACGACTTCAATCGGCGCTTCCGGATAGCGGCGCTCCATTACGTGCATCAAATGGATGAACGTGCTGTACAACAGCGGATCGCCTTCGGTCACAAACGCGACATCGCGCCCGGCCGACAGCTCCGCCCAAATGGCGTCCGCCGCCTCGTTCCACTTCGGCTCAAGCAAGGCTCGGTCTTTTGTCATCGGAAAATGCAGGCCGAGCCGCCGTTTTTCCTCTGGCGCAAAATACGCATCAATAATTTGTTCCGCATAGCTTTTGCTTTGCCGCCCTTTTTTTGGATAGGCGATGACATCCGCTTCTTTTAGGCGGCGGTATGCTTTCACCGTCATGAGCTCTGGATCGCCCGGGCCAACACCGATGCCGTACAACGTGCCGGTCATTCGTCTCCCTCCCGCTTGGCTGTCATGATATACACCGGATTGAGCGCCTCAAAGCGCGTCAACTCTAAAATGGGCTTGCTTCGCGACACTTGCGCGAGCGTGATGTCAACATGAAATCCACGGCTGCGCAGCTCGCAGCCCGCTTCAGCAAGCGTCTCAACCGTTGCCGCGTTGATCACGATGCGTCCATTTTTCTTCAGCCGTTTCGCACAGACGTCCAACAACGGCGACATCGCGCCTGACGTGCCGCCGATAAAGATGGCATCCGGGTCGGCAAACTCATCGAGCCGATCGGGCGCCCTGCCGTGCACAAGCGTGATGTCAACGCGGAATTTGCGCAAGTTTTGCCGGCAAATCTCGAGGTCGTATTCATTTTTTTCAATCGCAAACACCGCCCCGTCGCGGGCGATTTTCGCCGCTTCAATCGCGACCGAACCGGTGCACGTCCCAATGTCCCAGACGACGCTGTCCGGGCGCAAGCGCAAGGCGCTTACACTTAAGACGCGAATTTCTTTCTTTGTAATCAGCCCTTTGTCCGGCTTGCGTTGGAAAAATTCATCATCGTCAATGCCGAGCGGCCAAATCGGACCAGGAGCGGTTTGCCGCAAAATGACTATATTTAATGGAAGAAACTCGGTTTCTGCCATTTCTTCTAGCTTGAAAAACCGGCATCGCTCATTCGGCCCGCCGAGCTCCTCGCCGACAAACGCCTCATATTCCGTCATGCCGTACTCGAGCAAATAGCGGGCGATGGCGGCCGGCGAGTTCGTCTCATCGGTTAAGATGGCGACTTTGCGCCGCCCGTCGACCCGCTGAGCCAAACCGGTGAGCGGCCGGCCATGGACGCTGACAAACGCCGCGTCTTGCCAAGACTCGCCCATTTTCGCAAACGCCCATTGCACTGAGCTGACGGCCGGATACACGTCGATCGGCAATTTGCCGGCCAAATAGCTGCCGATGCCGTAAAAGAGCGGATCGCCGGAAGCAAGCACGACCGTGTTGCGCGTCTCATGGCGGAGCCGCTCCACCAGCTCCGCCAGTCCGCGGCGGATGATGATCGTTTCTCCTTTGTATTCAGGAAACATCGCCAGCTGCCGTTCGCCGCCGACAAGCAGCTCGCTTTCATCAATCCAGCGTCGATACAGCTCAGGAAGACTTGCTTGCCCATCAGCACCCACACCGATCAACTTCATCGTCCCCATCGGTCTGCACCGCCTTTCCTAATTGTTGTCCGTTCATTGTGTAAATGGACGTCGCCACCGTCAGACCGCCTCCCACTTCGTGAAGCGCCGCCTGGCAGCACGCTTCGCACAAAAGCTCGAAAAACTTCATGCAACCGGCCTCTTGCATCATGTCGCCGACTTGCGCCGCCGTATTCGCGCCGCGCACCGCAGCCACCAGTTCTGGGCCAGCACCTGCCTGCTCGGCGATGGCAGCCAAAAAGCCAAAGTCGACCGGGGCGCTTTTCGAGTGCACCATCATCACTCCTTGAGCGACTTTCGAAAATTTCCCCATCATCCCGACCATCGACACCATCTTGATGCCAAGCCGTTTGCATTGTTTCAGCGTAAAGCCGACAAAATCGCCCATTTCGATAAACGCTTCTTCCGGCAAATGTGGATATTCTTGCATGGCGTATTTCTCACTCCGCCCCCCGGTCGTGATGACAACATGGCGGCAGCCGTTCGCTTTCGCCACTTGAAGCGCCTGCACGATGCTCGCCCGGTAGGCGGCGGTGGAGAACGGAACGACGATGCCGCGCGTCCCCAAAATCGAAATGCCGCCAATGATGCCTAGTCTCGGGTTCAACGTTTTTTTGGCGATTTCCTCGCCGCCGGGCACAGAAATGACGACCTTCACCCCGCGATGTAGACCGTATTGCGCCAGCACTTCATTGACGGCTTCGCGGATCATTTGCCGCGGCACTGGATTGATCGCCGCTTCCCCGACCGGCACCGGCAAGCCGGGTTTGGTGACGCGTCCGACCCCTTCACCGCCGTCGATATGAACGCCCGGCGACGAGGCCCACGAGACAGTGGAAACGATGAGCGCGCCGTGCGTCGCATCTGGGTCATCGCCGCCATCCTTCACGACCGAGGCCGTCGCCGTTTCGCCATCGAACGAACAAGAGGCGAGCGAAAAGGTCACCACCCGCCCGATCGGAATCCGAATCGTCGCCTCCGCCTGCACTTGGCCAGTGATGAGCGCCGTGAGCGCGGCTTTCGTTGCCGCTGTCGCGCACGATCCGGTCGTATACCCTTCACGCAGCGTTTTTTTCGTTTCCATCGTTCGTCACGCTCGCTCGGCGAGCAGCGATAAAGCATTCAAGGCAGCGACGGTCACGGTGCTTCCTCCTTTGCGGCCGCGGTTGGTGATGAACGGCACATCGAGCTTCGCCAATTCTTCTTTCGATTCCGCCGCCGAGACGAATCCGACCGGCAAGCCGATCACCAATCCCGGCCGCGCCTCTCCTTCTTTGATGAGGCGAATGAGCTCCAATAACGCTGTCGGAGCGTTGCCGATGGCAAAAATGCCGCCTTCCGCTTCTTTCACCGCTTTGCGCATAGCCACAATCGCCCTCGTCGTATTCAACCGTTTCGCTTCAGCGATCACGTCTTCATCAGAAATATAGACGCGCACCGCGCTGCCGAACTTCGCAAGCCGCGCTTGATTGACGCCGGCTTGCACCATTTGCACATCGGCGACGACGAGCTTGCCGCTGCGAATGGCATCAATGCCTGAGCGGATCGCATCCGGGTGGAAAATGAGGCTTTTGCCCAGCTCAAAATCAGCCGATGCATGGATGACGCGCTGAACGATTCGGTATTGTTCTTCTGTAAATGAATGCTCGCCGATCTCTTCATCAATGATTTGAAAGCTGCGCGCTTCAATTTGTTCCGGCTGCACCGTCGCCGGACGAAATGTTGTATGGAAGTCCATGACAATTCTCTCCTTTCTTCATGATCGCTTGCATGAGCGGCCGCTAGAATCCCATTCTTTACACGGCCGGAAGCGGCGCATGCTGCTTCAACGCCTCGAGCACGCCGGCAAAATCGTGATGCACGATGCCGTATGACAACCGTGGGCGGCGGATGACGATGACATCAATGCCGAGCTCCTCGGCGGCAGCGATTTTCTCATCGACAAACCCGACTTTGCCGCTTTCTTTCGTGACGACGACCGTGACGCCAAAATGGCGGTATAGCGCCCGATCGAGCTCTTTCGTAAACGGCCCTTGCATCATGACGATCTGCTCTTGGGAAAACCCGAGCCGCTCGCATTTGTCGAGATTGTCTTTCCGCGGCAGCATCCGCGCAATCACCTTGACGTCCGGGCGACCGATGAGCCTCGCGGCGAAAATGTCGAGCGTTTTGCTGCCGGTCGTCAGCATCACGACGCCGCCTTTTTCCGCCGCCAAGTCAGCCGCTTCTTCATAGCTGTCGACAAATGTCACCTTCTCGGATGAAAACGAAGACGCCTGCCGCTCGTAGCGAATGTAGGGCAACCCGGCGTCTGCTGCCGCTTGCATGGCGTTTTTTGACGCCTCTTCAGCAAATGGATGGCTCGCGTCCACAATCGCTTTGGCCCCCTCGGCTTTGGCCAGATCGGCAAGCTGGGACGCATCCAAGCGGCCGACATAGGCGCGAATGCCGGCCGATCGGAGCTGTTCGGCCGCGTGATCGGTGACGACCGTCGCGGTTACGTTATAGCCGGCTTGTTGGATCATCACCGCCAATTCGCGGGCATCGCTTGTTCCAGCTAACAATAAAATCATCGGACGCTTCCTCCTTCAATGATGGTGATGATGATGGTGATGATGGGCGGCGTGCAGCCGATATTGACAGATGTCGCAATTCATCGCCACCGTTTGGCCGAGCACCTCGTTGAGGCGGTCAAGCACGATCTCCTCAAGCTTCGGATGAAATCCAAAATAGCCGGCAAGCGCAAACGAGATATGCGAGTGCTCAGCTTGGTATTGCGCCATTTGCTGCTCAAGCCGCTTAATCAGGATGCCGGTGAATAAAAAATACGGAAGAACAACGATCCGCCTAGCTCCGAGCATGAGACAGCGGCGGACAGCATCATCAAGCGACGGCGTCGTCACGCCCATAAACGCCGGCTCGATGAGCGCATAGCCGGTCTGTTCCCAAAAGAGGCGGGCGATTTTATACAAGTCGCTGTTCGCATCCGGATCGCTCCCGCCGCGGCCAAGCAAAATGACCGCTGTTCCGTCATCCGGCTGCTCCGGCCGCTCGCCGATTTCTTGCAATCGTTCGCGCAAAATAGCAAATGTCTGCTCATGGACGCCGATGGGGCGGCCGTAGCGGAACACCATATGCGGATAGCGCGCTTTGGCCTCATCGATTTCCGCCGGGATATGCAGCTTCGAATGCCCGGCCGGCAATAAAATGAGCGGAATGACCGCCACTTCCATTGCCCCGGCTTCGGCGCAGCGTTCGATTCCTTCGCCGATCGACGGACGGCCAAATTCTAAAAAACTTGTTTCAATATGAAACGAATCGCGCAAACGCGGCCGCAGGCGGTCGACAAACTGCCGCACTTGCTCGTTCCCTTCCGGGTCGCGGCTGCCATGGCCGACAAATAAAATGGCTCTCATCCTTGTTTTCCCCCTTTTGTTAGCGGACGTCTTCCGCCGTTCCCTATAAGCGCAATGACTCGATGGGCGCTTCATCCAAATGCGAGGCGCCCATCTATGCTCTTTTATGGAACCAGCCGGTTATTCGATCGACTGTCGGAAAAAGATGCGTCGCTTCGACACCAACGACATCTGCAGACGTTCAAGCTGCACTTATATAACGCATGCTTCCGTCACTCACCGCAAGCCGGCATTTCGATGGACGCGGCCGGTTTTGCCTCTTCGTGTGAAAAACGTCCGACTTGCTTCACGCGGCGGAAAAACTTATGAAACCGTTCATTTGGATGTGCTTGTTCTTGATACTGTTCGATGATTTCTGCCATAACCGCCACAATTTCTTCCGGCGGAATGCCTTCCGCGACGAGCTGGCCGGGATGGGCGTTGCGGCCGACCGTTTTCCCGCCCAAAAACAAATCAAATTTCCCTTTCCGGTACACAAGCCCGATGTCTTCGTGCACCGCGCCGTAGCACGCCATCCCGCAGCCGTTGATGCCAAGCTTCAACTCTTTCGGCAGCGCCATGCCGCCAAACCGGCGCGCCAATTCCTCCGCGTATGGAATGGCGTCTTTTTTCTCTCCATCGCAAAAATCACATGCCTTCACCGTCAGCACATCACCGACCGGCATCACGATCAGTCCGGCGTCAACGAGACGGGCCACAAGCCCATCTGGGTCCTCTGTCAACCGTTCGATTTTCATATAATGATCCGGTGTGTAGGTCATTTTTCCATCCATCCCTACCACTTCCGCAAGCACGATGAGCTGTTCCGGGGTGAACTGTTTATTGGCCACGCCCGGGCTCACCGCCGCTTCCAACAACACGACCGCCGTCTTTCTTGTTTTCCGTCTCTCTAAAGCGGCGAGCGCGTCTTCGGCTGTTTCTTTCACCCGTTTTGGCGCGGCGGTCGGCTGCCGTTTGGCTGTTTTTGCCAGCGGTGCAGCAAGCGGCGGCAAAACGGCAGCCAGCGGCGTTGGCTCGGCCTCCTTCGTGGCCGCGGCAACAGACGACGGTCGAACCGCGGTGGCCAAGGCGGTGAAAGCACGATCCTTCTGGTTGTCCCCGGCGAGGACAGCCGCTTCGGACGGTCCTGATGCCCCCGTGCTTCCTTCGTCCTCATCTTCCAGCGGTTTCGTCTGGTCAAGCGCCCACGGCTCCGCTTCTTTGCGCAGCCGTTCATGCGGTTTGAGCGGCTGGACGGCGGCTGCTAGTTGATACTTGCGCTGGTAGCCGCGCGGCGTGATCATCACGCCGTCATGGACGAATGTCGTTGAGTTGCCGATAATCACCGTCGTCAACATGCCGATCTCATGGTCAAGCATATGCGCCAAGTCGGTGAGGACGATATGCTGCCGCTCGCGGTACGCGCTTTTCACCAGACCGACCGGGGTTTCCGGAGACCGATGGCGGAGCAGGATGCGCTGTGCTTCCACAATCTGTCTAGTGCGCCGTCCGCTTTTCGGGTTGTAAAGCGCGATGACAAAATCGGCCGCGGCGGCGGCGTCAATCCGCTTTTCAATCAGCTCCCACGGCGTCAAATGGTCGCTCAAGCTGATCGTGCACGCATCGTGCATAATCGGTGCGCCAAGCAGCGCGGCGCACGAATGGATCGCGGAAATGCCGGGGATGACTTCGACTTCAATCGAGCTGTCTTTCGTCCACCCTTTTTCGATCAGCACTTCATACACGAGCCCGGCCATGCCGTACAACCCGGCGTCACCGCTTGAAATGACGGCGACCGTTTTGCCGCGCTCCGCCCATTTCACCGCCGCTTGGGCGCGGCTCACCTCTTCCGTCATGCCCGTGCTGATGATTTCCTTTCCGACAATCAGATCGCGCACAAGTTCGATGTACGTTTTGTAGCCAATGATGACGTCGCTTTCTTCAATCGCTTCCCGAGCCCGTTTCGTCATATGGTCGACGCTTCCCGGGCCAAAGCCGACAATGAGCAATTTGCCGCCCACTTTACAGCCCCCCTCTCCATATCTCGATTATCATCGACATCCCTAACCATATGCTGTAAATCCCTGTGACCGCACCAAGGACATAAAACAGTCGTTCCCGCTGCTTTGCTTTCCAAAATCCCCACGATAATCCAGCCGCTGTAGCAATCGTCGCAATGAGCAAGCCGGCGACAAACAGCACAAGCTGAAGGACAGCGGCGCTCACACGCACTTTTCCGACCGCGTGGGTGATAATGGCTAGCTGGGTCGGGCTTTCGACGCCAATGCCATGAATGATGCCGATGATCAAGGCGCCAGCCCAACCAACATGCGAAAAAGAACGGCAACTGTCCATTTCCCGCCTTCCCCGCAGCCATCGAGTAACCGTATGGCCGAACTCATAAAGGAGCTGAAACCGGCTTTTCACCTCACCCCGCCGAAAAAGAGAAAAAAGCATCATCCCGCCAAGAAGCACAAGCGTAACGCCAACTAAGAGCTCAATGGCGGCGGCTGACGACTCGGGAAGCCGGGCGCCGACCATGAGCGCCGCCACCCCCATGACAAACACGATTGCTCCGTGTCCAATAGCGTACATGATTCCGAGCGCCAACTGCTGTCTTCGCCGCGACTCGCTTCCGACCATATCCGCAATGGCCGCGACATGGTCGCTGTCCATCCCATGACGCATGCCGAGAAATATCGCTAACATTACATAACTGGCCCATTCCATCATTACGTCCTCCTCTTTCGAACGCCAATAACCGACTCCGTCCCACCAAGACGGGTCAACCCGTCTTCACGGTATTCATACGTCGCCCACGCGCGAAGCGGCTCGCCGTTTTGCAAATGGCGATGGACGACCTCTTTTGCCTTCTCCGGTGTCATCAACCGGTACCAGACGCCATCCGGGTAGACGATCATCACACACGCATCTTGACAGCGTCCGTTGCAGCGCGTCCTTGTTGTATGGACAGCGTCGTCAAGCCCAAGGCGGGCGATTTCCTCGCGCACCGCGGTTGTCACGTCATCTCCGCCATGGCGGAGGCACGTCCCTCCGTTGCAAATGAGCACATGATGCTTCATTCCCCGCAAATCCCACGTCGCCACCAAATCCCCCCTTTTGCTAGAATGGTAGAATGAAATGCGGCAGACGGACGGTTTTTCGACAAAAGAAAAAGCACCTCTACAGCAGAGGTGCAGAAAAATGTATACGAAAGCCGTAAACGGCCCAAACAGGGCCCCTAAAGCCGTCATTCTCCCGCACGTCTGCCTATAGTCCCGTAGGCATCCGTCCGATCCAAACAAGGCAGGTCTCCTGACTTAGGATCATCGCTTGGCGGCGTCTTCCCGAAGCATCCTTCAGTGACTTGTTGCCGCAAAGCTCCCCATCACAGTGGCGGGCACCGTGCCGGATTTTCACCGAGCTTCCCTTTTCACCCAAGCCCTAAGCGGGCTAGGCACCTTGTTTGTCTTACCGCCATATATGCGCTGTCATGGAACAAGCATCCGTTTTCATCGTAGTACAACCAATGCGTTGCCGTCAACCGTTTTTTGCCGACAAATCTTTGTTGGCGACGACAACGCCGTCCGCATCAGCGTACACGTACGCCCCTGGCTCCCAGCGGACGCCGCCAAACTCGAGCGCAACGTCGCGTGAGCCTTTTCCCTCTTTTTTGCTTTTCACCGGGCATGTGCCGATCGCCATCACGCCAATCGGCATGGCGCCAATTTCCGCTGAATCGCGGATGCAGCCGTGGATGATGACGCCAGCAAGCCCCCTCTCGCAAGCGATTTGCGCCAGCCGGTCGCCTAATAGCGCGACGCGGCGCGAGCCTTTTCCATCGACCACGAGCACCGTCCCCGGCGGCACCGTCTCCAGCGCTTCTCGGACAAGGACGTTGTCTTCAAACACATCGACCGTCGCAATCGGCCCGGAAAACGCCCGCTTTCCGCCGTACGATTGGAACGGCAACTCGCATACTTGCAACTCGTCTAAAAATTGATCGCATAAATCGGCTGTTTTCATTGTCGCTCTCCCCTTTCATGTTTTGCATTCGCCGTCATTCGCCAAAATCCTTCTGCCTCAGCAGTTTTTTGTCGACGATCTTTCATTCGAACGACTGACACGAACGCGGCGATGTGAACCAAACCATTGTGTGGCCGTCAATCGCTTCGATGTATTCCACCGATCGCATTGAAACCATAAAAAACGGCCCCGCGCCGATATATAGCGGAGACCGTTTTCACCGGCTCAAAGCCCCTCCGGTTTGACCAGACGTTCAGCTGGGCTAGCTGGATTCGAACCAGCGCATCACGGAGTCAAAGTCCGTTGCCTTACCGCTTGGCTATAGCCCAACGTTTTGTTGTCGTTTACAGTATGCGGCATGATAACGCACTTTATGCATCAAACTGAATATCCCTTTGCTTGATGTGCGAAACTATCGGTACAAGCATCCTTTTCCCACTATATCACCTCGTTTTTCCCTCGCACTTGTTTTCCCGATATGATATACTGAAAGGGGAGAGATGTATATGCGCCGGATCACGGTTTTTCGCTTCTATCTTTGCACATTGTTTTTGTTATCGTTGCCGATCGTCTTAGCGGCCGCGGCTGCCTGGCAGCCATCCAGCCAGCCGAAAACCGCCGTCATCGCCCACCGCGGCGCGTCCGGATACGCGCCGGAGCATACGCTCTCATCCTACCGCCTTGCCGCCCGCATGCAGGCGGACTATATCGAAGTCGATGTGCGCGCAGCCAAAGACGGGAAGCTCGTTGCTCTGCATGATGCGACGCTCGCCCGGACGACAAATGCCGAAACGGTCTACCCGCGCCGTGCTCCGTGGCGGGTAAATGATTTTTCGTTCGCTGAACTGAGGCGGCTGGATGCCGGGTCGTGGTTTCATCCACGCTTTGCCGGCGAGCGCATCCCGACGCTTGATGAGGTGATTCAGATGCTGAAAGCGGAGCGTGTGGAAGCCCCGTTGTACATCGAAACGAAACAGCCCGGCATCGAAGAGGCGGTCGTCCATCTATTGAAAAAACACGGTTTCCTGCAACAGCGCCGCGTCATGTTTCAATCGTTCCACCCGGAAAGCTTGCAAGCGCTCCGGCCGCTCATCCCGCACGGCATTCGGCTCATTCAATTGGTCGACGAGAAGGAAGCGCACAGCGGCCGCGACGAGCTGCTGCAACAAATCGCCGTCTATGCCGATGGCATCGGCTTGCCGCTTTCGGCCGTCACCGAAGAGTGGGTGCGCGCCGCCCATGGCCGCGGGCTCATTGTTCACGTCTATACCGTCAATGAACCACACGATCTCGCTCGCCTATGCGCCATGGGCGTTGACGGCCTGTTCACCGATTATCCAGACCGCCCTGGCCGCATTGCCGCCTGCCGTCGTCTGCCCCGCCATTGACCGGCCTTCAGGGAGCCAGGGGGAGCTTATTGTTTACATAATGTTATTATGGTTAATAAAAACGAAAATCGTTCCCATTTGACCCGATTCGGTGTATCATTTGAGAAAAAGGAGGCCAGATCATGTGGACGATCATCGATTACGAAAACGGCCCATTTACCGTGACGACGGACCGCCGCCGCGTCCAGCTTGAGCGCGTGTTTGACTTCCTTGCCCGCTCGTATTGGGCGAATGAGCGCAGCCGCGAAACGATCCTCAAATCGCTTGACCATTCGCTCTGCTTTTCCCTTTTTCACGGCGACAGGCAAATTGGCATGGCGCGCGTCATCACCGACCGGGCGACGTTCGCCTATCTGTGCGACGTGTTCATCGATGAAGCATACCGTGGGCAAGGTCTCGGGAAATGGCTGTTATCATGCGTGCTCGCCCATCCTGATGTCGCCGCTGTCCGCAAGGTGATGCTCGCGACCAAAGACGCGCACGGGCTGTACAGGCAGTTCGGCTTTGCCGCGCCGAGCGAGCCGGAGCGGTTGATGGAGCGGATTCAAGAGCCGCGAACGGAGTAAAGGGCAAAAAAAGGCGGGCCGCCATCGGTCCGCCTTTTCGCCAAACCTCCCATCCCCCAACGCCTGTTGCCTTCGTCACCACTTCGGAAACTGAAACGACAATTTCTTCTCGTTTTCATCCCAAACGAGTATGGCGTCAAACGTTTTCCCGCCTTTTTTAAACCCTTTTATGACATTTGTTTTCCCTTGCGCCAGCAGCTTTTTCACATTCGCCGCCGAAATCGATTTGCCGAGAATGCGTTTGGAGATCGTAAACGAGCATTTTGTTTTCGCGTACTGGTCGCAACCGTACAACGTTCCTTTGTCGATGACGGTCCCGCCGCAAAGCGGGCACGGCCCAAGCTTCTCGCCCATCGTTTTTTTCTTCCTTGTCCGCTGGATCGAGGCGGTGTCAACCCCTCTGAAATTCCAATTCGGCGCGGCGGCGATGGCGTCAGCGACCACTTTTTGCGCCAACTTTTTCACCTGTTCCATAAAGGCGGCGGGCGAGGCGCTCCCTTCGCCGATTTCGCTTAAGCGCTGCTCCCATTTCGCCGTCATTTCCGGCGAGGCGAGGATCGTGCCGCCAAGCGCCTCGATCAACACTTTCGCCTTGTCGGTCGCGTACACGAGGTTCTTTTTCACTTCAATATACTTCCGCTCTTTCAGCATGGTAATGATCGCCGCCCTTGTTGCTTCCGTGCCAAGCCCTTCCGTTTTGGCGAGCACTTTTTCCAGTTCCTCATCGTCCAAAAATTTTCCCGCCGTTTTCATCAAGGTGATGAGTTCGCCTTCTGTATACCGTTTCGGCGGCTCGGTCTTCCCTTCTTTCACCTTTACAGCGGCCGCTTTCCCCGCCTCCCCTCGCTCAAGGGGAGGCAGCGCAGCATCTTTCTCCTCCTCATGCGGGCGGATGACCGCGCGCCATCCTTCCTCGACGACCTGCCTTCCTTTCGAAACGAAGCGAGC
Source organism: Geobacillus thermoleovorans (assembly GCF_001610955.1). Taxonomy (GTDB): domain Bacteria; phylum Bacillota; class Bacilli; order Bacillales; family Anoxybacillaceae; genus Geobacillus; species Geobacillus thermoleovorans. The sequence continues at coordinate 1,718,648 of NZ_CP014335.1, forward strand.
CCGACCGTCAACGAGCGTCGTGACGGTCGTATAATCGATGACCGCCGCCTGGTGGTGGGCGGCAATCAAGCGGCGGACGACCAAATCATACACCTTCCGCTCGTCGTCCGACAGCTTCTCCGGGGCAACAACTTGTTCAGTCGGGATGATCGCGTAGTGGTCGGTGACTTTTTTCTCGTTTACATAACGCTTATTCTGTAAAATCGACGGCTGCGGCAGCGGAAAATACGGCGCGTACGCTGGAAACGATGACAACTTTTGCAAAATGGCAGGGAACGTTTCCGCTTCCCCTTTCGTCACATGCATCGAATCGGAACGCGGGTACGAAACGATCCCTTTTTGGTAGAGCGATTGCAGCACATCAAGCGTCTTTTTCGGCGAGAAGCGGTACAGCTTGTTCGCTGTCGCCTGCAGCGTCGATAAGTTGAACAACAGGGGCGGCTGATACGTTTTCCGCTCCGTGCGGACATCGGCGACTTCCGCTCGTTTTCCTTGGCAAAAGGCAGCGATCTTTTTCGCCATCTCCTCGTCCTTGAGGCGCGTTTGGCCGTTTTCATCCTTCCATTTTCCTTCATAGCGCTTATCGCCGATGACAAACGAAGCGACGACTTCCCAAAACGATTCAGGGCGGAACTGCTCAATTTCCCGTTCACGCCGGACGATCAGCGCCAATGTCGGCGTCTGCACGCGTCCGACGGAAAACACATCATTCATCCCGCGCTCTTTCAGCAAGAGGCTGTACACGCGCGAGGCGTTCATGCCGACGAGCCAATCAGCGCAGGCGCGGGCGTACGCTTCCTCATAGAGCGGGCGCGTCGTCTGCTCATCAAGCAAACGGCGGAACCCTTCCTCAATCGCCTTCGGGGTCAATGATGACAGCCAAAGCCGCTTGATCGGCTTGTTGACGCCGCTCATGCGGATGATGTTGCGCACAATGAGCTCCCCTTCGCGCCCCGCGTCGCCGGCATGGATGATTTCCGTCACTTCCGGCTTTCGCAACAGTTCCTTGACCACTTGAAACTGTTTCGCCTTCGCTTTTTCGATCTCATACTCGAACCGTTCCGGGATGATCGGCAACGTGTTGAGCGTCCACCGTTTCCACTCGGGGCGGTACCGCTCAGGAGCTGCGAGCTGGAACAAATGCCCGATCGCCCATGTCATATACGCCCCGTTGGGAAACAAGTCATTCGGCAAAATTTCGATATAGCCTTGCCGTTTTTTCGTCCGAAAAATCGAGGCGAGCGTCGCCCCTTGGTCCGGCTTTTCCGCGATAATGACTTTCATCGTCCTTTCCCCTTACGGCACATCATGCCCCATGGAGCTTTGCAAAATGGCGAACCATTGCTCGCGGGAAAGCGACAAAGACAGCGCCCGCACCGCCCGCTCGATGCGTTCTTGTTTCCCCGAGCCGACAATCGGCATCATCCGCGCTGGATGAACGAGGAGCCACGCGTACAGCACTTCGTCGATCGTCTCAGCGCCCACTTCGCCTCGCACTTGTTCAAGCGTCCCGCGCAGCCGCACCGCCCGGTCATCGTCAGCGGAAAAAATCGCTCCACCGGCGAGCGGCGACCATACCATTGGCGGAACGCGCTTCTCAAGGCAAAGGTCAACTGTGCCGTCTTCAAGATTTTCCAACCGATACGCCGATACTTCGATTTGGTTGGTCACGAGCGGAAACGGCAAATACGACTGAAGCATTTCCCACTGCGAACGTTTAAAGTTCGAGACGCCGAAATAGCGCACTTTTCCGTCCTGTTTCAGCTGGCAAAACGCCTCGGCCACCTCTTCTGGATTCATGAACGGATCCGGACGGTGAATGAGCAAGACATCGATATAATCCGTGCGGAAATTGGCGAGCGACTGCTCGACCGAGGCGATGATATGGGTTTTGCTTGTATCATATAATTTCATCCCGTATTTTGGCGGCCGCTTGATGCCGCATTTCGTCACAATCTCGATCTGACCGCGCAAGCTTGGCTTTAACGCCAGCGCTTCGCCAAAGCGCGATTCACACGTGTAGTCGCCGTAAATATCAGCATGGTCAAACGTCGTAATGCCGCGCTCAAGACAAAATTCAATGAGCCCGAGCAGCTGCTCGCGCGAATAGCCCCAGTCCGCAAGCCGACAACAGCCGTGAATGAGGCGGGAAAAAGTCAAATCGTCCGCTAAACGGATTCGTTCCATTGATCGTCTCCCTTTCTTTTTTTGGTTTTGGCTAAAATCGTTCCGCTTGCGCATACTACCAACAAGAGGAAAAAACGGAAAGGACGTGATGATATGAAGCGCTGGCTTCTTGGGCTCGCCGCCGTGCTTCTTTTGGCCTCCCCATGGCCGACATCAGCCGCCGAAACTGCATACGAATGGAATGTGGCCGACATTTACCCATCCGAACACGAATGGATGCGCGACTACAAGACGGTGAAAAACGCCTTGCCGAAACTGGCGGCGTTTGAAGGGAAGCTTGACGATGCGAAGACGATCGCCAAACTGTTCGCCCTAAACGAACAAACGGCCCGCAAGCTCGAAAAACTGTCGCTTTACGCCCATTTAAAACGCGATATCAACATTGAAGATGAAACGGCGGCCCGGCTCGGGGCAAAAGTGGAAGCGCTCGCCGCCCAATATGCGGCGAAAACAGCGTTTATCGAGCCGGAACTGCTCGCCCTCCCAGAGCGGACGCTCAGGAAGCTCCAAAAAAGCAAACCGCTGAAAGCGTACCGCTATTACTTCCATGAGTTGCGTGAGCAAAAGCCGCATACGCTCACGAAACGCGAAGAACAGCTGCTCGCGAAACTATCGCCGGTGCTCGGCGAAGCGGAGAACATTTATGACCACGCCGCCCGCGGCGATTACGAGCCGCCATCTGTCAAGATGCCGAACGGAAAGACAGTGACATTGACCGACGACCAATACGCCGCCATGCTCGAGCACCCGGACCGCCGCTATCGAAAGGCGGCGTTTGAAGCGAAAGCCAAAAGTTATGAAGCCATGGAACAAACCGCAGCCGCGACGCTGTATGCCTCGGTCAAAGCGGATGAATTGTATGCGAACGTGCGCCGCTATCCATCCGGCCTTGCCGCCGCGCTGGCCGCCGATGACGTACCAAAGGAAGTGTTCGATCACTTGATCGCCGCCACTCGCCGCCACTTGCCGGCGCTTCACCGCTATGTCGAACTGCGGCGGCGCGCGCTCGGGCTTGACCGCGTCCATAGCTATGACTTGTACGTGCCGCTCGTCGGCGAAACAATGAAACCGATTCCGGTCGAAACGGCGAAGACGCTCATAGTGGAAGGACTCAAGCCGCTCGGCGCCGACTATATCAAACAGGTGCACCGAGCGTTTCAAGAACGATGGCTTGATGTCTTCCCGCGCCCGAAAAAATATACCGGCGGCTACAACACGGGAGCGTATGACACCCATCCGTTCATCTTGCTCAATTACAACGGTTCGCTCGACAGCGTATTGACGATGGCTCACGAGCTTGGGCACGCCATGCATTCCGTATACACGAACCGCGCGCAGCCGTACCATTATTCCGGTCATTCGATTTTCACCGCCGAAGTCGCCTCGACCGCGAACGAATGGCTCATGCTCGATTATTTGTACAAACAGGCGAAAACAAAAGAAGAAAAACTCCGCCTGCTCATCGAACAAATCGAGCAAATCCGCGGCACGTTGTACACGCAAGTGATGTATTCCGAATTTGAACGGATGATTCATGACAAAGTGCGCCAAGGCGGCAGTCTGACAGCGGACGAACTGAACCATCTTTGGCTTGGCCTGCTCAAAACGTATTACGGCCCGGCGTACGCCGCCGATCCCGGCGCCGCGCACGGCTGGCTGCGCATCCCGCATTTTTATGACGCCTTTTATGTATACAAATATGCCACTTCGCTCGCGGCGTCGTACACCATTGTGAGCGACATCCAAACCGATACAAGCGGCAAGGCGGTGAAGCGGTACAAACAATTTTTGCGCTCCGGCGCATCCGATGATCCGATCCGTCTGCTCAAGCGAGCCGGAGTGGATATGACAAGCCCCGAACCGATCGAGCGGGTCTTAGGTCATTTCGCCGAACTCGTTGACGAACTCGATCGACAGCTGCCAAGCCAAAACCGTCAGCGGTCTACATGAAAGAGGTGTCCCGCGCCGTTCGGGACACCTTTGTTATTGCGGCGGAAAAAAGAATATCGCTTTGCGCTGCAACGCGCCGGACCGGTTAAGGCGGTCGATCGCGCGCAAAGCGACACCATGCGCTTGCCCCGCAGCCAAGGCGGTTATTCACTTAAAGATGCGCCTGCAATTTTTTCTTTCACCTTGCGGATGTTTTCCATCTTATTGTCCCAGCACGCTTGGCTCAAATCGACGGGATATTGCTCGGGATTGAGCGTCCGTTTGTACTCCTCCCAAAACAAGCGCAAGCTTTCTTTCGCATACGCTTGAATGTCCGGAAGCGGGGGCGACGTATACACGAGCCGGCCGTTGTCGAAGATCGTCACATGCAAATCACGCGCTTCGAAATTGGTGACGAATTTGCTGATGAACGTGTACACCGGATGGAACATTTTCAGCCGCTCTTCTTGCTGCGGGTTTTCGCTCTCTAAGGCGATGTAGTCGCCTTCCGCTTTATGGTTGATTTTGTTGACGATGCGGTACACCCGCTTCAGCCCCGGCGTCGTCACTTTCTCTGGATTGCCGCTGATTTTGATTGTATCGACCATCTCACCGCGTTCGTTTTCAATCGCCACCATTTTGTACACGGCGCCGAGCGCTGGCTGATCGTACGCCGTAATGAGCTTTGTGCCGATCCCCCACACATCGATTTTCGCCCCTTGCGACTTCAAGTTTAAAATCGTATCTTCATCCAAATCGTTCGAGGCGAAAATTTTCGCGTTCGGAAATCCGGCTTCATCGAGCATTTTCCGCGCTTCCTTCGACAAATAGGCGAGATCGCCGCTGTCGATGCGGATGCCGATAAAGTTGATTTGGTCGCCCAGCTCCTTCGCGACGCGAATGGCGTTTGGCACCCCGGACTTCAACGTATCGTACGTATCGACGAGAAATACGCAGTCTTTATGACGGCGTGCATACTTCAAAAAGGCGGTGTATTCATCCTGATACGCTTGAATCATCGAATGGGCGTGCGTTCCGGCGACCGGAATGCCAAACAGCTTCCCGGCGCGCACGTTCGATGTCGCCTCAATCCCGCCGATATACGCTGCGCGCGCCCCCCAAAGCGCCGCATCCATCTCCTGCGCCCGCCGGCTGCCGAACTCCAAAGCCGGTTCGTTCCCGAGAATATGCTTAATGCGCGACGCTTTCGTGGCGATGAGCGTCTGGAAATTGATAATGTTTAAAATAGCCGTTTCGATGAGCTGCGCCTCGGCGAGCGGCGCCTCGATGCGCATAATCGGTTCATTGGCAAACACCACTTCCCCTTCGCGCATCGAACGGACCGTGCCGGTGAAGCGAAGCGTCCGCAAATAGTCTAAAAAGTCGTCGCGGTAACCAAGTTCTTGGCGCAAATAGTCGATGTCGCTGTCAGAAAATCGGAACTGTTGCAAAAACTGAATGACACGCTCCAACCCAGCGAACACCGCATAGCCGTTGCCAAACGGCAGCTTGCGGAAAAACACTTCAAACACAGCGCGGCGCTCATGCATACGATCTTCCCAATACGTCTCGACCATGTTGATTTGATATAAGTCCGTATGAAGCATCAAACTGTCATCGGCATATTTTTTCATGAATGTGCAACCTCCAACATACGAATGACTGCGCCGCCGAATGGAGAAAAAGAACGTTCATCGTCTATTCTATCATGTTTTCTCCATTATTCCACTATTTCTGCGCCTAGCGTATGGCGAAAATGGCGGAGCGCCCATTCGTGTCCCGCCGCGTCGAAGCTCGCGACCGCCCGCCGGTGGACGACGATGCGAAAGCCTTTATTGTATGCATCGACCGCCGTATGGAGGACGCAAATATCGGTGCAGCAGCCGACCAAATGCACTTCCGTGATGCCTCTCTCGCGCAATTTCAGCTCCAAATCGGTCCCGGCGAACGCGCTGTAGCGCGTTTTGTCCATCCAGTAGACGTTGTCTTTATGCTTATTTGCTTGATACACCTCTTCGAGCTCCCCGTACAGCTTTCGGCCCTCCGTCCCTTCAATGTTATGCGGCGGAAACAGCTTCGTTTCCGGATGGTAGTGATCTCCCGCCACATGTTTGTCAATGGCGAAGACAACAAAATCTCCACGATCGATAAACTGTTTCGTCACCCGTACAAGTTCTTCTTCAATCGCCTGCCCCGGCTTCCCGCATGTGAGCGCGCCATGATCGGCGATAAAATCGACGGTGTAGTCGATGTTAATGAGTGCTCTCTTCATGAAAATCCCTCCTGCGTGTTTGTCTAACAAACGGGTCTTGCTGTACATTGCCGCTGCTATACTTTTACTCTACTCCAGCATGCAAAATCTGGGCAAGCAGAAGATTGCATAAGAAAGCGAGCCGATGATGCAAAACTCGCCTTCCATCGCTCAGCGGAAAAGTGATTCCTTTCTGACGAATGGTTTTTACGAATATTTACAAAAACAGAAAGTAGGATATGCCGATATGATCCCCCTTTTTTTCAATATCGTTTTTTTGCTCGTGCTTCTTGCCGTCGGTTTATCCGTCGTCTTCCTGAATAAATTTGCGTCAAACCGGATTCGCATGATCAGCTACACTGAGCCTCTCCGTTGGGTGCCGTTCAACAATTATCAGCTGAATCAAATCAACAAAGCGGCGCAACCATAAGCGCAAAGCGAAAATCCCGCGCCTGCTTGAAGCAGGCGCGGGATTTTCACTGATCCGTCAGCTATTTTCCGCCGTTTTCGCCGCTTTCAGCTGACTGCGCAAAATGAGCGACTGGATGATCGAGAAGCAGCCGCCAACCACCCAGTAAAGCGACAGCGCCGATGGGACGGAGCTGGCGCCGATAAAGATCATGACCGGCATGATGTACGACATCATCGCCATTTGCGGCATTTGTTCTTCGGCCATCGACGGCGAGAGGCGGAGCGAGATGAACGTCGTCAACGCCGCCAAAACGGGCAAAATGAAATACGGATCGCGGTGGCCAAGCTCGACCCATAGGAACGAGTGGGTTTTAATTTCTTGCGTCCGCGAAATCGCGTAATAAAGCGCCATAAAAATCGGCATTTGAATTAACACCGGCAGGCAGCCGCTCGCCGGGTTGACGCCGTGCTTTTGGTACAGCTGCATCATTTCTTGCTGGAGCTTGCGCTGCGTTTCCGGGTCTTTGCTTTTATATTTTTCTTGCAGCTTCAACAATTCCGGACGCAGCTTTTGCATGGCGAGTGATGCGCGGAACTGCTTCAAAATGAGCGGCAGCAAGCAAAAACGGACGATGAGCGTCAGCACGATAATGGCGATGCCGTAGTTGTCGCCAAACCAGTGCCCAAGCGTCAAAAGGAGCTTCGACATCGGGTAGACAAAATAATGGTTCCAAATGCCTTGGCTATGTTCATTGATCGGTTCGTTGCGGTTGCAGCCGGAAAGAAGCAAGACTGCACCAAGCAGCACCAATACCCATTTTTTCATGAAAAGCCCTCCTTACTATCATGTTGCAAAATCATGCCGTTTCATCATAAAGGAAAGGGCCTTCCATCCTCATCCGTTCGGCTTGTCCGTTCCCGAACGGGAATTTTCCGCCGCTGCGGCAAAAACAGCGGGCGCCATGGAAGCGCCGCTCGTTCGGCGCCTCCTCCCGCCTCCCGCTCGCGAACCGAGGCCAACGCCGGCTCGTAAAACAATGATTTCGCTGTCCGATGTGCGCCCATATACCCTTTCATGATGATCCATAACGCGCCGACAAGCGACATATACACAAGCAAATCAATAGGCGCTTCCATGCGTCCCGTCCACCCCCTTTTGCCCCGTCCATCTTCTCTTCTCATACAATAGCAAACTTTCCATCAAAAGAAAAGCAACAATTGATCACATCCGCTCCAAGCGGTGAAATGCCGGCTCGTCAGCCGCCAACATGGCGAGCTCTCCGCTTTCATCAGCCGAAAATGCCGCCTCAAGCTCTTGCTTCGCCTCATCGAAGCGTCCAAGCAGCGCGAGACAGCGGGCTCGTTCGTAGCGAAGTCGAGCATCTTTGGCCATATGGACGCACCGTTCAATGGCAGCCAAAGCCCGCTCAATGTGCCCTGCCGCTTCATAAGCAGCCGCGAGCTGCATATTCAGCTCTTCATCCTCAGGATACCAATCGGCGTAGCGCTCCCAAAGCGCCGCCGCTTCCTGATAGCGGCCCGTTTCCATATACTGTTCGCCAAGCAACATGAGCGCCTCACGGGCGAGCGGTTCTTCCGCCACGATCGCCTCCAGCTGCCGCTCGGCTTTCTCGTGCTGCCCTTCTTGAAGCCAAACGACCGCCTGCAACACGCGCAGTTCGACATCGTCCGGGTCATCAGCCACTAGCCGTTCAAGCCACCGCTTGGCTTCTTGGCGCTTCTTCTCATCGTCGGCCTTCAACAAGTGTTCGACGAATTCACGCGCCAATGAAGGATCCCAAACGCGGGCGAGCGCCCGGCGCCACGTTTTGATGGCATCGTCCTCCAGCTCGATCGCCGCATAGAGGCGGGCGAGCTGCCCATAGGCTTCCGCATCGCTGCGATTGAGGCGAATCGCCTCCTCATACAAATCAATGACGATCGAAAACAAGGAAAACCTGCCCATCCATTCTTTCGCTTTTGTCCACCACCGCACCGGCTCGTCGCTTTCGTTCTGTTCCTCTTCCAAATACGGAAGGAGAGCGGCGGCCGCATTCCGATAAACAACGCTTTTCGCCTCACGGCCGATCTTCAGCCGCTCCAGCCGGTGGCGCAGCTTCCCTAAGCCGCGCATCGTTTTCGGGAATAAGGCGACATATGCCGAATACAACGATTCATCGTCGGGATGGCGCACCATCAACCGCTCGAGCAGCTTGATTGCCTCTTTCGTGCGTCCTTCCCGGCTAAGCACATTCGCGTAATGACGAAGCACTTCACTGTGATCCGGGTCAAGAGCAAGCGCCCTCTCGACCGCCGCCTTTTCTTGATCGCGGCGTCCGAGCGCTCCATATACATACCCGAGGCTGTCATAGTACCACACATCTCCTCCACGCGGACGGGCATCGGCCAACGTCTCAAGCAGCGCCGGAGGCTCTATGATCGCTGCAAGCTGTTCGCTATCCACTCGCAGCGGAGCAAGGCGAACCGCCTGAAGCAAATGCGCGTGCTGCCGCTCTTCGTTTCCTTCTGCCTCATAGAGCGCAGCTAAGCGAAAATGGCAGAGGACAAACGACGGATCGGCTTTGAGACACGCCTCATAATGTTGTTTCGCCTCTTGGTAGCGTCCGAGCGAGGCGCACAGCTCCGCCAGCCGGAAGAGTGAAAGCCAATGGCCCATGGCGGCGGCTTCTCGGTAAAACGCCATGGCCTTGGACGGCCGGCCTTGCCGCTCATAAAGGACGCCGAGAGCGGAATGGGCCGAAGCGAGTTTCGGGCGAGCCGAGACAAGCTGTTTCAAAAACGCCCGGCCGCGCTCTCGAAGAGTTGGCGTTGTCAGCTGGTCGATGTAAAACTCGTACGCTTCTTCGGCATCAAACTCGGCGAGGCGCAGCCCTTCCTCCAACCACGACAGCGCCGTCTCGCGTCCTTCCTCCTCATCGGCGAAACCGTGGGCGATGAGCCATTTGCCTGCATTGAGCCAATATTCGCTGTTGTTGGCAAAACGGGTGCGCTGCTTGATTACATACCGGCGCGCCGCTTCCACATCCCCGCGCTCCGCGAGGGCGGCCGCCAAGCCTAGATGGGCAAACACGTCATCGCTGTCATGGCGGATCGCCTCTTCGTAGCACGAAACCGCTTGTTCCGCCTCTCCTTCCTCCATATAGAGATCGCCAAGGCGGACGTAAAGCGGCGCCAACCGCCAGGCGGCGGCCAATCCCTCTTCCAACACCGCTTTCGCTTTTTCCCGATCACCGTCGTCATCATACAAGTCAGCCAACATCAAATACGGGTACGGTTCCTGCGGGTCGAGCGCTTTGGCGACGCAAAAGCCGCGTTCCGCCTTGCGCCGGCGGCCGAGCTCCCGATCGCAGCGGGCCCGCTCATACCAAAGCTGGGCATCCCGCCGTTCGCGGCGCACAAGACGATCAAACCAGGCGCGCGCTTCGGCAAACCGCTTCGCGTGGAACAACAGCACACCATGGTTCGTTTCGATAAACAAATCGCCCGGATATAAGCTGACCGCTACGCGCGAAGAGATGAGCCCTTTTTCGATATGACCGGCGTACGCCGAGGCGAGTCCGAAATAGCTCCACACTTCCGGCTGATCTGGGTCCAACTGGAGCGAGGTGCGAAAATAGCGAGCCGCCTCTTCGTAGCGGCTGGCAAAAAAGGCGATTCGGCCGCGCAAATAATGGTAGAGCGGGCTTTGTGCCTTTCCTTTCACCCGTTTGAGCACGTCTTCAGCCTTCTCCATTTCTTGCGTGTAGATATACGCTTTCGCCGCCATCAGCAGCAAGTCGTTATGTTCGGGATACTCGCTCAAGACGCGCCTGGTGTAATCAAACACAAGCGGCTTCGCCTCATCGCTGCTAAAATGCTTCATGACATACAGCCATGTGTACGGGATGTGCTCATGCTTGCGCAAAAAGGCGACAAACGCGTCGAAATGCGCCTGCTCGTCCTCATCCATCTTTTCGGCCAACGCATGCAATTCGCGGAAATAGCGGTCTTCCTCTTCGGGGAGCTCGGCGGCGAGCGCCGCTTTTTCCCGGGGAAGCGCCACAATCGACAAATAATGCGTCCCTGCATACCATTTGGCAAGCTCGTCCTCGGAAACAACAAACGGATCAAATAGATTCGGGTCTTGCACGTACAACGCCCCAAGCCGCTCGTCATAGCCAAACAACACCTGCACGTGCGATGACTGTTCATAATCGACGCTTAACAGCACCGGAACGTCCTCATCAATCAGCCGCTTCCAACGAAGCGGCGAGCCGACGAAAAAGCGGCAAACAAAGCCAAGCTCTTCCAAATAATGAACCGTCGTCGACAATTTCGATCCGCGCACATCAAAAATATGTTGGGCCACTTCATCCTGCGTACGGGGGGAGCCAAGCAATCGAAGCATCATTTCCAAACTTGCCGGCACGCAATAGTTATGCTTTTGCACGACCGGCACAAGCGGCAGCACCACCGACCGTTTCCTTTGCCGCCCAAGCGCTCGGGCGTACGGCGTTTTTTCAAGCTGCGGCTCCGCTTTCACAAGCGATTCAAGCTTCTCCCATTCGTCAAGCTGGTAATACAGTTCGGCGCGCAAATGGGCGAAATAACGGCGATGCATATGAAGCGGATTCAGGCGGTCAAGTTCATCCATCGCCGCGAGCGCCTCACGGTAGGCGCGCACATCGCGCAAGCGGCGCACGCGCTCAGCGTAAAACGCCAGCACTTGCGGAAAGCGCCGCCCTCCTTCCTCCAAAACGGCAAGCGCCTCGTGGTGGCGGCCGTCAAGAGCGTACAAATCCGAAAGCAGCAAATAGCACATGTCGCCGCGCTCCGGGTCATCGAGACCGGCGCGAATCACCTGTTCGGCGCGCTTCCGGTCGCCGGTCTCGATATAAAAATAGCCCCACTTGTCATGCATCGGCACCGTCTCATAGCGGGCAACCACATCCATCCATTCGTGCGCCTCATCGATCCGCTGCATATCCAATAAAGCGCGCACCAACGCAAACGCCGCCCGGGCGATCGATTCCCTCGGCTCCTCCACCCGGCCTTCGAGCGCTTCTGTAAGACGCGGGGTGAGCGCCTCTTCCACATCGAGCGGCCGGCGGTTCTCGAGCCACTCATCACACACCCAAGCGAGCGTCTGCAACGTATTGAACTTCCGGTGGGCGTACCGCGCGACAAGCCCGCTATGCCGGTACATGAGCGCATAATCAAACAGCCGGATGAGCGCCCGAAACGGCTCGATGCTGTCCCATGACGCCATGAGCGGCCGCCATTGAAACAATCCCATGTTTTCTAAATGCGGCCGCACCTGGGCAAGGGCATCCACGATTCGTTTTTCTTCAACGAGCAATGCGATCGGTTTGATATGATTCATACAAAGAAAACTCCCTTATTCTTTTTCCAGCTATTTATAAGTGTAGAACAAGCCCGGCAAAACAGCCACATATTTTTTCACAAAAATACCGACAAACAAAAAATGGCCTCTCCTTTGAACAGGATCAGCCATATACCGATTCGTTTTATCCGGCGTGCTTGGCGAAAAATTCGAGAGACCGTTCAATAATCATCGGTTGATCGTAATCGAGCGTCGCCACATGGTAGCTGTTTCGGAGGCGGACGATCTCTTTCTCCGTCGATGAAATGCCTTGAAAGATGATGTCGGCGTTTCCCGGCGGCACGACGTGATCTTCGTCGGAGACAAAAATCAACGCCGGACAGACGATGCGATCGAGTTTCGCTTTTGTCTGTGCCATCAGCCTAGCCAGCTGAAGAAGCGAAGCGGTCGGCGTTTTCTCGTATGCCAGCTCTTTCACATCCGGATTTTTCAAGTCCGAACCGATCGAATCCAGATACCTCGGCAGCTCGCCCCCGCCCGTCATCCCGGCGGCGATGGCCGGGATGTCGACAGCGGCGTTAATCGGCACGATGCCGCAGATGTCTGGGTGATGTTCCGCCAAATAAAGCGTGAGCGTCCCGCCCATCGACAGCCCGGTGACAAAAATGGTTTGGCATCGTTGTTTCAGCCATCCATATCCTTCTTCGACCGAGGCGACCCAATCGTGGAACGTCGTCCGTTCCATGTCTTCGTAATGCGTTCCGTGCCCTTTTAAGCGCGGCAGGCAAACGGTATAGCCGGCTTTCGCATACGCTTCAGCGAGCGGGCGCATGCTGTGGGGCGTGCCGGTGAATCCGTGCACGAGCAGCACCCCGACCGGCCCGTTTTCGGCGTAAAACGGCTCGGCGCCCGAGAGCACCGGATATTGTTCGCTCATCTTCCTCTCCCCCTTATCTAGTCAAATCCGTTCCTCTCACTATATTCGCCGCCGCACCTCTTTTTTCCTTTTTTGATCGGACGCCGTTACCACATCGACAACCATGACCGCCACCATTCGTGAAACAAGCCGTTGACGCCAAAATAGACGAATGCGATCCAAGCGATGCCAACCAATGCTTTCTCCATCCCTTTTCCCGTCCGATAGAGCGGCACTTTCCACCGCTTGGACGAAAACGGCCAAAACAGCGGCACCCCTTGAACAGAAAAAAAGTCTTCCACAATATGAAACAAGTAGCCGAGCACGAGCCCAGCGGTAAACGGCGACGCCGAGTCGCGCCAGACGAGGGCGGCAAGCACCCCCCAGACGATGAGCGAATGCGTCATGCCGCGATGGCCGAACGCTTCTTTTACTTTCCCCGCGACGCCGAACGAACGGCGGCCGACGTATGACGACGGCTCGTCAATGTCAGGAAGAAGGCTGCCGATGACAAGCCCCGCCGTATAGGCGGCGGTAAACGGCAGCTTTGTATGCGCGGCCGCCGCCGCGCCGAGGCATAATGTGGCAATGACATGGCTGGAGTATCGCAACGAAATCCCCTCAAACTTTTATCGTTTTCCCCATTATACCACAGAAAAGAATATTTGTTCGTTTCTTTGACGGATTTGTGACAATGATGCCAAGTGTGACAAAGTTAACATCGCGTTATTGACATCATGGCTATAGTTAAAAGTACACAACGCTAATAAGGAGTGAAGCAAATGAAACGAAAACGATCTCCGCTCACCAACCGTTTCAAATATATTCGGCCGATCGAGCGCCAAGCCGACGGCCATAGCGAAACAACCTACGGCGACCGCGCCTGGGAAGATGCGTACCGTCGCCGCTGGCAGCACGACAAAGTCGTCCGCTCGACCCATGGCGTCAACTGCACGGGGTCGTGCAGCTGGAACATTTACGTCAAAAACGGCATCGTCACCTGGGAAGGACAGCAGCTCAACTATCCGTCGACCGGGCCGGATATGCCGGACTTTGAACCGCGCGGCTGCCCGCGCGGCGCGAGCTTCTCATGGTATATGTACAGCCCGCTGCGCGTCAAATACCCGTATGTCCGCGGCATCTTGCTTGACATGTGGCGCGAGGCGCTCTCCCATCATCCAAACAACCCGCTTGAGGCGTGGAAAAGCATCGTTGAAGACCGCGAAAAAGCGAAGCGCTACAAACAGGCGCGCGGGAAGGGCGGATTCGTGCGCGTCAGCTGGGACGAAGCGTTGACGCTTGTCGCCGCTTCCTTATTGTATACGGTTGTGAAATACGGACCGGACCGCAACATCGGCTTCTCGCCGATTCCGGCGATGTCGATGGTCAGCCATGCCGCCGGATCGCGCTTCATGCAGCTAATGGGCGGGCCGATGTTAAGCTTCTATGATTGGTACGCCGACTTGCCGCCGGCGTCGCCGCAAATTTGGGGCGACCAAACGGACGTGCCGGAGTCAAGCGACTGGTACAACGCCGGCTACATCATCACCTGGGGCTCGAACGTCCCGCTCACCCGGACTCCGGACGCTCACTTTTTAGCCGAAGTGCGCTACCGCGGCACGAAAGTCGTCTCCGTCAGCCCAGATTACGCCGAGTCGACAAAATTCGCCGACGACTGGCTGTCGGTGAAGCAAGGGACGGACGGCGCCTTGGCGATGGCGATGGGGCATGTTATTTTAAACGAATATTACGTCAAACGGACCGTTCCATATTTTGAACGATATGCCAAAACGTACACCGATTTTCCGTTTGTCGTCACCTTAAAACAAAACGGCGGCGCATGGACGGCCGGCCGCTTCTTGTTGGCGAAAGACCTTGGCAAACAAACGAACAATGCCGAATGGAAGCCGGTCATCTATGATGAAAACACCGACTCGTTTGTCGTGCCGAATGGAACGATCGGCGCTCGCTGGGAAGACAAAGGAAAATGGAACTTGCGTCTTGTTGATGAGGAAACAGAACAGCCGCTTGAGCCACGCCTGTCGTTTTTAGGGAGCGAAGATGAAGTCATCTCGATCCAGCTTCCATATTTCACCGCTGAGGGCGGAAAAACGATCGAACGCGCGGTTCCAGTGAAAAAAGTGCAAACCGTAACAGGAGACGTTTACGTCACGACCGTCTATGATTTGATTTTGGCCAACTACGGCATTGACCGCGGCATCGGCGGCACAGTCGCCCGCTCGTACGATGACGAGGTGCCATTCACGCCAGCATGGCAAGAAGCGATCACCGGCGTCGACCGCGAACTCGTCGTGAAAATCGCCCGTGAGTTTGCCGACAACGCGATCGACACAAACGGCCGGTCGATGATCATCGTCGGCGCCGGGATCAACCATTGGTTCAACTCCGATACGATTTACCGCGCCGTCTTGAACCTTGTCTTGTTCGTCGGCGCCCAAGGGGTGAATGGCGGCGGTTGGGCCCATTACGTCGGGCAGGAAAAGCTGCGGCCGGTGGAAGGATGGCAGACAATCGCCACCGCCCGCGACTGGGTCGGACCAGCGAAATTGCAAAACGGCACGTCATTCTTTTACTTTGCGACCGACCAATGGCGCTATGAAGAGCGGCCGGTCGATGAGCTCATCTCACCGCTGGCCAAAAAAGCGCGCTATTCACACCCTGGCGATTACAACGTCTTGGCCGCGCGGCTTGGCTGGCTGCCGTCGTACCCGACGTTTAACAAAAACGGCATCGAGCTGTATAACGAAGCAGTAAGCCATGGAGCCCGCACGCCGGAAGAGATCGGCGCCTACGTCGCGAAACAGCTGAAAAAGAAAGAATTGCAGTTTGCGATCGAAGATCCGGACAACGAGGCGAATTTTCCGCGCAACTTGATCGTCTGGCGCGCCAACTTAATCTCAAGCTCCGGCAAAGGGCACGAATACTTCTTAAAACATTTGCTTGGCACGACGAACGGCTTGTTAAACGATGACCGCGACAGCCTGCGCCCGGAAGAAATCCGCTGGCGCGATGAAGCGCCGGAAGGCAAGCTCGATCTGCTTGTCAACTTGGACTTCCGCATGGCCGGCACAGCGCTCTACTCCGATGTCGTCCTGCCGGCAGCGACATGGTATGAAAAACATGACTTAAGCAGCACGGATATGCATCCGTTCGTCCATCCGTTCAATCCAGCCGTGCCTCCGCTCTGGGAAGCGCGCTCGGACTGGGATATTTTCAAATCACTCGCGAAAGCCGTATCTGATGTCGCCAAACAAGCCGGCTTAAAGCCGATGAAAGAAGTCGTCGCCACTCCGCTGTTGCACGATACGGCGCAAGAGCTGGCGCAGCCGTTCGGTGAAGTGAAAGACTGGAGCAAAGGCGAAACTGAACCGATTCCGGGCAAAACGATGCCGAACATTCACGTCATTGAACGCGACTATACCCTTCTTTACGACCAAATGACCGCCTTAGGTCCAAATGTCGCCCGCCAGCCGATCGGCACAAAAGGGATTGCCTGGTCAGCGAAAGACGAGTATGAACAGTTGAAACGCCGGCTCGGCACTGTCCGGCGCGCTTCCATCGCCGACGGCTGCCCGGATATCAGCGAAGCGAAAAAAGCGGCTGAAGCGATTTTGACGCTGTCATCAACTACAAACGGCAAAATGGCGGTGAAAGCGTGGGAGGCGCTTGAGAAAAAGACGGATTTGAAATTGGCCGATTTAGCGAAAGAACGCGAGGAAGAATGCTTTACGTTTGAACAAATCACCGCCCAGCCGAAAACGGTCATCACCTCGCCGGCGTTCAGCGGCTCGGAAAAAGGCGGGCGGCGCTACTCGCCGTTTACGACGAACGTCGAACGGCTCATCCCGTGGCGGACGTTGACCGGCCGGCAGTCGTTTTACATCGATCATGAACTGATGCACGAGTTTGGCGAAACGATGGCGACGTTCAAGCCGGTGTTGCCGCACCGTCCGTTTTCAAACAAACGCCCGAAAGAAAACGGAAAGGAAGTCATCTTGAACTATTTGACGCCGCATAACAAATGGTCGATCCACAGCATGTATTTCGACTCCTTGCCGATGTTGACGCTTTTCCGCGGCGGGCCGACCGTGTGGATGAACAAAGATGATGCGGCCGAAGCCGGCATCAACGACAACGACTGGATCGAATGTTTCAACGAAAACGGCGTCGTCGTCGCCCGCGCCGTCGTCTCCCACCGGCTGCCGCGCGGCATGGCGTTTATGCACCACGCGCAAGACCGCCATATTAACGTGCCGGGCACGAAGCTGACAAACAACCGCGGCGGCACGCACAACAGCCCGACGCGCATCCACGTAAAGCCGACGCATATGATCGGCGGATATGCACAGTTAAGCTACGGATTCAACTATTACGGACCGACGGGCAACCAACGCGACCTGTACGTCGTCATCCGCAAACTCGAGGAGGTTGATTGGCTTGAAGATTAAAGCGCAAGTCGGCATGGTGATGAATTTGGACAAATGCATCGGCTGCCATACGTGCAGCGTCACGTGCAAAAACACATGGACGAACCGCCCCGGCGCTGAATACATGTACTTTAACAACGTTGAAACGAAACCCGGAATCGGCTATCCGAAACAATGGGAAAACCAAGAGAAGTATAGAGGCGGCTGGGAGTTGAAAAACGGCGAACTGCGGCTCAAATCCGGCTCGAAAGCGATGCGGCTCGTCAACTTGTTCTACAATCCGTACCAGCCTACGATCGACGATTACTACGAACCGTGGAATTACGACTATGAAACGTTGACGAACAGCCCGCTAAAACAATACCAGCCAGTGGCGCGGCCGAAATCAAGCATCACCGGCGAATGGATGGAGCTGTCATGGGGGCCGAACTGGGAAGACGATCTGGCCGGCGTCCATATCACCGGTTTGCGTGATCCGAACGTTGTCAAAATGGAGCAGGCGATCCAAGCGGAATTTGAGAACGTCTTTATGATGTACTTGCCGCGCATTTGCGAGCATTGCCTCAATCCGTCATGCGTATCGAGCTGCCCGTCAGGCGCCATGTACAAACGCGACGAGGACGGCATCGTCCTCGTCGACCAAAACGCCTGCCGCGCTTGGCGGTATTGCGTCACAAGCTGCCCGTACAAAAAAGTGTATTTCAACTGGCAAACGAACAAAGCGGAAAAATGCACGCTCTGCTTCCCGCGCATCGAAGCCGGCATGCCGACGATTTGTTCGGAAACGTGCGTCGGCCGCATTCGCTACATCGGCGTCATGCTGTATGATGCGGATCAAGTGAAAGAAGCGGCGAGCGTCGCCGATGAGAAACAGCTATATCACGCTCAACTGGACATTTTCCTTGATCCGAACGATCCGACTGTCATCGCCGAAGCGAAAGAAGCGGGCATCCCGGACGAATGGATCGCCGCCGCACAGCGCTCGCCGATTTACAAAATGATCGTCGACTGGAAAATCGCTTTGCCGCTGCATCCGGAATACCGGACGCTGCCAATGGTATGGTACATTCCGCCGCTGAGCCCGATCATGAATACGATCGAAGGAAAAGGAAGCCAAGCGAGCGCCGATGACATCTTCCCGGCCATTGATGAAATGCGCATTCCGATCGAATATTTGGCGAATTTGCTGACGGCGGGCGATACGGCGCACATCCGCACGACATTGAAAAAAATGGCGGCCATGCGCTCATACATGCGGGCGAAACAAACGAACAAACAGCCGGACATCCGCCTCATTGAATCGCTCGGCTTAAGCCGTGAAGACATTGAAGAGATGTACCGTTTGCTCGCGATTGCCAAATACGAAGACCGCTTCGTCATTCCAGCATCGCACCGCGAAGAAATCGCTGACTTGTACGCGGAACAAGGCAGCTGCGGGCTGGCGTTCGCCGGCGGCCCGGGCGCTTGCGGCACGCTGTAAAAGGAGAAAGAAGGCGAGCCCCGCCCCCTTCAACAATGAAATGGAGGATTTACGATGAACAGCGAACAACAACAAACGGTCTTTCTATGTGTATCGTATTTGTTGTCTTACCCGGACGAACAGTGGGCCGAATCGCTTCCTGACTGCCTAGACGCCATCCGCTCGCTTGACGATGAAACCGTCCGTGCGCCGCTTTTGGCAGTGGCCGAACAGCTCGCGGTCACCCCGGCTCGAGAGCGGATGGAGCAATATGTCGAAACATTTGATTTCGGCAAAAAAACGAATTTGTACTTGACGTATATGACAAACGGCGAGCAGCGGGAGCGCGGAATCGAACTCGTCGCCTTAAAAGCGCGCTACGAGGCGGCCGGATTCGCCGTCTCCGATCACGAGCTGCCCGACTACTTGCCGCTCATGCTTGAATGGATGGCCTATGCAGATCAAGAGCATACGACCGCCTTGCTCGCCGATTATGCCGGCCATATCCGCGAAATCGGCGACCGGCTGGCAGCGGCAGGCAGCCCGTATGCACAGCTGTTTGACGCGCTCAATCACACATTCACTCAACTCGGCGTGACGCCGCTCCCGAAAGGAGGTGCAACGGCATGGCCAGCCAATTTCTCTGGGTGATTGTTCCGTATTTGGCGCTTGTCCTATTTGTCGCCGGCCATATTTGGCGCTACCAGCGCGACCAGTTTGGCTGGACATCCAAATCAAGCGAACTGCTCGAAAAACGGCAGTTGCGCCTTGGAAGCCTTCTCTTTCACTGGGGCATTTTGTTCGTGTTTGTCGGCCACGTGATGGGCATTCTCATTCCCGAGCCGTTTTACGAGGCGCTTGGCGTGACAGAAGAGATGTACCACGCCCTCGCCTTGGCAGGCGGCATTCCGGCCGGCTTGGCGGCCTTCGTTGGTTTCGTGATCCTTTTTCGCCGCCGCTTGACGGTCAAGCGCGTACGGACGACAAGCAGCACCGGCGACTGGGTCGCGCTCGGATTTTTGCTTGTCGTGATCGCCAGCGGGTTGTCGTCGACGTTTCTGAACATCGATTCGCACGGGTTTGATTACCGGACGACAATCGGCCCGTGGTTTCGCGGCCTTCTTACGTTCCGTCCGAACCCAGCTTATATGGAAGCGGTGCCGCTTTGGTTTCAGATTCATATTCTCGCTGCATTCGGTTTGTTCGCCGTCTGGCCGTTCACCCGTCTCGTTCACGTATTCAGCTTCCCGCTCCGCTACTTGCAGCGCAGCTACGTCGTCTATCGAAAGCGAATGCCAAAACAAGCAGAGCCGGTCAACCGCGCCAAGTAAGCGAGCGGCGGGCGTCACATCAGGAACCCTAAACTGAACAGGCGGAGGGGGCAAACCGATTGCCTAACAGCCGGCCTGTCAACTTTAACGGCGGCGGGAACGAAACAACGTGCGCTTCCGCATACCCTAACGATCATGCATAACAACCTGCCAACAAATGAACCAATAATAAAAAACAGGATGCCCGTCGTTTGGGGCATCCTGTTTTCCATTTGTTACTTAGTTAATGCGCGCAAACAGCTCCTCTTTCTCCGCATCGGACAACAACCGCTCGGCCATCGGGAAGAGCACGTTCTCCTCTTTCATGAAGTGCTCATCCAAAATATGATACGCCTCAATCACCGCGCCGGCAAGCGTCAACGCCTGCCTGCTGTCGATGTTCTCCGGCAG
Source organism: Geobacillus thermoleovorans (assembly GCF_001610955.1). Lineage (GTDB taxonomy): Bacteria > Bacillota > Bacilli > Bacillales > Anoxybacillaceae > Geobacillus > Geobacillus thermoleovorans. Next base: position 1,739,314 of record NZ_CP014335.1, read on the forward strand.
CTGGGCGGTCTTTTCTAAAAACATGGAAAGGCGCGTTTTCGCCTGTTCGTGTTCGTATTCCATAACGGCGATAGGGCCGGTCGTCCGCCCGATGTACCGAGCCATCATTGGGAACAATACGCCTTCTTCCCGCTCCGAATGCGGATCTAGGGCGGCGACGAACGATTCAACTTTTTCTCTCAAATCAGCGAGCGGCTCACGCCAGTTGCGGTCATTTTCCCCGCGGCCGATCGCCTCCGCTGCGGCAAGCAGCTGCTCCATTTGGGCGCGCAGCGGGCCGTGTTCTTGTTTTAATTGCGCCAGACCGGCGCATAATTTCACCCCTTCAGGGCCGCCCATATGGCAAAATGAATGCATCATCAATTCCTCCTTTTTATGATCCGTCCGTTGTTTCCATTATACTGTGTGCAGCATCTCCATCGTTGTGAGTCATATCACACCGCCGACAGGCAAGCGCAAAAAAAAAACAGCACGCTCGCCCCCATGAGCGACGCGCCGTAGCAAATCCCCGCCGAACCGTGCTCGCCATCTGCTGGAATGAGCTTCGTTTCATGCTCGCCCCGCCCTTTCATATGAAAAATACATCCCCAGTTTTATTATAAGCGGAAAATGTTCGAAAAACTGTGACAAAAAATAAACAGTTTAGCATTTTTGATGAAACACATAATATAAAACATTTAACAAAAAGATGATCTCTTATATAGCAGGTTGGACAATTGATATAAAACAACCCTCAACAGGGCTTATTGTTGAAAATAACGGGCAAGCGTCACAATCATCGCTCCCATCCGCTCATGTTCCGGGGCGATGACGCGATCGACTCCCTCTTCTTCCAATGCTTCTTTTGTCACTTTGCCAACGGCGCAGGCGACGACATCAGTGCGAAACGCCTCAAGCAGCGGTTCGATCTCCTTTTTTTCACGGGCAAACGAAAAGAAAAAACGGACTTGCATCGCCGATGTAAAACAGACGGCATCCACTTTGCGCCCGACGATTTCTTTATACAATGTCGCCAGTGTCTCCTCATCCGGAGCGATATGCCGGTATGGCAACAATTCCGTATACAAAGCGCCTTGTTCAAGAAAAAACTGCTTCAAGGCTGGCGCGGTATCGCCGTACAGCTGTACAACAACGTTTTTTTCCGCAAAGTCGTGCCCATAAAGAGCAGCAATCAACCCTTTCGTCGTCCCGTCCTCGCTTGCGGCCACCGGGGTGACGCCGATTTGTTTCAACGCCGTCACCGTTTTATAGCCGCGGGCAGCCACGTTCGCTTCCTTGATCGTTCGATGCCATTGGGCAGCCATTCCCTCCCGGTCGGCCGCTTCCAACAGCGCCTCAAAGCCGATTCCCGTCGTAAATACGATCCAGTCCGGCCGCATGGCGATGACGGTTCGCATTTCCTCTCCCAGTTCGCTTCCCTTTGAAAAGACGGTCCCTTGCGCTGGACGAATGATGGCCGTTCCTCCTTGCTTTTCAATAAGCGTTGTCATTTCGTCCAGTTTGCGTGACGCGCACAAGGCAATCCGTTTGCCATGCATGTCCCTTCCCCCTTATGGTCAGTCGTTCGTCCTTTCCATTCTAAAAGATGGTCTTTGCCTATGCAACAAAAACCATTCCGCTCCCTGGCACATCGCAACGCGAATGCCGCCTTCATTGGGTATAGCGCCCAGCGCAACAGAACAGACCGCAGGCAGAAACAGCCGACCACCATCAAAAAACACGCGCCCAAAGACGCGTGCCCTCCGTTCAACGAGTATGTACCATGGCCTCTTCTCCCCGACGGTCAAAGGAACCGATGATGCGCGTCGGCTCGACGGAAATGATCCGGTCCAACGGAATGTCCATTAGACGCATTTGCCGGTTGTAAACAAACAGTTTGCGCGTGTCCTGATACAGCTTGACCGGCAGCACGACCGCTTCCCCTTGATAGGTTTTTACACGCACCGGCTGCTTCTCGGCAATCCACGCCGACAGCTGTTCATACCATTCCATTCTGATTGTTCCCCCTTCTCATCCGATCCTACTTATGATTATAAACGGAAAAAGCGGAAAAAAGGGGGAAAGAAAAATCAACAAATTCGACGAAGGGATGACAAACCGTGTCGATAAATGTTCAGCGCACGGAAATGTTCCGTGCGCCTTTGGAGGTGGTCAGCGGTGGATCAACACACGCGCTGCCGTGCGGTCAACGCTTTCACCGATGACGCGGATTTTTAGGCCATAGTTGGGCACGTTCCGGCCGGCGTCGACGGCCCCTTTATTGTCATACGACCGGCTGTCGTCAAACACCGGCGTCGGCGATGTATCGTTGTCGATCAGCTGTGAGCCATTGATTGCCACGCGGAATGGGGCTCCTTTTTGCAGGCTGAACGCCGCATCGTGCACTTGATAGCGAGTCGACGCTGTCGTATTGCCCGACCATTTTAACGTATGCTGGTCGGCATCCACAACGCCAAGAAACCCTTCGCCCGGATGGACGCCCGTCCAGTTGTTGTCATAGCCTTCATCCACATACCAGACGACAAGCCCTGGATCGTACGAAAGAAGCCGGTCGCCGCGCAAAATATGGGCGAGCCCTTCATCGACGCCGCGGTGGTTGCGCCATTCAAGCAAATAATAATGCTTCGAGCGCGCGATGCCGTCGCTTTTCGCAAAACCGTCCAACGCGAAAGCGCTGTCGCCCTCTGCATCGTCTGTGAGCGCGATTGTTCCATCTGCCGTCACTTGAATGTTGTCAACATACCAGCCAGCTTCCGACACCGCCACATCGGTGATGTAATGGAAGCGAAGGTCAATCGTTTGTCCTGCATAGGCCGACAAGTCAAATTCCGCCTTCACCCAGCCGTTTGACGTACCGGTAATGCCGTTGCCCGGGTTTTGCCCGTACGGATTGTCGGTCGTCGTAATGTTTCCTTGAATTGTTGTCCATTCGTTGCTGCCATGCGGTTTTACTTCTACCGCCCCATAATCCCAGTCTTTCTCAATCGCATACCATGTATCAAATGCCAGCGTCGCCTTGGACGCTCTCGTCAAATCGATCGTCGTTGACATCGTATGATCTAAGTTGTTTCCACTGCCGGAGAAATAGGCATACGCACCGCTTGGCGGGGTCGTGATGACCGTTTCTTTGTCCGGCAAGTTGATGCGCACGGCATCGTTGTTCGTCCCTTTCGTGTTCGCTTCATCGAGCACGACTTCAACACCGTTTGGCGTTACTTCGTTCCACTCAACGGTCGTTCCGCTCAGCCAGTTGCTGCCGGGCATGGTCGACTGCAAAAACTGTTTCGCCCAGGCGCTGAAGCCGGTCGGCTCGGTGCCCGGAATGCGTCCCGCCCAACTTCCGCTTGACATAATCGACCAATAGGCAACTGGCTCGCCCAGACCGGAGTAAATCGTATCGTATTCATCCGGCAGCCCTAAATCGTGGCCGTATTCGTGAGCAAACACTCCTGCCGCCCCGTCAGCCGGCTCAATCGTATAATCGTAAGCCGCCAGTTGGCCGCGCCAATACGGCACATCCGTCGTCGTATTCGGAATGCGGTACACCGATCCTAAATTCCAGCGGTGCGACCAAATGGCATCGCCGCCGAGCGAACCGCCGCCCGATTCTTCTCCGACGCTGGAGTGAATGATCATTAAATGGTCAATCAAACCGTCCGGTTCGCGATAATTGCCGTCGCCGTCTAAATCGTAGCGATCCTCTTGGTCAAACTCACGCAAATCAATGGTCGGATCCTGGGCGGCTGCCGCCAGCGCTTCGCGCACAAGCGCCCGTGGATTGACGTCATTGCCATCCGGCGCCGGTACATTTCCGCCATAGTATTTAGCCGGATACTTCGCCTGATACCAGCCTGCCACTTTTCCTTCAATGGAATAGCTGCCGCCTGATTGCTCTTCATAATATTTTTTTACTGAGATAAGCTTCTCGCCATTCGGTCCATCGTAATAGCCGTCATCGCCGCCGAAAATCATATCTTCATAATGTTCGCGTGTATAATCTTTATAATACATATCCGTTTCAGTTGGCTGAATGTTGTTATGCGGAAAGTCCGGATACTCGATGAGCAAAACGAGTACACGGTCGACCCGCTTGCCGCCGTTCCATGGCTCCGGCTTGACGGATGGCACGGAAGCCGTTTTCGATTGTCCGAGCTTTTTCCCTTTCCCGTTCAGCACGCCATTTGTCTGCTGTCCGTCCTGCATCGCCTCGGCGCGCTTTGCCTCTTTATCGTATAATTCTCCTTTTCCCCGCGGCATATGAATCGCCTTTTGCCGCAAATAGTCGCGCACTGCTTGTTCCACCTCAGCAGGAGTCGCATCAGCGCGAAGCTTTCCGCTCCGTTTCAACATTTCCGCCAGCTTTTCCTCATTGGCAATCGCAAAATCGACCGGTCCCCCTTGCTTCACAGCTGGAATGCCGGGGGCGTTAGCCGCTTTCGGCGCTTCCGCCGGAGATGCCCACAGCCCGATGCCGAGCGACAGCGCCGCAACAAGTGATGGAATCGACCGTTTTTTCAAAAATATCCCTCCATATCAAATAAAAGGTTGATAGAAAATATATACAATTAAAATATTATAGAATAATATAAAAAAATAAAGGGTATTTTTTATCAAGAACAAAATAGTTCTTTTTACCTATATTTGTCGAAAAAACGAGATTTATAGCAAAAAAAGGCTATCGATTTCACCTTAACATCCAGACAGTTTTCCAGTTACAATGTAATATATTCGCAGTTTTTGTAGAAATTCTGGTTATGCAGCTTGACGATGGGAAAGAAGGTGCCGCGATGCTGAATATTTTCAAAGACTTTTTGCTCAACTTGTTTTTCATCCTTCTGCCGGTGTTCCTCGTTCCCCTCTGTACGGAGCAGGAGAAGAGACCAAAACGATTCCGCCTTTATTTGCCGACCATTTGTTACGCCGTCGTGATCATGTTATGCATCACCCTCCCGGTCGGAACAGAGAGCGATTTCATCTTCGACTTGCGGCAAATTCCTCTGTGGCTTGGCGGTTTGTACGGCGGAGCGGGGGCGGCGACGGTTTTAGCGTTTACGGCGATCGCCTACCGCTCGCTGTTCGGCGGAGCTGGCGTCTTCGTCACCGTCGTCGTTTCCATCGCCATCGCTGCAACAAGCAGTTTATTGACAAAACGGTTTGTCGAGCTGCCAACCAAACAGCGCACGCTGTTCGCTGCATCGCTCAGCTTCGGCTCTGGCCTATTGACCGTCGCCATAGCGGAGTGGATGGCTGCTGCGGTTTCTCCTCCGCCTTCCGTTGCGCTTATCTTTTTGTTTGTACAGCCCATCAGCATGCTCATCGTTTGTTCGTTTCAGGAAATGGTGCACCATAACATCGCGCTGCGCAAACGAGTGATTCGCGCCGAGAAAATGGAAGCCGTCACCCATTTAGCTGCTTCCATCTCTCATGAAATTCGCAATCCACTCACCGCGGCGCGTGGGTTTATCCAACTGATCGAAGAGCAGCCGCTCGCTGCCGACAAACGCCGCCAGTATGCGCGCATCGCCATTGAGGAGCTTGACCGAGCTGAAGCGATCATCACCGATTACTTGACGTTTGCCAAGCCGGCGCCCGAGACGCCGGAAAAGCTGAACGTGAAGCTCGAAATCGAGCGAGTCATTGACATCCTCCGCCCGCTCGCCAATATGAGCTGCGTCGATATTCAAGCGACGCTTGCCCCATTTTCCGTCATCGGTGAGCGCGAAAAATTCCGTCAATGTTTGCTCAATGTAATGAAAAACGCCATCGAAGCGATGCCTAACGGCGGGACGTTGCAAGTATACGTCTCCATTGACAACGGACGTGTGCTCATCCGCATCGCTGATACCGGCGTTGGCATGACGAAAGAACAGCTCGAACGGCTTGGCGAACCGTATTTTACGACGAAAGGCGTCAAAGGCACGGGGCTCGGAATGATGGTCGTCTACCGCATCATTGAATCGATGAACGGAACGATTCGCATCGAAAGCGAAATACATAAAGGAACGACGGTGTCGATTTATTTGCCGCTCGCACCGTCTCCTTCTTCCTCAACGATTTCTGATAAAGAAAAACAGCTGTTTGCCGCCTTATGATATAGCGAAGACCGGCCGCAAGGGCTCTTGTGAACAAAGGTCAACATATCGATATCCTGTATGCCCAGCCATCAAAGTGCCTTTCTTTTGGTCTGGGCATCTTTTCCTTTAGCCGCCCTTCGCACAGATGAGTAAACTATTTTTGGGTAAAATTCAGGAATAGATCCCCAGTTGCGAACGGATCGCCCTAGTTTAACATCACAGCGGTTTCTGCTACAATACTATCGAAGCGAAACACATCGAGGGAAAAGGAGACAGTTGCATGATTCACGTCAAAACGGAACGGGAAATTCAATTGATGCGCGAGGCGGGGAAACTCTTGGCCGCCTGTCATCAAGAGATCGCTAAACGCATCGGACCGGGCGTCACAACGATGGAAATCGACCGGTTCGTTGAAACGTTTTTGGCCAAATACGGCGCCAAACCGGAACAAAAAGGATACCGCGGCTATCCGTATGCGACATGCGCTTCCATTAACGATGAAATTTGCCACGGGTTTCCGCGCAATGAGCCGCTGAAAGAAGGCGATATCGTCACGATCGATTTTGTCGTCAATTTGCGCGGAGCGCTCGCCGATTCCGCCTGGACGTACGCCATCGGCGACGTCGGCAAAGACGTGCAAAAACTGCTTAACGTCACCGAGCAGTCGCTCTATAAAGGAATCGAGCAAGCCGTTCTCGGCAATCGGATCGGCGACATCGGCCACGCCATTCAAACGTACGTCGAAGCGCACGGCTTTTCCGTCGTACGCGATTTCACCGGACACGGCATCGGCCCGACGATTCACGAAGAACCGTATGTCCCCCACTTCGGTGAAAAAGGAAAAGGGATGCGTTTAAAGGAAGGGATGGTCATCACGATCGAACCGATGGTCAACATGGGGGCATGGCAAAGCAAAATGGATCCGAACGGCTGGACGGCGCGAACGATCGACGGCTCGTATTCAGCGCAATATGAACATACGATCGCCATTACAAAAAACGGGCCGCTCATTTTAACGACGCCGGCGTAACGGTAACCCCCGGACAAAACACTTTGTCCGGGGGTTATCCATAATTCGCCCAAACTTCTTGCTAACCTATCTATCGTCTCTCCGCCTTATTCTTTTTCTTTTGTTTACATAATAAAATTATGGTTGCTAACCTTCGATCACCTTCACATACAACGTCCGCTGGCGCGGACCATCGTATTCACAAAAATACACACCTTGCCAGCGTCCAAGCAGCAGCCGGCCTTCGTGAATAATGACGTGCTGCGACGCGCCAACCGTGCTCGCTTTCATATGAGCGGCCGTGTTTCCTTCCATATGGCGGTCAAGCGGATGCTCCCACGGATACGTTTCATCAAAACGGCGCATCATGTCGCGCTTGACATCTGGATCCGCGTTTTCGTTAATGGTGATGCCAGCCGTTGTATGCGGACAATAAACGACAGCGATCCCTTCCGTCACGTTAGCCTGGCGCACCGTCTCCTCGACGAATGAAGTAATGTCGATCATGTCATCCCGCTTTGCCGTGCGGATTGTAAACGAACGAAGCATACATTCCACCACCTGGGCAAACATTTTGTACTTCGCAAAAAAGGTTTGCTACTCTAAATAATATAATACAAAAAATGGAGTGAGAAATCATTGGCCAAGCGCTATGAAAACTTAGACGGCGTCTCGACGCACAAAACATGGGCCGATTTCCGCCGCTGGCAGCGGGAGCGGAAACAAAAACAAAAAGATTTGTCCTACGTCGTGCCGCATGTTTCACCGCCTCAATACGAGCGGCTTCAGAAGCCGAACGGACGGCCGCAGCTCTGCTGGGTCGGCCATTCGACCTTTGTCGTTCAACTTCATGGCATCACCATCGTCACCGATCCCGTCTGGGCGAATTGGATGGGCGCGGCCAAACGCTTGACGGCTCCTGGTGTTCCGCTTGACAAGATGCCGCCCGTGGACGTTGTGCTCATTTCCCACGGCCACTATGACCATTTGCATTTCGGCAGCCTCCGCCGTTTGCACGGTGACCCGCACATATTCGTGCCCGAGGGGCTCGGCCGCTTGTTCCGCCGCCGCGGCTATCGCCGTGTCACCGAACTGTCATGGTGGGAAACGGCCTCCTTTCACGGCGTATCGCTCACATTTGTTCCCGCCCAACATTGGACGCGGCGAACGCTTTGGGATACGAATACGTCGCACTGGGGCGGGTGGGTCATTGAAGCGGACGACGCACCGACGGTTTATTTTGCTGGCGACAGCGGCTACTTCCGCGGCTTTCGCGACATCGGCGAACGCTTTTCCATCGACTATGCGCTCTTGCCGATCGGCGCGTACGAACCGGAATGGTTCATGGGGCCGCAGCACACCACACCGGAAGAAGCGGTGCAGGCGTTTTTGGACTGCCGCGCCCGGCTGTTTGTGCCGATGCATTACGGGGCGTTCCGCCTCGCGGACGATACGCCGAAAGAAGCGCTCGACCGTCTATGGACCGAGTGGCGGCGGCGCGGGTTGGAAGAGGAGCGCTTGCTTTGCTTGAAGCTCGGCGAGGTGATCGATGCCGCCCAAGCGTTGACGGCCCTTTCCCAATTCGACAATTCGTTCAGCCAAACAAGCGCAATCACCATGGTGAAACAAGCGCGGCAAAAGGAATGAGCGCAACTTTATCCAAAAGAGCAAGCCAGTCCGCGGCTCGCTCTTATTCATTGAATTGGCGGTATACGTACGGCTCCTTCGGTTTGGCCACCCTCTCCCATGACGTCACTTTTACATACGGAAGCGTCATATGAAACGGCTGGTAATACATGGTGGATAGCGTACCTTTCACATGAATCCATTCATCATTTTGAAGCGGCACCGTCTTTGGAAACTGAAGGAGCAGCCCGTACACCCCTGAATCCGCAACACAATGAATGATTCCAAAGCGAAGGAGAAACGCCTCATTGGCGCGCGTCGTTTCCTCACGGTAAACAAACCCGGTGAATTCAATGTCGCGGGCGGCGAATGCACCGGGAAACTGATAAATCGTTTCCATGGCATTTAAATAGTTTTGATCATTCAACTCCAAGCGAGCAAGACGACCGTATTTTTTCAGCTCTTTTTCCATGGCATTTTGATAATCGTCCCGCCCATAATACATGCTCGTATCCGGACGCAAAAACTGCCGCTGGGCAAACGGATCGCTGCCGTCAGCCGCCATCCCAGGAACATGAATCCCTTTCGCCTTTACGACTTCAGAATCCAGCGTCGCAACGGGAAACAAGAAGGCGGAAGCCAGCGGAAAAACAAAAATAAGGTAATTTACCACCCGCTTCCAGCGTGCGGACGGCTCATGATGGTGATGGCCACAGCACTCTTCCCCATGATCACGCGGTTCCTCGTTGCGGCTTGCCAGCACAAATTGCACAATCGTTAAAAAAGCAAACACAAACATCGCACTAAACGAAATATACGAATACCGCATATTAATGTATTTGCTCAACTCTCCAGTAATATATAAATGAAAAAACAAAAACGCAAACCCAAGCAAAATATACATGCGAATCATGCCGCCACCTCCTTGCTAGATCAATAGCGATCCGGCAAACACAAACAACGTGATATAGGAAATCAGTTTCCACACAAACCGGGCTCGGAATGACTGAAACAACATGAGCGTATTTTTCACATCGAGCATCGGCCCGTAAACGAGAAACGCTGCCAGCGCGTGAAACGGAAATGTGCTTTGAAACGACGAGGCGATAAATGCGTCCGCCTCGGAACAGAGCGACAGCACGAAGGCGAGCGCCATCATGACCAAAGAGGCCGCCACTTTCCCATTGCCGATCGCCACAAGCGCCGACGTTTTCACATACGTTTGCATCGCCGAAGCAATGAACGCCCCAATGATCAAATACTTCCCGGTCGCAAAAAATTCATCGATCGTATGGCGCAGGGTGCCAACGATTTTCTCTTTCCAAGTACGGGGCATCATCGGCATCTCGCGCCGTTCATGGCGCAACTCGCTGCCTTCATGCCGAATCGCCATCACGACACCGACAGCGACGGCGACAGCGCAAGCGAACAGCGCCCGACACAATACCATCGTCCAACTGCTTCCGAAAGCGATATACGTCGAAAACAGCACAACCGGATTGATGACGGGCGCCGTTAACATAAACGGCACGGCCGCGTAAAGCGGCACCCCTTTAGCGACGAGCCGCCGAGTGATCGGCACGATGCTGCATTCGCATGAAGGGAAAAACACCCCAAGCAATGTGGCATAAACAATGGCCAAAAGGCGGTTTTTCGGTATCCACCGTTGTACGGCCTCTTCACTGACAAACATTTGAATGACTCCGGAAACAAACACCCCGAGCACAACGAACGGCAATGATTCAATCAATATGCTGATAAAAATCGTATTCAGCTGCAAGAATGTGTTCATCATGGGTTCTCCTCTCATTTACAACCGTTCATTTTATCATGATAAATGACCATTGTCATGAAAATTTGGTAAGAAAAATAGCAAACTCCATAACAAAAAAGGCGCTCCGCCTTTGGCGAAACGCCTCTTCTTCTATTATTCTTCCACTTCTTTTTTCCACAACCCGACCATCAATGCGGTTACGATGGAACCAATCAAAATAGCCAAGATATAAAGCCATGCACTGCCTTTGACGATCGGGATGACGAAAATCCCTCCGTGCGGCGCCGGCAGCCCGATATGGAACCACATCGTCAACGCTCCCGCAACAGCCGATCCGACGATAATCGATGGAATGACCCGCACCGGGTCAGCCGCGGCAAACGGAATCGCCCCTTCGGTAATGAACGAAGCGCCCATGATATAGCACGTTTTTCCGGCTTCCCGCTCGGCTTTCGTGAATTTCTTTTTAAAGAACGTTGTCGCCAGCGCCAATCCGAGCGGCGGCACCATCCCGCCAGCCATAATCGCTGCATGCGGCGCAAAGTTGCCAGCTTCAATCATCGCCAGGCCAAACGTATACGCCGCTTTGTTGATTGGTCCGCCCATATCGACCGCCATCATGCCGCCCAACACCGCGCCAAGCAGCACTAAGTTGGCGGTTCCCATGCCGGAAAGCCAATGTTTCAGCCCTTCATTCAACGCCTTGACAGGATCGATGACCACATACATCATAATGACGCCGGTGAGGAAAATGCCGAATACCGGATAGAGCAGCACCGGTTTAATCCCCTCAAGCGACTGCGGCAAGCGGCTGAACAGTTTGCGCAGCCCGACGACCAAATACCCGGCCAGAAAGCCAGCGATCAATCCGCCCAAGAAACCCGCCCCGCCGTTCGCCGCCAGAAAACCGCCGACCATCCCCGGCGCAAACCCCGGCCGGTCGGCAATGCTCATGGCGATGAATGCAGCCAGCACAGGAACCATTAACGCAAACGCATTGCCGCCGCCAATGTCCATTAACAGTTTGGCAAACGGATGATACGACGGATCTTTCGGATCAAACGCTTTAATGCCGAAGGTGAAGGAAAGCGCAATCAAAATCCCGCCGCCGACGACAAACGGAAGCATATTCGATACACCGTTCATCAAATGCTTGTAAAAACCGGTGCGCGGCTTCGCCGCTCCCGCGCTGCCTCGCGCCGTGCTGCTCGCCCGATAAATCGGTGCATCTTGGCGCAACGCCTGCTCGATCAGCTTCTCCGGCTGACGAATCGCCTGGGCGACTGGCACTTGAATGACGTGTTTGCCGTTGAAGCGGTCCATTTCGACTTGTTTATCGGCTGCGACAATGATCGCCGTTGCCTCTTCAATCTCCTGCGCCGTCAGAGCGTTTTTCACTCCATCGGAGCCGTTTGTCTCGACTTTGATCGCCACCCCCATTTCCGCCGCTTTCGCTTTCAGTGCATCAGCGGCCATATACGTATGAGCGATTCCTGTCGGACAAGCGGTCACCGCCAGCACTTTCCGTCGGCCGCCAGATGGGGCGCCTTGCAGAGACGGTTCTTCCCTTTTGTTCTCTTTCTCTTTGAACAAACGGAGGATCTCCTCTTCATCCGAAGCACGCTCCAACCGGGTGCGGAACGAGGCATCCATCAACAGCGACGATAGTTTCGCCAACGCCTGCAAATGCGTCTGTTCCCCGCCTTCCGGGGCCGCAATCATGAAAAACAAATGGCTTGGCTGGCCGTCCAGCGACTCGTAATCAATCCCGGCGGTCGAACGGCCAAACGCCACCGCCGGGCGCTTGACCGCCGCCGTTTTGGCGTGCGGAATGGCAACGCCATCTCCAACGCCGGTCGTGCTTTGTTGTTCGCGCGCCCAAATCGCTCGTTTGAACGCCTCCACATCGCTGACCGCCCCCGCCTCGGCGAGTTTCGCGGCCAATTCATCAATCACTTCCTCTTTTGTCTTTGCCCGAAGTTCAAGAATCATCGTTTCCTTTGTTAACAAATCCGTGACGTTCATCTGTACGCCCCCCTTGATTTCCTCCTATAAACGCACGACGCGGACGCGGTCGACGAGCGCTTCGACTTCCTCTTTCGTGCATAAATCTTCCGAAAACGCGGTCGCGCTTCCGGCGGCGACACTGTAAGCGAACGCTTCCTCGATCGGTTTTCCGCTCGTATGGGCGGCTAAAAACCCAGCGACCATCGAATCACCCGCCCCGACCGAATTTTTCACCGTTCCTTTTGGCGCTTCGGCAAACAGCGTTGCTTCCCGGCCGAAGTAAAACGCCCCCGCGCCGCCCATCGAGACGATGAGATGCTCTACTCCTCTTTCAACCAACCGGCGGCCATAGAGGATGATGTCTTCTTTCGTCAGCACAGCGGCGCCAAACAGTTCGGCCAGCTCATGGTGGTTCGGCTTGGCAAGAAACGGCCGGCAGGCGAGCAGCGCCTCGAGCGCCGGACCGCTCGTATCGACAACAAGACGAACACGCCGTTTCACCGCTCGAGCCGCCAATCGCTCGTACATGTCCGCCGACAGCGACATCGGCGCGCTTCCGGCGAGCACAAGCACATCACCGGCCGAAAGCGCTCCGATTTTCGCTATCAATTGCGTTGCATCGTCATCGGCAATCATCGGGCCTTCACCGTTAATTTCCGTCTCCCGCCCAGCTTTCAGTTTGACGTTAATGCGCGTTTGCCCTGGGACATGAACAAAATCGCAGGCAATGCCTTCTTTCCGAAGCTCGCTTTCAATGAACCCGCCGGTAAATCCCCCGACAAATCCAAGCGCCGTGCTGTCAACATCCAAACGCTTCAACACGCGCGATACATTGATCCCTTTCCCGCCCGGAAATGTGAACGTTTTCACCGAACGATTCAGTTCACCAACATGCAGCTCATCGAGGTGAACGATATAATCAACAGATGGATTCAACGTGCATGTGTAAATCACGGAGCCACAACCTCTACTGTTGTTTTTGTTCGATACAAATCTTTCCACTCTTCATCCAATTCATCGGTGATCAACACCGCTTCATGCAAATCAGCAATTTTCGCAAACGCGCTTTCATTCAACTTCGAATGGTCAGCAAGCACATACGCGCGTTGCGCCAGCTGCATCGCCGTATATTTCACCAGCGCTTCTTCCGGATCCGGCGTCGTATAACCATAGTCGTAATGAACGCCGTTGGCGCCGATGAAGCATTGGTCAAAGCGATACTGCCGCAGCGACTCGATGGCGCCGCGCCCGATCAACGCCTTCGTTTTCGGCTTGATCATGCCGCCGATCAAATACGTCGCCACATTGTGCTCAAGCAACCGCTCGACATGCATCACGCCGTTCGTGACAACGATGACCTCTTTGTCAGCTAAATGTGGAATCATTTCCCACGTTGTCGTTCCCGCATCTAAATAAATGCAGTTTCCTTTTTGGACCAAACTGGCCGCATACGCGGCAATCCGCCGCTTTTCTTCGATATATTTCAACGACTTTTCCGATACGCTTAACTCTTCGCGCTTCTGCTGCAACAAGGCCGCCCCGCCGTGCACACGGCGCAGTTTCTTTTCGGTTTCAAGCTGCGTCAAATCGCGGCGAATCGTCGACTCCGACGCCCCAGTCGCCTCCACGAGCTCTTGCAGCTTGATGACTCCTTTTTGCGCCAACAGGTCCAAAATGAGGCGGTGACGTTCTTCTGTCAGCACACTCCCACCTCCGATCATCGGGGATATCGCTTACAACTCTATCATATCCCAAGATAGTGAAAAAATCAATCAAAAACATTCATTTTCTATCAATATAAATCAAATAAATAATTCAATCAATCAAAATCGATCAAAATCTCATCCATAAGTAAATGTTCCTCTCTACTCCCAGCACATGAACGTCACAGCCCACCGACGCTTGATTTTTCACAGAAAGGTCCATGGGCAATGGTTTGCCCTCCACCCGGGGATTGAAAATCACCGCTTGCCGGCGCAGGATTTTCACGGAAAGCCAAAAATAAAAACACTTGCCATCGGCAAGTGCCTTCTTTCACTTAATTCAGTTGCTCCATCTCGGCAAGCGGCAAATAATGCTTCCGCACAAACGCGATAAACTTCGCCGCATACACCGGATCAAACTGCGTTCCTGCGCAGCGCTCGATTTCCTCAAGCGCCTCTTCAAACGTTTTCGTCGGCTGGTACGGCCGCTCGGTTGTCATGGCGTCAAACGAATCGATAATACACAAAATGCGGGCCAGTTTCGGGATTTCTTCCCCTTTCAGCCCGTACGGATACCCTTTCCCATCATATCGTTCGTGGTGCAGCTCGACAAGCGGAAGCAAATCATCAAACCGCTTCTCCGCCGCCACAATCTCGCGTCCCCACGTTACGTGCTTTTTAATGATCTCCCATTCATGCTTCTCCAACTTTCCCCGCTTATTTAAAATATCGCGCGGCACTTCAATTTTGCCAATGTCATGGATGAGCGCCCCTAAAATGAGCGTCTGCCGTTCATGGTCGGTCAACTCATCAAGACGGCTGCCAAACTCCAACGCATATTTAAACACCCGTTTGCTATGGCGGTATGTATAGACATCTTTGGAAAGAAAAAATTTCACTTGCTGCTCGAGCGCTTCCAAATCTTGCTTAAACTTAATCTCATCCAAGCACATATTGTGCTTATCATACAGCTGCACGTTGTTTTTCCCTTGCGCCTTGGCGTAATACAGCGCTTGATCGGCGCGATGGATCAATTCCTCGCTTTCGTACATATCTTTTTCCATCTCGGCGATGCCGCACGAAAACGACAGGCAACGATACGGAATATGCTCGACGCCTTCAAAATATGTATCGTTCACTTCTTTGCGCAACCGGTTTAAAAACGCGTACGCGTCTTCTTTCGTCGTGTTGGGCATTAAAATGGCAAACTCTTCTCCGCCATAGCGGGCGACCGTGAAGTTCATCCCTTCGACTGCTTTTTGCAGTAGTTTCCCGAAAAAAGTCAACAAACGATCGCCTTGCAAATGGCCGTTTCGGTCATTGTATTTTTTAAAATCGTCTAGATCAAGGAACGCCAATGCCAACGGCTGTTTAAGCAGTTTGCAGTCGGAAAACTGCTCCTTGAGCGCTTCCTTGAAAAAACCATGGTTGTAAAGACCGGTGAGGTGGTCTTTGTTGGCGCGGTTGGAGACTAGTTGGTATAATTGCAAAAATTTTTTAAAGATAAAAGATAACAATGTCACTAAAATAATCAGTAAGAATAGCCCAAAGTATTTTGCTTCCCATAACAAAATAGCTAAAACTAATGAAAGTAATAGAGTAATAGAATAGCTGACACATGCCTCTTTTAAAATTCCTAGTTCTAGGGCCCCTTTAAAGATTTGACCCACGCAGAGAAAGAAAAGCAATATCAAAATAACATTAATCCCGAAATAAACCAGTAAACTAACTAAATAAGGCAGGAGATTGTAGTAATTTATCTTTCCAATTTCTCCGTGGAAAAACAAAAAGGAATAATAGGCACCTGATATCATCAAACAATACATTGAAAAATTAAATAAATGTCTCCAAAAAGACATTTTTCGTCTGTAAAACAGTTCCACAACACTATAAATAAACAAAACTTTCAGAGTAAAACTAATGCCATATAAAAATAAAATAGCAAGATAAATAGATGAGTCCATTGAGAAAGAATTAGCTTTAGGAGGTGAACTAATCGGAAAAAAATTCAACAAAATAATGGAACCAACTAACATATAAATTAAAACCCAATCCCAAAGGGATTGAGCAAAGAAATCAAGATTAATCCAAAAGCTGGACAAACCTAAAAATGAAATTATGATAATATAAATTTTTTCTGTTTCTTTAAAATTCAACGCCATATATAACCACTCTCATGTGAATAAAATTCGATTAATAAGACTAAAAAGAGACGCAATACATGAAATCATTTTCTTAATCAAGTGTTGAAAACATCTTGAATCAAATCTTGCAGAAAAGCCACAACTATTCAATCAGTCTAAATCCAGAAGTCAATGCCACAATCACCGAACCAAGGATGAACAAATTGATCAATACTTGTTTTACTTTGAATTTCATGTCCTTTTCCCCCTTAAAAATTAGTTTATTGATTCGCAGGAGCGGCCGTTGTTTCTTTCTCAGCATCGTCTGCCCCATGGCGCGGTGCACTGAGCATCAGATGCTGGATGAACAAGAACGCCCCTACGTTCATCACAACGTCGCCGATGCTGATGACTTGTTGGCGCGGGTACGGCGGAGACAGCGGGATGATGTCGCCAAGAAACGGCAGAAGCGTATCCGATGTGATCGCCTGGTGCTTGCCGTACAGACCGGCTTTTAACGCTTCGATGTATTCGCGGCCGAGAAATTGGGCGGCTTCGATCGAGACCGGCATCCGTCCGCCGTTTACGGCCATGACGATAAAGTTAAGCAAGACGCCGGCGAAGATGACCGGAAACCCCGGCTGATGGCGGTTGAGCCACAGAAATGCGAGTCCTGTGATATAGACGAGAAGAAAAATAACGTTGCTCATTTTGGCGATCCACTCGATGCGTTCTTGAAGGAAAAAGACGATAAACTGCACCGCCAACAAGAGCGGAAACAACCAACCGCCGCGCAATTTCATGTTGGCCAACCCTTTCAGGCTTCCGCCGCGAAACCAGCCGATCAACAACGACAAAATGATTCCATCGTAAACCATAATGCTGTCCCCTTGATAAACAGAATTTTCTCTTTTTTCTAAACTACTGTCCTCACTTCTATTTTTACCGTTTTTTTCATTCCATGTAAATAGTCCGTTCGTCCTAACTACAAACAAATTTTGATGAATATCGTTTCCTTCTTTTCGTTTTCGTCATTCTTTGAAACAAGAAACGACAAAAACAGCGTCATGTATATCCATTGAATAGTGAAAAAGAACCTACCCTCAATGGAATGATCCCCCGACTGCGCAAACACTTAGCGGCAGGAGATTCTTGGGCGCGCCTGCCCACAGCCAGCAAGCCATCCTCGTTCATCTCACCGTTCCGCTTCCAAGCTTATGTGGATTGGCTTCACGCGCAAGATAATAAATGGATGGTCCGTCGCAACAATGAATATCCCTCATTCCTTCTGCAAGACAAAGATATTTGATAAACCAACTAAATCCCCCCCAAGCAATAATAAAGATAGCCGTCGTTGATCCGTTCCGTGACGCGGCTGTTTCATGTTCCACTGCTTGACGCTTCCGACCTCACTATGTCCGGCATGGCATAACACACAGACGGCATATCCGTACAAGCTCACTTTATGCGGCACTCCTCTTTCCCTCCTAACGACATCGATTCTAGAAATGCGGCATGCGTTTTTCTCGTTGAAAGACAAAAAGCCCTTTTTTATTATTCCGTATTGCTTTTCGGAAGATTATTGTTATAATTGTTTATACAGTAATAATTTTATGGATAAAAACGTCCTTTTTGCCCATTATATGGAAAGGAGATGAAAAAGAAATGGACGCGGAAATGTTGGGAAGCAAGAATGACAAAACGTATACACGTCGGATTAGCCAAGTCGGGAATAGTTTGTCCGTTAGCATCCCGAAAGATTTAGCCACGATGCTAAACCTAAATAAAGGCGATGAAATCGAAATATATTACGACAAGGAACGAGGGGAAATCGTGATGAAACGCGCAAACCGAATTCCAAAAGAAGTCCGTCCTGAAGTCGTGATGGCGATGAACCGCGCGATCTCCAAATATGACGAAGCGCTGCGCAACTTGAAATATAGATAAAGGAGCAACCGGAGGAAAACATGGTTTATTATTTGACAGCGGAAGAAATCATATTTATCCATTACACGGTCATAGAAATGTACGACGACGCAGAACAAGCGGGGATCCAATTCCCCGATAAATTCGCGTGGATGTTGGAAAGACCGAAAACGAAATTGTTCGGGGAGGAACAGTTCCCTTCGATTATTGAAAAGGCTTGCTGCTATTACCATTCCATCGCGACAGGTCATATTTTCCACAACGGCAATAAGCGGACGGCTTTAACCGTATTCGTCACGTTCCTTGATTTGAATGGATATGAGTTCACTATGACCAATAAAGAAGCGGAAGATTTCACGGTGTACCTTGTCGAGGATGCCAAGTTCCGGGGAAATGATTGCATCCAGCATCTTGCCCACGAATTAGAGAGTTACATCCGTCCCATCCAAAAACGAAAAGAATGAGGAAAAGAGTGAGGAAAAGAGCGGGCCAAAGCCGGGTCAAGTTCAATTATTGCGTAAAATTCCATCGCCAACCCAGTAAACTTGGATGACAGGACAACAACATCGTTTTTTGCTGCTTTGTTTTTACACAACTGTGCGAACCTTGATCCAAAGCCGCCTTTTCGCTATCCTCAATTTTTAGGTATTGTCAAAAGTTTATCCTCCACACTCACGGTCTTCCCTTGAGTTTCAACGGTTGAACGAAAAAAGCTTTCTACCCCCGGTGTTTCGGCCATCATTGAGGCAACAACACCCAACAGCCAAAACA
Organism: Geobacillus thermoleovorans; assembly: GCF_001610955.1. Taxonomy (GTDB): domain Bacteria; phylum Bacillota; class Bacilli; order Bacillales; family Anoxybacillaceae; genus Geobacillus; species Geobacillus thermoleovorans. The sequence goes on from NZ_CP014335.1 coordinate 1,758,327, forward strand.
AAGGGCGGCCTGATCTTTTGTCCTCCAGATCCCGTTGAAACGAAAGTTTGCCCATTGTATCCCCGCTTATTTTTTGGCTATCCTACAACATGGAAGCGAAAGTCTTTCGTCGGAAAATGAGAAAAACGGATTCCGATCATCGTCAGGAATCCGTTCGTCTTGAACGGGTTACCTCTCCGTCCCGCAGCTGCCTCGGCAATGGTCAGCCGCATGGCATGACGCGCACGCCCCTTTGGCGCTTTTTTTCACGTGGCGAACCAGCGTCCAGCCGGCGTAGGCAAAAATCGCTCCGCCGATCACAAGATTCGCGATCATCGATTCTCTCTCCTTTCATGAATAACCAAGCATATGCCCAAACTGATAGACGGCAAACGAAATGACATACGCAACCGTCAGCGCGCATCCGATTGACAACAGCGTCCATTTCCGCGACCCGGTTTCTTTGCGAATCGCCGCCACCGTCGCTAGACACGGCGTATAAAGCAGGACGAACACCATAAAGCTGAACGCCGACAGCGGCGTGAAATGGGAGGCGATCACCTGCTTCAGCCCGTTCGTCTCATGAACGTGGTAAATAATATTCATCGTGGACACGACAACTTCTTTCGCCAAAAAGCCGGTGATCAAAGCCGCGCCCGCCTGCCAGGCGCCAAAGCCAAGCGGGGCGAGCAACGGAGCGATGAGGCCGCCGATGGCGGCGAGAAAACTGTCATCCATGGCAACGCCGACCCCATGCGGCCCGATATACGTCAACAGCCAAATGGCGACCGAACCGCCAAAAATAAACGTGCCGGCTTTGCGAACGAACCCTTTCCCTTTCTCCCATGTGCTCCGCCATAACGTGAGCGCCTGCGGCACGCGGTATGGCGGCAGTTCAATGACAAACAGCGAACTTTCGTTTTTCAAGAGCGTCGATGAGAACAACTTGGCAAGCCCCAAAGCCACTGCAATGCCAAGCACGTAAAGTGAAAACACGACAAGCGCCTGCTCGCGGACGAAAAACGTGCCGGCAAACAAGGCGTACACCGGCAAGCGGGCGGAACACGACATGAACGGCAGCGCCAAGATCGTCAACAGCCGTTCTTTCGGCTGCTCGATCGTGCGCGCCGCCATCACCCCGGGAACGTTGCAGCCAAAGCCGATGATCATCGGGATAAACGCCTTGCCGTTTAACCCGATCGCTTCCATCATCCGGTCCATCACCATCGCCACGCGCGCCATGTACCCGGAGTCTTCGAGAAGCGAGATGAAAAAAACAAAATGAAAATTTGCGGAACAAACACCAGAACCCCGCCGACCCCAGCGACAATCCCGTCCAAAACGAGTGCCTTGATAAACGGCGACGCCCCCGCCCAGTCGAGAAGACGGGACAGCCAATCAGTGAGCGGCCCTGAGAAGAAAGCGTCAAGCTGATCGGCAAGCGGCGTCCCAAGCCAGTTAAACGTGAGCATAAACACGAGATACATCAGCGCCAAAAAAATCGGCAGCCCGACATAACGGTTTGTCACAACCACATCGATTTTTTCCGTCCATGTCAACGGTTTGTTCTCAAGCGCGATCGCCGCAACAGCGATCGCCTCACCGATCCAGCGGTCACGCGTCTCATAAATCTGTTCGGCGACCGAAGATCCGAGCTTCTGTTCCGCCTCTGCGCGGGCTTCCAGAAGCGGAGAAAGATCCAACCGCCCGCGCAAATAGGCGGCGATGCGCTCATTCCCCTCCAAAAACTGCAACGCCACCCATCGTTTGTTTCCAGGCACATCGTCCGGCAGCTGCTCGGCAATGCGACAGATCGCGCGTTCCACCTCAACGCCGTAATCAATAAAAATGCGGGAATGGTGTCCGTCTTTTGCCGACAAAATGGTGCGGGATAACTCCTTTGTCCCCTTTCCCGTCCGGGCGATGACCGGAACAACTGGGACGCCGAGATGGCGCGACAGCTTGGCGGCATCGATTTTGACGCCGCGTTTTTCAGCGACATCCACCATATTCAAAGCGATGATGAGCGGGCGGCCAAATTCCAATAGCTGAACCGTCAAATGCAAGTTGCGCTTGAGTTGCGACGCATCAACGATATTGACGATTGCCGAGCATGGCTCGGTCAATAAGAAATCAGTCGCCACTCCTTCATCACGGGACAGCGGCTGGAGCGAGTAAATGCCGGGCAAATCGACGACCGGCACACCGTGTTGGCGGAGCACTCCTACTTTCTTCTCAACCGTTACCCCGCTCCAGTTGCCAACATATTCATAAGAGCCGGTTAAACAATTAAACAATGACGTTTTTCCAGTGTTCGGATTGCCAAACAGCGCTACGTACGACATATTTATTTCACCTCAATGGATGACGCCTCTTTGCGCCGTAAGCCGATGGCCTGCCCATCAACTTCGATCATCACCGGTCCGCCAAACGGCATCGCAGCTTTCAACCGCACCGTTTTCCCTTCTTTGACCCCTAGATGAAGAAGGCGCTGTTTCAGTGCTTCCTGCTCAACGGCCAAACGGACGACGACCGCCATTTCTCCTTTATGCAAATCGGTCAGCACCATCGTCTTTTCCCCCTATTTCCCTGTCTATTCTCATGTGTGTCAAGAATGATTCTTTTTCTCAATTCCTATCATAGCATAACCGAAGAAAAAGGAAGTGACTTTTTTCACAATCATTCTATATTGTCAACATTTTTTCAAAATTATTCTTCATATTAGTTGAACTCTTCAAAAAAATATATATAATTTCTTGTATATCTTTCCCATCTTTGTTCAAGGAGTGAGTACAGTGAATACACTAGGAAGAATCAGCAACTTTGTCGGCAATACGTTTGCGATCTGGGTGCTTTTGTTCGGAGCGCTTGCTTTTTTCGCTCCCGGCGCGTTTACGTGGATCGCCCCGTATATTGTGCCACTTTTAGGCATCGTGATGTTTGGCATGGGATTGACGCTTTCAGCAGATGATTTCAAAGAAGTATTCAAACGTCCGCTTGATGTGTTGATCGGCGTCGTTGCCCAATTTCTGATCATGCCGCTTATCGCGTTTTTGCTCGCTTACTTTCTGCCGGTTTCGCGCGAAGTGGCGCTCGGCATTATTTTAGTCGGCTGCTGTCCGGGCGGAACGGCGTCCAACGTCATGACGTATTTGGCGAAAGGAGATACGGCTCTGTCGGTCGCCGTCACGTCTGTTTCGACGATTTTAGCGCCGATTTTGACGCCTTCGCTCATCTTGCTTTTAGCGGGAAAATGGCTGTCCGTATCGGCCGCAGCTTTGTTTTGGTCGATCGTCAAAGTCGTCCTGATTCCGATCCTTTTAGGACTCATCGCCCAGGCTCTGTTCCAAAAGCAAGTCAAAGCGTGCATCCCGGCGCTGCCGCTCGTTTCGGTCATCGCCATCGTGGCCATTGTCGCCGCCGTCGTCGGACAAAACCAGGCGGCCATTGCCAAAAGCGGACTGCTTATTTTTCTTATTGTCGTTGTTCATAACGGATTGGGCTTGCTGCTTGGGTATTGGTTTGCCAAACTGTTTCGCCTGTCACCGCCAAAACAAAAGGCGATTTCCATCGAAGTTGGCATGCAAAACTCCGGGCTTGGTGCGGCCTTAGCGACCGCCCATTTTTCGCCGCTCGCCGCTGTTCCGAGCGCCATTTTCAGCGTCTGGCACAATATTTCCGGTCCGATGGTCGCAACATACTTCCGCAAACAAGCAGATCGCCAGGCGGATGAACAAACGATTTCCGCTTAACCCCTCTCACGCTTTGCCTAGCAACAAAAAAGCTGTCTTCCGAAATGAACGATCATTTTTCGGAGACAGCTTTTCCGCTCATCTTTCTTATTCCTTGACACCCGGGACAAAAGGCAGGCACCCGCCTTTCACCTCATTTCACAGTGCCCCTTCAAACGGAAACACCATCCGCCCTGCCAGTTCAGGAAAATCAATGAACGGGTTGCGGTTGCCTTGGATGAAAAAAATCGCGCTGTTGCGATGATGTTCATACACCGTCGGTGGAAATTGTTCGTGCCAACGGACAAGGAGCGGAATATCGATTTTGCGCCGAAACGACTTTGCGATCGCCTTTGGGTAGCGAAGCAGAAAGTACAACATCGCCCTTGCCGCCGTCCCTTTGCCGTATTCCGGCTCGAAATAGCCATTATGAACGACTCCGCAACGGTTTTGGATTTGCTCGTCGGGATCTTCCGGATTGTAAAACGGGAAATCCGCGTACGGAAAATTCGACCGCATCGTATTGCACTCCGGCTGGCAAACGAATAAATGATGCAAATCGCCTTTCATCGGTTCGCGGGCGCCAAACCAAGACTGCGGCACGACATGTTCGGCATTGAATTTCCATTGCTGCTCGATCGTTTTCACCCGCTCGTGCACATCGCCGAGCCCATGCTTCATTTTTTTCAATAATTGTCGAAATTCATCGTAGCGCCGTTTCATCGTTTGGACATCTTGGACGATCAACATCTTCGGGTCTTTTCGCTCGCCGGAGTACAAGCTTCGCACCGTTCCGTCCGGCTGCAAGTCGACCCATGTGTACAAATATTCGTCCTTGCTGAAAAAATACGGCAGCCGTCGCTTATGGGTGCGCGCCACCAGTTCGTGATAGCGGACAAACAACACCAATCCGTCCCCTTCAAGCGGCAGATGGCGGTAATACCGTTCGCGCGCCCGTTGGTCTTCATCCGCACGATAATACGCGTCCTCCACCGCGAGCCGCTCGTTCAACTGCTCCAGCTGGGCGGCAACATCTTCCGTTTGCCATTGGCCAAGCTCCTCAAGCCGCCGTTCCGCCTCTCCCATCGGCGCTCCCCTTTCTTTTTTCTTTTAGTGTATCATGGAAGGCGAAAGAGGGCGACAACAGCGTTAATGCAAAAGAAACGATGTCGCGCCGAACAAAACGGCGGCGATGCCGGCGGCGATCAACGATGGGATCAACTTCGTGCGCGCGTATTCCATCACCGGCAAATCCAAAATGGTGCAAAGCGTCACTGTATTGTCGCTGAGCGGCGACGCGAACGCCCCGAATGTGCCGCTTGCAAACACAGCGCCGATGACCGGCAAAATATTCGCTCCTGACTGGCTCGCGAGCGTTACACCAAGCGGCATCAACATCCCCCACGTCCCCCATGACGAGCCGATGAAATAGGAAATGACGGCGCCAAGCAAAAACAAAATCGGAGCGACGAAAAACGGCGGAATCCATTCTTTGACATGGCCCGTAATGTATTGCGAAAACCCTAAATCCTCCGCCACAGCCGACAGCGCCCAAATGAGCGCCAGCATTAAAATGACGGAAATCAGCTCATTGCCGCCTTTAACAAAATGAGTCAATAAATCGTTCAGCTTAAACTTTTGCCAAAGGAAAAAGGCCACTGTAATGATCACGGTAAACAACAGCGCCTCCAACATCGCACCGAGCGCATCGCTTTGCAAAAACGCCTGCCAAAACGTTCTTGCCCCCCGGCGGCCGTCCCACCAACTTAAAAACAACGTCAAGACAAGCACGATCGAAAGCGGAACGATCAAATTCCACGGCTTGACCGGCGTTTCTTTTTGGTAAGCGCGCGGGCATGTCTGCATCGCGTCTCCTTCTTCCCCTTGCGCTTCATTGGGCTCATTGTCAGCCGGCCGCTGTTCTTCCGCCATTTCGAGCGCCAACCGCTCGTTCCAGCTTCGAATCGGCGCCTCTTTCCGCTTTTCGCTTACTGCCGCTTGTTTTTTGCGCGAATAGACAAAAAAACTGTAGTAGAGCCCAACCGCAATAATGGCATACGAGAAAAAGTTAAACGGAATGCTTCGGACGTACACGATGTACGGCTCCGCTCCGATGCCAGCCGTATCAAGCGCCTTATCGATGACCGACACCATATAGCCGACAAACGCGGTGGCAATTGGGATGAGCGCTACAACCGGGTTGGATGTCACCTCAATGGCAAAGCCGATTTGCTGGGACGACAGCCCAAGCCGTTTGCGCAGCGCCTTCATGATCGGCGCGACGGTGACGATGCGAAAATCGGGGTCGCTAAACGTCACCATCGTCGAAATCCACGTCAGCAGCATGGCGGTTTTGGCCGATTTCACTTTTTTGCTGACGAGATGGACGAACCCTTTGATTCCCCCGGTATATTTGATCATGCTGACAAGACCGGCGAACACATACAAGAAAATGATAATGCGAATGTTGTTCGTCTGCATCAAGTTATCGACGACGTAATGAAGCATCGTCCGCAGCCCGCCAAGCAACGACGGCGTCATGAAATAGCTGCCGACCAACAGCCCGACAAACAGTCCAGGGATCACTTGCTTCGTCCAAATTGAAATCGGGATGACAACTAAAAATGGCAAGAGAGCTTTCCACGACGGTTCCATTGGCCATTCACTCCTTTCTTTAAAAAGTATGGCGATTGTTTCCCTTGTCTATGCAAACGGTCATTGATTTTCCCCCAACAACAGGGAGACGAGTCCACACAAAAAGCGCGCCGCATGGTGGCACGCGCAAGCGAAACCGCTTTCCTGCCTAATAAAAAAATAAAAAGCTGCCAATTAGACAGCTTTCACTGCTTCTCTTCGGGACGGCAGCGCCAACAAGTGGAGCGTCACTTCCGGCTTCGAGCCGATTCGAATGTTCACCCCGGTTTGCCCAAGCCCTTCGTTGATATAAAACGGTTTCCCCTCCCATTCATGATAACCTTTGATCATGTTCCGCTCGGTGAGCGTTTTGCTCATTTTCGCCAAATGGTACGGCTTTGGCCAATGAATTTGCCCGCCGTGGAAATGGCCGGACAACAAGTAGTCAAAATGATAGTCTTTCATATGCGGCACGATGTCCGGATCGTGCGTCAACACGAGGTTGATGCCGTCTTTCACGCCGGCGTATGCCTTTTTGATGTCGCTGCGCCCCGTGTAAAAGTCATCGATGCCGATGATATTGACGGTTTGACCGTTGACGGTGATCGTTTTCGTCTCGTTTTGCAAGACGACGCAGCCGTGCGCCTCAAGCGTCGCTTTCAAGCGCGCAAACGGTTCGCCTTGAAGCACGTAATCGTGGTTGCCAAACACCGCATACATGCCGTACGTCGGTTTCAATGCATTCAGCGCGGCCAAATACGGACTGAGCTTGGCGATGCTTTCCTCACGGTCCAAAAAGTCGCCCGTCAACGCGATCAAATCGATCGCTTCCTCTTTCAGCTTTTCGTATAAATCGTCCGGGGTGATCGACAGTTTTTCAAGATGCAAATCCGATAGCTGCAAAATCCGAAGGGCTCCGTCTCCATCCTCTGAACGGCCGACTTGGACTTTATGCAAAACCGCTTCATACGTGTTGCGGTGGGCTTTGCGAATGGCCAAAGCAAGCAATAACAAGATTGCAAGAAAAACAAAAAAGAATGTCATCGTCTTCTCTCCTCCCTCGATACCCATTATAGTGAAACGGAGGAGAGAAGAAAGAGGGAGTTAGTGGATGAGATGGCAGCCGTACAACGAAAACAATTTTTCCTTTGACATCACCAAATATTTCGGCGGGCGGACAAGCGGCATGAGACGGTGTTGGGCCACTGTCATCATCGGCCAATGGGATGCCATTTTAAACCAACGATAAAATGAATTGCCAATGTCAATGGCATCAAATCCGAGTCTCTCACAACCTTTATTTAACATCGTCACGCCGATGATCCCTTTTATGCGGGAGGACTGTTTGTGATGGTAAAGATGATGGGCAACATACGGCAAACCGGCTTTCACTTGTTCGAAAATATAACGTCCTTTTTGAATATCGCTTCGATACTGCATCAGTTCGCGAAGCAGACGAACATTATGAAGGTGAATTTTCAACAGCCAGTCATTGGCCGCGATCGTCGTTCCGTCCGAAAGGTGAATGGTTTCACCCTTGTATCGAAGCAAACGGACGCGGAAAATGGAACGACAGCCGTTCTCTTTCCCACCAACATATTCGAGGCGGGAACATGCATAATAGAGCGGATCCATCAGTCCCCATACAGACAACAGCCACTGCGTCGCTTTGCTTCTCATTGGCGGCATCCTTCCCCTGCTCGTTCTATCCATTTACATTATGGAATCGATCGAGCGCCATTATAAATGGAGAAAAAAGGAGAAAAAATCGCTGCATAACCAGTCGGGAGACGCGCGTACTGAGGTCCAGTTCCATTTCGTCCCCTGCTCGAGGCTTTATCAAAAAAAGCGCGCACGAATCTCTGTGCGCGCCAAACAACTATGCTCTTATGATTGGACAAACGCCGCTGTGTTTACATCCTGTTGGCACACGGCCAGGCGGTTTTCTGCATGCTTTGCTTCCAAGCAGGGGATGCATCCAAAATTCGAATCTGCCCGCGCCCCTAGGAACGCCGCCGAAAATGCGCATTCATTTGCCCTTTCAACATCCGCTCGCGCAGCTCTTTCGTCATCTCCTGGCGGATTTCCCACGTCGACACCCCTTCCTCGCGCTGATTGGCAATTTTCATCAACTGCTCCACATCGGCGAACGAATATTTGCGGATGCCTTTCGAACGGTCAGGGAACACCAATTTCCGTTCCTCATAATAACGAATTTGCCGCTGCGACAGCCCGGTCAGTTCGCTGACAACCCCGATCGAAATGACTTTTTTGTATTTGTAGTGATCTTCTTGCGGATGAGCTGTCATACTCCTCACCTCAATACGTTATATTTTCTAACGTAATTATACAAAAAATGATGTTAGCTCGCTAACTTTTGTAAATAAAATTAACATATTTTTTAAATTTCCTGTAAATGTGCTTAACACATTTGCTGTATGCTGAAGAAAAAGATGATATGGTAAAGGTAAAAACAGGGAGGGAATCGAATGGGGACATGGATGAGAAGCGCCGTGCGGAAGAAAAAGCAGTTTTACATCGAACGACTGATGCAGTTCGGCTTAGCCGCCGACCGCGAGCGGCTTGAAGAATGGACAATGGCCGAACTGCGCCGCGAATATGAACGATTCCACCCCGCCCACACGATCGAAGGAGGACGCCGCCATGGACAAACAAGCCCTCGAACTGGCCAAGCGCATCATTGAGCTCGATCTGGAGCGCGATGCGATGTTTGAACAGCTGATCGCCCTCATCGGCAATCAAGCAGATGAGCTGCTTCGATTTTTGCAAAATCGATTGTAAAACGATCGCAAATGAGAAAGTGCCCTGAATTTCTTCACGGGCACCTTTTCTCATCATCATTCTTCAATAGACAGGGTTACATCAATATTGCCGCGGACAGCTTTGGAGTACGGGCACATTTGACCAAGAAGAATGTTGTTCATCATTCAGCCGCCCAAGCAACGACCGCAGCAACATCAACAATTCGCTCCACTCTTGATTGGAAAGCCCTACTCGTTTGACAATTTCTTCTGGTATGCATTGTGCCTTTTATTTGATTTTCTCGCCCTGTTCTGTTAAAACAATGCGCACAACCCGTTCGTCTTCTGGCGATCTCAACCGTTGAACGAGGCCATTCTCCTCCATTCTTTTCAACATTGGCGTCAGTGTGCCGGAATCCAAATACAATCGTTTTCCAAGCTCTTTCATTGTCGTCTCCCCTTGCTCCCACAACACGAGCAAAACGAGATATTGCGGATATGTAATCCCTATTTCTTCAAGAAAAGGACGATATAACTTCGTCAACTCACGAGAACAAGCATAAATGGCAAAACAAAGCTGATGGTCTAAACGCAGCGCATGATCGTTTGACACGATTTCTTCCTCCATTTCTTTTCAAGGTTGGACACCTTCCTCCTCCCTATTATATCGATCTCTCTCTTCGCCTGAAACCCGTTGAAGGTTTTCTGAAGGAAGATGATGAAGAAGGCTCCGCCTGTTTCCTTACAGAGGCGAGAGCCTTCCGAAATCAGTGATAAGGATGGACGTCGCAAAACCGCCCCCTCTTTGTCAACCTAAAGAAAGGACTGTTTTCCACCAGTTTTTTCGTTCAATCAAACGATTTCCTTTGAAAGTTTGCAGCGTCTCTTTGGGTTACACCATTCATTCTGCTGCTTTTTGAGAGAACGATTCGATCACAACCGTCGTCCCTTGAAGGCGACGAGCAGCCATCACCGCGATCGCGAAAACGAAAGCAAGCATCCAAAACCCATACGCCGAAGAGCCGGTCCACTGCTTCATCACCCCGAGCACGTTCGGCAGCAAAAACCCTCCCAGTCCGCCAGCGGCGCCGATGATGCCCGTCAACAAACCGACTTCTTTCGGAAACCAGGTTGGAACGACTTGGAACAAAGCACCGTTTGCCGCACCAAAGCAAAGAAAAAGAACGACCATCAATCCGAACACGATGAGAAGGGGCGGCAATGCGCCGATGAACGCAAGCAAAACCGCACCAACGGCAAACAACAAGGAAAGAAGCCGCATTCCGCCGATCCGGTCAGCGAGATAACCGCCAATCGGGCGGATGAAACTGCCCGCAAACACGACGGCGGTGACGAAATCGCCGGCCGTGACTTTACTGACGCCGTATTCATCAAAGAAGAAAATGCCTAAGTATCCCGTCAGCCCGACAAATCCGCCGAATGACAAGCTGTAGAAGAAACAAAACAGCCATGCTTCTTTTCGACGGAGAACGGCTCCGTATTCACGCAACGAAACGGGTTTCACCGCTGTTGGACATTCACGCGCCAGCCAAGCGAATAGAAAAAAGACAACAACTAGCGGGACGAGCGCCAATCCGAACACCGCGTTCCACCCATACGCCTCCGCCAGCCGCGGGCCAAACAGCGTTGCCAGCACCGTCCCGCTGTTTCCGGCCCCAGCGATCCCCATGGCCAGCCCTTGATATTCTTTCGGATACCAGCGGCTCGCAAGCGGCAACGCAACGGCAAAGCTGGCTCCGCCCACCCCTAATAAAAATCCGAGCGCATACACATCCGACATCCGGTCAGCGAACTGCCACCCCCACACAAGCGGCACAGCTGTCACCGCCATGCCAAGCAGACCAGCCCGCTTCCCGCCCCAGCGGTCGGCGAGCATCCCCATCGGAATGCGAAGCAGCGCCCCGCCCAACACGGGAATGGCGACCATCATCCCTTTTTCCGCCGGCGTGAGCGCAAACGACTCAGCGACAAATACACCAAGCGCGCCAAGCAAGTTCCAAATCATAAAGCTGATATCAAAATACAAAAACGACGATAAAAGCGTCGGCGCATGCCCGACGCGCCAAAACGATTTCCTCGCCATCTTCCCCCGACTCCCCCTTGGCACAGAGTGTTTGTTATGTTAAAATGGAAATGAAAGCGATTTCTCCACCTACTTCCCGCCGTATTGCTGGGAAGTTTTTTTTCTTATGGCGCGTCTCGGTCCGCGCGCCCCGCTGGGGATGATTCCCCGCCGCGGACGGAAAAGAGAGCGCTTTTTCCGGCGAAATGAACCACACAAGTCAATTTCTCCCTAAATCGACCACTGGCCGCACCCGAGCTGCGCACCGCTTAAACGCCGGCATCCGGCAATGCGGATCGAGCTCATCGGACGTAACGTTGTTGATTTGCTGCAGGCCGCTCCAGTGGAATGGGACAAAAATGGTATCCTCGCGAATTTGATCATTGTAACGGCTGCGGACGACCGCCGCACCGCGCCGCGTTTCAATGCGCACAAGCATCCCTGGGCCGATCCCGTATCGTTTGGCCGTCCTCGGGTGGATTTCCACGACCGCCTCCGGCTGCCGCGCCGAAAGCGCCGGGCTCCGCCGCGTTTGCGTTCCACTTAAATAATGGGCAAGCACCCGTCCGGTCGTTAAATAAAGCGGATACCATTCATCCGTCTCCTCTTTCTCCGGCCGAAACGGCAAAACCGCAAACCGAGCCTTGCCGTCCGGATGAGCAAACCGTTCCGTAAACAACCGAGGAGTCCCAGGATGATGCGCATCGGGGCAAGGCCAGTAGACACGTTCGCGCCGAAGCCGCTCATACGTCACACCGTAATAATCCGCTTTGCCGCCGCGGCTCGCCAACCGCAGTTCATTGAAAATCTCTTCGGCTGACGTGAACGGGAAGAAGCGGCCCTTGCCAAGCTTGTGCGCAATCGCGCATAAAATTTCCCAATCATGTTTCACCTCCCCAGGACGCTTCCGAGCCGCCGGCCGAAAGCACACCCGCCCTTCGACGTTCGTCACCGTGCCTTCGTCTTCCAAATACGACGAAACAGGCAGCACGAGATCGGCCAGCTCGGCTGTTTCGGACAAAAACATATCCGCAACGACAAGAAACTTCAGTTTTTGCATCGCTTTGGCCACAAACGCCGCATTCGGGCTCGAGACGACGGGGTTCGACCCCATGACCAACAGCCCGGTGATCTCGCCCGCATCGATCTTTTGCATCATTTCATACGCTGACACCCCCTTTCGCGGCAGCTCATCCGGCGCAACGCCCCATACGCTTGCGATATACCGCCGGTGTTGCGGATGCTCAATGCTTCGGTAGCCCGGCAGCTGATCGGCTTTTTGTCCATGCTCGCGCCCGCCCTGCCCGTTCCCTTGTCCGGTGATCGAGCCAAACCCAGAGCCAGGACGGCCGATGTTTCCGGTTGCCAGCACGACGTTGATCCACTGTCTGACCGCCGCATAGCCGTCCGTCTGCTGCTCCAAGCCGCGCGCCGTGAGCACGATCGCATCGGCCGCCTCCCCGTACTTTCGCGCCGCCAAGCGAATCTTCTCTTCCGGCACGTCAGTCAGCCGGACGATCTCATCCATCTCCACTGCTTCTATGTGCTGTTTCCATTCGGCAAACCCAACCGTCCGCTCGCGCACAAACGCTTCATCGATATATCCTTCGTCAAGCAGCACTTTCCCGATGCCGACGGCCAGCGCCGCATCCGTTCCGGGCTTGAGCGGCAGGTGCAGATCCGCCAACGCCGCCGTTTTCGTTTCCCGCGGATCCACCACGATGATAAAAGCGCCGTTCTTCTTCGCTTCATAAAAATACGGCATCAACGTCGGCTGGCATTCGGCGACATTGGTCCCAGCCAAAATGATCGTCTGGGCGAGTGGAATGTCGGAGAGCGGATTCGTCAACCCGCGGTCAAGACCAAACGCGTCGTTCATCGCGGCCGCGGCCGCCGACATGCAAAAACGGCCGTTGTAGTCGATGTGCCGCGTCTTGAGCGCCACGCGGGCAAATTTCCCGAGCAAATACGCCTCCTCGTTCGTCAAGGATCCGCCGCCGTAAACAGCAAACGCATCAACTCCATCTTCCTTCTGAATGGAGATGATTCGTTCCGCGATCAGCGAAAGCGCCTCCTCCCAACGGACCCGCACAAACCGGCCGTCCACTTTCGCAAGCGGAACCAACAGCCGCTCGGGATGCAAAGCGTGCTGGTGGGCGTTCATCCCCTTTAAACAAAGGCGGCCGTTGGACGTCGGGTTGTCAGTCGGGACCGCCTTGTAGCGGCGCCGCTCTACAATCCGCTCCTCCACCAGCTGAAGCGTGCACTGGACGCTGCAAAACGGACATTGCGTCGCGGCCGCCGTTTCTGACGCCCGTTCTTTTTCCTTGGCGCGAAAGTAGCGCAGCAATTCGTTCGTCATCGCCATTCCCCCGCTTCCTACAGCTCGACATATACCAAGCCGTCTTTCACCGCCGCGCGGTACGTTTTGACACACCCTTCATCCGGCGCCTGCACCCGGCCGTCTTTCAGGCAAATTTTCCAATCATGGAGCGGACAAAACACAAACTCGCCGCTCACAATACCTTGTGACAAATCGCCTCCTCGATGCGGACAGCGGTTTTCAACGGCAAATACTTGATCGTCACCCGTCCGGAACAACGCCAGCTCACGATTCCCAACCCGCACGCATTTTCCGAGCCGCTTCGGCAGCTGTTCCAATGTTCCCACTTCCACCTTCATCCTCTCTTCGTCCTCCTCCTGCATCGATGTCTGATCCTGTTTGACCATTCCTTTACAAACTTTCATGAACAACAACGTAAAATCGGCTCTCCGCAAACGAAAACCTCGTTTCCGGCTGGACGATGGCCATCATTTCCCTCTCTTCGTTCCAGCATTGATCCTAACCCATGATCAATCCAGGCGGCGGAACATCGACTTTTTCCGCCCGCCGCCATCCCCCTTCATTCCACCGACACCGGCTCTTTGTCGCCGATATCGCGGAACAACAGTTGCTGCAGTCTCTCGTTTTCGACAATGTCCCGCCACGGATCTGTTGTCGCCGAAAGAGCTTTGTGAAGCCGCTCAAGCAGCGCGCGGCGCGTTTCCACATCGAACAACACTTCGCGGATATGCTCAAGCCCAACGCGCTCGACCCATTTGGACGTCCGTTCCAAATAATGCGCGGACTCGCGGTAATATTGCAAAAAAGCGCCGGTCATCTCGATCACCTCGTCTTCCGTCTTGACCGTGCAAAGCAAGTCAGCTGCACGCAAATGGGTGCCGCCGTTGCCGCCGACATAAATCTCCCATCCGCCCTCGACGCCGACGATGCCGACATCTTTAATGCCCGATTCCGCGCAGTTGCGCGGGCAGGCGGAGACGGCCATTTTCACTTTATGCGGCGTTTTCAGCCGCTCAAATGTTTGTTCCATCCGAATGCCAAGCCCGGTTGAATCTTGCGTGCCAAAGCGGCAAAACTGCTTGCCGACGCACGTTTTCACCGTCCGCAGCGCCTTGGCGTAGGCGTAGCCTGACGGCATGCCGAGATCGGCCCAAATGCGCGGCAAATCTTCTTTTTTCACCCCAAGCAAGTCGATGCGCTGCCCGCCTGTGATCTTAATCATCGGCACGTTGTATTTTTCCGCGACATCGGCGATGTTCCGCAGCTGCTCGGCTGTGGTCACCCCGCCGTATATGCGCGGCACAACGGAGTACGTGCCATCGGCCTGGATGTTGGCGTGCAGCCGTTCATTGACAAACAAAGATTCCGCTTCTTCATCGTACTCACCCGGATAAAGCATGCCCAGGTAATAATTGAGCGCCGGACGGCATTTGGAACAGCCTTCCTCGTTTTTCCATCCCAATACGCTCATGACTTCTTTGACCGTCATCAACCGTCTTTGTTCGATGGCCTCGAGCACTTCCTCACGGCTTAGGTCCGTGCAGCCGCAGATCGTTTCTTTCACCGTATACCGATTCGCTTCTTCACCGAGCATATGCTCAAGCAGCTCGGCGACAAGCCCTTTACACCCGCCGCATGAGCGGGACGCGTTCGTATAGTCGCGCACCTCGGCGACCGTCTTAAGCCCGTGTTCGGCAATCGCCTGACAAATCGCGCCTTTTGTCACCCCGTTGCAGCCGCAAACAACATCGGTGTCGGCCATCGCCGCCGCAAGGCTTCCCTTCCCGCCTAAAGCGGCTGGGGCAAACAGCGACAGCGAGAGCGCCTCAACCGAATCGCCGCGCTGGATCATATCGAACAGCTTTCGACCTTCGCTCGTATCGCCAAACAGCACCGCCCCAACGATTTTCCCTTGGCGAACGACGACTTTCTTGTACACCGAGCGCGCTTCGTCATACAGTTTGATCGACTCCGTCCCTTCGCCATCCATAAATTCACCAGCCGAGAACACGTCGACACCGGACACTTTCAGCTGAGTCGCAACGACAGATCCTTCATACGGCTTTCCTTTTCGGCCGCAAATCGCCTCTGCCAGCACTTTCCCCTGTTCATAAAGCGGAGCGACGAGTCCATACACAACACCGCGATGTTCCGCGCATTCACCGACCGCGTAAATGTGCGGCACACTCGTTTCCAAGTAGTCATTGACAACGATCCCTCGATTCACTTCAATGCCGCTTCTCCGCGCTAAATCAACATTCGGACGAATACCGACCGCCATCACCACCAAGTCGGCGGCAATGGACGTACCGTCCTTAAATCGCACTCCTTCCACACGGCCGTTGCCGAACAATTCGGCCGTCTCCTTGCGAAGCAAAACGTTCATCCCTTGTTTCTCCAGCTCCCGCTGCAGCAGCTTGGAAGCGGTCGGATCAAGCTGGCGTTCCATCAAATAGTCGAAAATATGGATGACATCGACATCCATTCCTAAGTGAAGCAGGCCGCGCGCCGCCTCCAAGCCAAGCAAGCCGCCGCCAATGACCGCCGCTTTTTTGTACGTCTTCGCATATTCGATCATCCGCTCGCAATCTTGGATATCGCGAAACGCCGTCACCCCGGGCAAATCCGCCCCCGGCACCGGCAAGATAAACGGATTCGACCCTGTCGCGAAAATCAATTCATCGTATTCGACTACCCGCCCACGGTCGGTCCGAACAAGCCGCCGCTTGATGTCGACTTCCGTCACCGTTTCGCCGGCAAACAGCCGAATGCCGTTTCGTTCGTACCATTCCCAACTGTTCAACGTAATGTCATCAAGGCGCGTATCTCCTTGCAGCACCTTCGACAACAAAATGCGGTTATAATTCGGATGCGGTTCGCTGCCAAAAATCGTGATCTCAAACGCCTCGCGGTCAAGTTTTAAAATCTCCTCGATGCAGCGAACCCCCGCCATGCCGTTGCCGATTAACACGAGTTTTCGTTTCATATCGTCATCCCTCCATACTTCTTGTCATCGATGCAGCCAAAGCCGGATCGTCATTACCAGCATCTCCCATAATCCGACCGTTCTTGTTTTCATCACCCTCACATTCCCCCTTTGCCTTGGCTGTGCCCATCATATCACGTCAAACATGAAGCATGCATTTTTTATGTTAGATTATATAACGCAATTTTAACAAAAAAACATAATAATCATATAAAAAATCAGATTAATATACGTATTTGTCGGAAATATGTAACTTTTTATAACATAAAAAAGCGACCTTCCGCTTGATGGAGCGGAGGCCGCTTCTTGTTGGAGGTTTGCTCGTTAAGGGGATCATCAGTGAATCGGACGGGATTCCAACAGTTCATCGATGATGCGCGCGTAGTGGTCAATGCGCCGCTCCAGCTCCTCCATCTGCCGCTCAAGGCGGGTGATGTATTGACGGAAGGTCATCGGAGCGCCGTATCGCTGTTCGAGCCGTTCTTCGATTTTCTGCCGCTCGCCGTGGACAGAGACGAAGATGCGCATCTCGCGGCCGAACACTTCGCGGACGGTTTCACTGATGAGTTCGCCATATCTTGTTTGCAGCCATTCACATTGAATCTCGTTTAGGCATTCGATGATGAGCCAATCCTCATCCACCGTCGCGGACGTCGAAGCAAACCAAGTGTCAAACGACGGGCCGGGCAGCTTTTGCGCAAGCTTCGTTTCCACTTGCTCCCAAAGATGATGCTCCTTCACACTGTCACCTCCTTTCATCTACTCTCTTGGCTGCCATACATGTTCGCGCAATTTCGCCCGAATGTCATCCGGAATCGGTTCAGGCCGCCCGGTGTCAAAATTGAAATTGACATACACCGCCCGTCCTTTGGCGCACACCACCCCGTTTTGGTGGATTTCTTCATAAATCGTGAGGCTTGTGTTGCCGATGCGCTCAATGCCGGTATACACGGTCACATCTTGCCCATAATACAGTTGGTTGACGTAGTCAACCTCCATGCGGATGATCACCATCCGCCAACGTTTGAATGACAAGTCAGGCGTAAATAGTTTAAAAATTTCATGCCGCCCCGCTTCAAACCAAACGGGCACGGTCGTATTGTTAATATGGCCGACGCCGTCGGTTTCCGACACGCGCGGCGTAATGACAGTCGTAAACATGAACGCTCCTCCTCCACAAGAACTGGAATCGTCTTTTGTCGAATTTCGGCGGCTGATGTATATGGGTTCGCCCCAACGTGTGGAAATTCCTGCTTCTCCATCAAGAAAACGTGAAAAACGTCGCCCCTTGAGCGGAAAGGGGATCCAACCTGAGAAGCCGGATCCTAATTCCCAACATCCAAAGAAAAAACAGGAGCCTGAAGCAGCCCCTGTTTTTCTCCTCATTCGTTGTTCGGTTCGACGATCGTGCCGGCGAACGCGGCTTGATAAATCGTGCGGATGTCGTCTTCCGAAAGCGGCATCGGGCTGCGGGCGAGCAGCCGTTTTTGCTGGACGGCGTCCTTCGTCAGACTTTCTAACGCGCTTTCCGGAATGCCAAAACCGCCGAGCGTCTTCGGAATGCCGACATCGGCGACGAGGCGCTCGAGCTCCTCGACGCAGCGGTGCGACGCCTCCTCCTCTGATAAAAAGCTCGAGTTGCCGCCGAGGGCGTTTAAGATATCAGCCATTCGTTTCGTGCAGCTTTGGCGAATGTAGCCCATCACATATGGCAAGAGCACGGCATTTGATTCGCCATGGGCGATATGAAACTGTCCGCCAAGCGGATAAGCGAGCGCATGCACGCCGGCCACCCCGGCGTTGAAAAACGCCAACCCAGCCAGGTAGCTGCCGTTCGCCATATCGGTGCGCGCCTGTTTGTCCGTTCCGTTTTCCACCGCTTTGCGCAATGAGCGAGAAATCAGGCGCATGGCGGCGATAGCCAACCCATCCGATGTCGGGCTCGCATTGACCGACACGTACGCTTCAACCGCATGGGTAAGCGCATCAATGCCCGTCGCCGCTGTCACCCGCGGCGGAACAGAAACAGTGAGTTGCGGGTCGACGATCGCCACATCCGCCAACAAATAGTCATGCGTCACGACGTCTTTCGTCGTTTCTAAGGACAATACGGAGATGTTCGTCACCTCCGACCCGGTGCCTGATGTCGTCGGAATCAATATTTTCGGCAATCCTTTTTTCTCAAGTGTTCTCGTTCCCGTCAAGTTTAAATAATCGGCGACCGAACCTTCATGCACGGCCAAAACAGCGGCCAGTTTCGCCAAATCCATCGCGCTGCCGCCGCCGACGCCGATGACAAGGTCAAACTCTCCGTCGCGGACAAACGCCACCGCCTTCTCCCCCGTTTCAAGCGGCGGCTCCGGCACAACATCCGTATATACATGCACGCTGCACCCTGCTTGCCGGAGCGGAGATGCCACTTGCTCGACGAGACCGAGTTTTTCAAGCGCTGGATCGGTGATCACCAACACGTGTTTTGCCCCAAGCCTTTTTACTTCTGGAACTAACTGGCCAAGCGCCCCCCAGCCGACATAGCTGAGCGGCGGAAAGACGATGCGGGATGCGGTCATCAATACTGCCCCTTTCTTTCATTCGTAGTATCCTTCTGTGGATTTGCGAAATTGGCTAAATTGTTCTGCATCATGACCAAACCAAATTTCAGAATTAGTTTCTTGAGCAATGCGGCGAATTCGTTCGACGGTATTCACATAGCCGAGCGAATCGTAAATAATACCGGGCGGCTTAACAGGAGGACCATAATTTTCCGCTGTGTAAATCGCGTCGGAGGCAAGGATTATTTTCCCCGTTTCCGCCAGTTCAACATGAAGGCCCAACATTCCCCAAGCATGACCACTTCCAAAGTTTAACACTCTTACCCCTTCTGCCAGCAAAATCTGATCCTCATGCCGTTTTACTGTCCGCCACTGCAAGTTGTTTTTAATCCATGCATCGATATCAGCCCAAATATAAGCTCCTTCTTTTTGGTTTCTCGCATAACATTGCAATGCACCGTTAAACTCGTCTTCATGGACAACAATCGTCGCATTCGTAAACATTTCCAAACATCCAGCATGGTCTAAATGCAAATGAGAAGCAACAACATAACGAATATCCTCTGGACGGACTCTTAACTGTTCTAACCGATTGTGCAAATAACATTCTTCACTGGCATTCCATGGGAACATTTGCTGGGTCGCTTCCGCCCATCTACCTTGAGGACCCATAGAATTCGGGTTACAGGCTGTATCGAACAAAATTTTTCCTTCCGGATGATCAATAAGAACCGTATAAATAGGAAACTCCACAAACTCCGTCTGTGCATTCGGATTGTGAATCGTCGCCGGATTGTGCATCGCAATCATCCAGTTCTTGTCCATCCTCATTCGTCCATTATCCATGACATACAACTTTGGGCGAGGTTTAACTATGTTTGTCATCATCTTTTCCTCCTCTATCATTATTTGATTAGGGGGTCTTGTCACCTTCCCCTGTTTTTTCATTTACGCAAGCAGTATGCCAACCCCCATAGCTGACGACATACACAAGTTATAACAATCCTTCTCTCTCCCTCCACAGGACTGGTGGGACGCGGGCACCATCGGCCATTTGGCAGTCTTTCATCCGAAAAACGAGCTAAGGCATGTCTAATAAAAAGAACATAACCAAAAAGCAGTCGACTCAAATGTTTTATGACCCTACATTCATATTTCAACGAAAAAAATCACCATTGCAGAGAAGGAAAAGATGTCAACTCTGTTGAAATAAGCATATTGTTACCGTTTTCACCAGTCGGTGATTATTTCCACCAATCGAAAAAAAGGGGGATTCTTATTGAATACCACGATGAATCAGGAATGGATGCAATCTCTTCTTTCCTCGTTTCATAACGGCGTCATCGTCATTGATCGATATAACCAGATTGTCTTTCTCAATGACGCAGCAAAACAACTGCTTCACCTCGAAGGAGAAGAGTGGAAAGGCAAAGACATCTTTGCCCTGTTGCCCGAAACAAAGCTCCCACATGTAGCCAAAACAGGGGAACGAATGATCGGGACAGAAGCGATCATTCACGGACGCACCTTTCTTGTCAATCGCACTCCTTTTTATGAAAACGGTGAATTAGCCGGTGCAGTTGCTGTTTTGCAAGATTTCAATGAAATCGAACATTACCGTCAACTTTCCAAACAAATGGAAACAATTATCGAATTCTCAACAGATGGCATCTATGTCGTTGACGGCAACGGCATAACGCTTATGGTCAACTCCGCTTATGAACAAATCACTGGATTTCGGCGTAAGGAGCTGATTGGCCGGCATATGGAGGAACTCGTTCGTGAAGGCTATTTCGATCAATCCGTATCTTTGCTCGTTTTAAAGCAAAAGCAACGTATTTCCATGTTGCAGACCATTGGCGGAAAAAAAGATGTCATCGTCACTGGAAATCCAGTATTCAACGAACAAGGAGACATCGAGATGGTGGTCACGAGCGTCCGCGACATCTCGGAACTGAACAAGCTGAAGCTTGAGTTGGAAAAAGCCAAAAGTTTTTCACAGCTCAACCAGCATCGTTATACGTTCTCCGTCGACAACCGTGAGGAGGCCATGATTTGCCGCAGCCCGGCCATGAAAACACTCATCGACAAAGTAATGCAAATCGCAGCCTACCCAACAACGGTGTTATTGACCGGCCCGTCCGGCGTCGGCAAAGAAGTGATCGCTAATTTGATCCATTATCTCAGCCCACGCAAAGACGCTCCCTTCATTAAAGTCAACTGCGCGGCGATTCCTGAATCGTTGCTTGAGTCAGAGCTGTTCGGCTATGAAAAAGGGGCGTTCACCGGCGCCCAAGCCGGCGGCAAAATCGGTTTGTTTGAACTTGCCGATGGCGGCACGATTTTGCTTGATGAAATTGGAGAAATGCCGCTTTCCTTGCAAGTGAAGCTGTTGCGCGTTCTTCAGGAAAAAAGAATACAGCGCATCGGCGGCCGTAAAGCGAAAGCGCTCGATGTCCGCGTCATTGCCGCCACCAACCAAGACCTTCAAAAGCAAATGGAAGCCGGCCTGTTTCGCGCCGACTTGTACTACCGGCTTCACGTCGTTGAACTGTACGTTCCACCGCTGTCCGAGCGCCCGCAGGACATCGAGCCGCTCCTTGACCATTATTTCAGCTTTTTCTGCGAACAATACCGCATTCCAAAGAAGCTGTCGCCAGCAGCCAAAGCGGTACTGGAGCGATACCATTGGCCCGGCAATGTCCGCGAATTAAAAAACCTAATGGAAAATTTAGTCGTCTCCGTTCCGTCCCGATGCATCGAACCCGATGACTTGCCGTCCCACATCCGCCGTCAAATGGAGTCACCGTCAGCATCGACGCTGAAAGAAAAAGTGGAACAGTACGAAAAACAGCTCGTGTTCGAAACGCTCGAAGCTGCCCCATCGCTCCGCAAAGCGGCTGAACAGCTCGGCATCGATCATTCGACATTAGTGAAAAAATTGCAGCGTTGGGGAATAGCGAAACGTCCGCGGCCGTAACCGACAAGCGCGGACGTTTCACTCATTTCCGCCAAGCTTCCTCGAGCTCCCGCTTCAGCTCTTCGACAAGCTCCGCCGCCGGAAGCTCCCGCGCCAGCCGATATCCCGTCCCGGCCCAAAGCGACATTCCCTCCGGGTCGCCCGCCTTGGCGGCAGCAGCTCGCAGCGGCTTCGTCATATGGTGCACATGCGGATACGCCGCCGGCGCCATGGCGCGATACTCCGCCATAAACCGGTTTACAAGCCCGCGCGCCGGTCGGCCGGTAAACGCCCTCGTCACGGCCGTTTCGGCAAACCGCGGATCGGCAAGCGCCTGCTTATGGAGCGGATGCGCCCCGCTTTCCGGGCAGCGCAAAAACGCCGTCCCGAGCTGCACCGCGCTCGCCCCTGCTTTGAGCGCCGCCGCGATGCCGCGCCCGTCCATGATCCCGCCCGCCGCCACAAGCGGAATCCGAACCGCCGTCCGCACTTGGGCCAGCAGCGGGAACAACGCGAGCGTCTCATCCTTTTTCGGATCGTTGCCAAACGAAGCGCGATGCCCTCCCGCTTCCTCCCCTTGCACACAAAGCGCATTCGCCCCGGCTTCAGCAGCCATGCAGGCTTCTTCCCTTGATGTCACCGTCACCATGACAAACGACCCGGCCTTTTGCAAGGCGGCGATCACTTCTTTGTCCGGGCAGCCGAACGTAAAGCTCACGACCGGCACCCGCTCCTCAAGAAGCACATCAAACTTCGCCTCCCAGTCGTCGTCATCCCATTTCGGCTCGCCGACTGACGCCCCAAGCCGCTCCGCCTCGGATTCGAGCACGGCGCGGTAGCGTTCGAGCGCCTTTTCATCCACTGTTTTGTCCCCCGGCACAAACACATTTACCCCAAACGGCCGATCCGTCAACGTCCGCAGCTCGTGAATTTCCTTCCTCATGGCCTCCGCCGTCTTGTACCCGCCAGCCAAAAACCCAAGCCCGCCGGCGTTGGACACCGCCGCGGCCAGTTCAGGCGTCGACACCCCGCCAGCCATCGGGGCTTGAATGATCGGGATGGGAAGTGTAGAGAACATACGTATCTCCCTTCTTTCGGCTAAAACCGTTTTGCCCCTCTCCTATTTTTTCGCGCTTCGTGCTCGGATTTCCTCCCCCCTTTGTCGAATCAATCTTTACGCCGACTATGTCTTTTGCACGCTCCATGAACGACAGCTGTCCGGCCAACGCGGCGCGTTTTCAACATCTCACATACATATGGTAAGAACAGGTGTTATCCGTTGTTCAATCAATCGATCGAAACATAAAGCGAACAATACGATCCATGCCTAATCGCTGTCACCTGACGTCCAATAAACAGGCTGTTTGTTCATGATTTGTCCCTTTACTCAATATCCTTTAACAAACGGCTGGCCACTTTGATAAACGTTTTGCCATCCTCAAACGAAAAATAGCGCATGCTGTTTTCATGAACAAGTTCTTCGATTTTTGCCCATGTCTCCGTATCGCGGCGATGGTGGATGCGTTCGAGCTTCTCTACTTCCAGCTTCAAGGCACGAACCACCCACTCCGGTTCATCCGCTAGAAATCGCAAAAACTGTTCTTCTAATTGAGCATTGTAAAACGTCTGATTGTAATACGAGTCAAAGAAATATTGAAGATGTTCGAATTCTTTTCGAATGTCCATGTTTCATCTCCACCTTTCAAGTTCTCCTTTCGACAAACGTGGCGGGTCATCCTGCCTTATTGCTTGATCAAACAAAAAACTCCCCAAACCATCCACTGGTTTAGGGAGTTTATCGTCACGGCCGAAACACCTTTAACCGTTTCGCCAGTTCTTTCGTACGCGGATATACATCGCGATAAATCGCAAACAGCTCTTTGTATTTCGCCGCCGCATCCGGCCGCGGTTCGACGACGGATTCGACTTGTTTGAACGCATCCGCGCATTGCTTGAGCGAATCGAACCAACCGACGCCGCACGCGGCGATCATCGCAGCGCCGAGCCCCGGCCCTTGTTCGTTCTTCAGCTTTTCCACCGGGAGATCGAAAATATCGGCTTGGATTTGCAGCCACTCGGCGCTTTTCGCCCCGCCGCCGATCGAGACGACCGAGTCGATCGTTTTGCCGCTCGCTTTGATGATCTCCACCGACTCGTTGAGCGAGAACGTAATGCCTTCGATGACCGCGCGGGCGAAATCCCATTTCGTCTGCGCCGAATCAATGCCGACAAACGACCCGCGAATATCGGCGTCGGCATAAGGCGTCCGCTCGCCGACCAAATATGGCGTAAACAACAAGCCGTTGGCGCCAATCGGCGACTCAGCGGCGCGCTTGACGATCTCGGCAAACGGCACGTCCTCGGCAAACGTCCGCTTCCACCAGTCAAAGCTGTAGCCCGCCGCCAGCGTCACGCCCATGATATAGTAGGCGTTCGGCTCGGCATGGTTGAAGTAATGCACTCGTCCGGCGAAATCTTTTTCCCCACTTTGCTCATACGCCAAGACGACGCCGGATGTGCCGATGCTCGACATCATGCGGCCTTCTGCCAAAATGCCCGCACCCACCGCGCCGCAAGCGTTGTCCGCTCCGCCGGCGAACACGTTCACCGATGCCGGCAGCCCGGTCTGTTCGGCCACCTCCGGACGCAGCGTCCCGACCCATGCCGTCGCCTCAACAAGCGGCGGACAAAGCGAAAGATCGACGCCGACCGCCCGGGCGATCGCCTCGCTCCACGTTTTCGTTTTGATATCCAACAGCAACGTCCCCGCCGCATCCGATACATCCATCGCGATGTGCCCGGTCAAGCGGAAGCGGACGTAATCTTTCGGCAACAAAAACACCCGCGCCCGCTCGTACAGCTCGGGTTCGTGTTGTTTCACCCAAAGGAGCTTCGGCAAGGTGAATCCTTCAAGCGCCTGGTTTTTGGCGATTGCCAGCAGCGCGTCTTGGCCGACCTTTTCTTCAATGTCCCGACACTGTGCTGTCGTTCTCGTATCATTCCACAAAATCGCATTGCGCACCACATTCCCATCGTCATCAAGCAGCACAAGCCCGTGCATCTGTCCGGAAAAACTAAGCCCCACGATCGACTCCGGAGAAACGCCCGCCGTCTCCCAGACGCGGCGCAGTGCGACGATCGTTTTTTCCACCCAATCGTCGGGGCGCTGCTCGCTATAGCCGGAATGCGGCTGGTAGAGAGGATAGGACTCGGTCCATTCCCCTCTTACCTGCCCGTTTCGATCGACAAGCAATACTTTGACTGCACTCGTTCCTAAATCGACGCCAATGACGTATTCCAAAGTCATCCCTCTTTCACGAACGGGATACGCTCGGCACGCTGACTTCCAACAAATATTGGTTGAGCAGCGTTTTCAGCCGCTCTAAGCGGCCGGACGTATTGCGAATTTCGCCGAGCTGCAAGGCATACTCCTCGAGTTTTTTGAAATCGGCCGTTCCTTCGACAATTTCGCGGCCAATGCCTTCCGTATAGCTTTTGTACCGCTCTTCGATGAACTGTTCAAACACGCGGTCTTCCAACAATCGATGCGCGACTTTTAAGCCGATCGCAAAGCTGTCCATCCCGGCGATATGAGCGTAGAACAAATCTTCCGGTTCAAACGAGCCCCGCCGCACTTTCGCGTCAAAGTTCAAGCCGCCGCGTCCAAGGCCGCCGTTTTGCAAAATTTCATACATCGCCAACGTCGTCGTATACAAATCGGTCGGGAATTCGTCCGTATCCCAGCCAAGCAGCATATCGCCTTGGTTCGCATCGACCGAACCGAGCATGCCATGGATGCGGGCGACGCGCAGCTCATGTTCAAACGTATGGCCCGCCAACGTCGCATGATTCGCTTCGATGTTGAATTTGAAATAATCCTTGAGCCCGTACGTTTGCAAGAATGCCAACGCTGTCGCGACATCAAAATCGTATTGATGCTTCGTCGGCTCTTTCGGCTTCGGCTCGATCAAAAACTGGCCGTCAAAACCGATCTCTTTCGCATAGTCGACCGCCATGTGCAAGAAGCGAGCCAAATTGTCAAGCTCCAACTTCATGTCCGTGTTCAGCAGCGTCTCATAACCTTCCCGGCCGCCCCAGAACACGTAGTTTTCCGCTCCGAGCCGCTTCGCGATCTCCAGCCCTTTTTTCACTTTCGCCGCCGCATAGGCGAACACATCGGCATTGCATGACGTTGCCGCCCCGTGAACGAAGCGTGGATGGCTGAACAAGTTCGCTGTATTCCACAGCAGTTTCGTTTTGCTTGTTTTCATGTATTCTTCAATCATATCGACAATTTCATCCAAGTTTTTGTACGTCTCGCTGAGCGTTTCCCCTTCCGGCGCGATGTCGACGTCATGGAAGCAGAAAAACGGAACGTTTAACTTTTCAAACAGCTCAAACGCCGCCTCCACGCGCGCCTTCGCCAAATCCATGCCGCTGTACTTATTCCATGGACGAATCATATTGCCGACGCCAAACGGATCCGATCCATCCCCCGTAAACGTATGCCAATACGCCACCGAAAAGCGCAAATGCTCTTCCATTGTTTTATCGCCGACTTTTTCTTCCGGATTATAAAACTTAAACGCCAACGGATTGCGCGACTCCGGTCCTTCATATGGAATGGTTCCGATATTCGGGAAATACGCCATGTCCAAGTCCTCCTTAAATAAGCGAGAATGATTTGTTTCAGTTTTATTATAACGCTTTCATATTTGTTTGTCTATCATATAAACAAAGTATTCTCACCTGTAAAACCACAACTATGTTGGTTGAAGTTTTACAGGGGGGATGGGCATACGATCCCCCACACTCTAGATGTTACCGTTTTTTATTACGTAATGCTTTACATCCCGACACTTGTTATGATGACTTTCTGTTTCCACAACTGCTTTCAGATTTTAAAATTCAACTTAGTCAACACTAAATCGATACCTTGTCATCGACACCTGCTCCTTGTCAGCCGGCAATACGATCGACGGAAACTGCGGATGGTGAATGGCATCCGGAAGCCCTTGCGTTTCTAAGCAAATGCCGAGATATTTCCGCGACGGCACGCCGCCCAAATCCAACCCTTCCGGCAACTGGTTCGACGTGTACACGACGACGCCGACTTCATCCGTCTCGACGGTCAATATCCGCCCACTCTCTGGATCGGAAAGCACAATCTCTTTGTCATGATGCCGGTCGAGCCAAAACGGATGGTCATAGCCTCCGCCAACGAGTTCGATTTGCGGATGCCCGGATTCGACCGCCTCCCGTATCGTCTTTCCTTGCCGCAAATCAAACGGCGTGCCGGCGACATCCAAGACGCGGCCTGTCGGAATCAACTCCTCATTCAGCTCCAACACACGGGAGCTTTGGATGGTCAGCGTGTGATCCAAAATATCACGCTTGCCGTTGCCGCTTAAGTTAAAATACGTATGGTTCGTCAAATTGACAAGCGTCGTTTTGTTCGAACGGGCCCGGTACGTGACGGTCCATTCGTTGTTATTATTGAGCCAATACGCTACTTGAACATGAACCGTTCCCGGATATCCCTCCTCCCCGTCCGGGCTTGTGTACGAAAAGACGATCCCAACCGCATCATCGCGCTGAACCGGTTCCGCCTGCCAAAGCACGCGATGGAATCCGTTCGGGCCGCCGTGCAAGTGGTTGTTGTTCTCATTTTTCGCCAACCGGTACGTGACGCCATCAAGCTCAAAACTCGCCCCTTGAATGCGCCCCGCCACCCGGCCGATCACCGCGCCAAAGTAAGGCTCATTCTCCACATACGGCTCAAACCGATCAAACCCAAGTACGACATTTTCGATGTTGCTGTTCCGGTCTGGAACGCGGATGTCCGTCACGATGCATCCGTAGTTTGTCGTCGACAGTTCCATGCCGCGATCATTGACCAAGGTGAACAACAGAATATCGTTTCCATTAAGTTCGGACCACTTTTCGTATGTAATGTTCATCTCGATTCTCCTTCCTTTATAATTGTACGATCTCTTCCGTTTTCATCGATGTGCGACAAGCGTCGAGCGCCCGCGCCTGTTTGATCATGCGCTCCGGCGAATACAACAGCGGTGTGCCTTCGAGAATGGCGCGCGAAAAGTGCTCGATTTGCAGCGCGTATTGGTCGCCTGCCACCGTTTCCTCGCGCTCGCTGCCATCAGCCGTTACGATCGTAATCCGTCCCTCTCCATCATCCACATCCGGCCGATACGCCCGCGAAACAATGATTTTCCCCTTCGTGCCAATAACTTCGTATTCGTTCTGAAAGAGCATGTCAAAACTGCACGTGAACTGCACAAGAACACCGTTTTCCATCCTCATCCAACCATTCGTCGTTAAATCGACCGAACGGTGCGGATCAAAATGGGATTGAACAAATAATTCGATTGGTTCGGCGTCAAGGATGTGTCTCGTCGAGTGCACGCAATAGCAGCCGACATCGAATAGGCTTCCCCCGCCAAGCTTAGGGTTCATGCGGATATTCGTTGCCCGGTCTTGCAAGTAAAAGGAGAAATGGGTGCGCATATACTTGACTTCGCCGATCTCGCTAGCGGCCAAAAGCTGTTTGACCCGTTCATGCTGCGGATGGAATTGGTACATGAATGCTTCCATGAATAAAACACCGTTTTCTTCACACGATCTGATCATGCGTCGGACATCCTCTTCACATAAGGCAGCCGGTTTTTCGCAAAGCACATGTTTTTTCTTCTTTGCCGCTTTGATCGTCCATTCCGCGTGCAAGCTGTTCGGAAGCGGAATGTACACCGCATCGATGTCCGGGTCATCAAGCAGCTGTTCGTAGTTGTTATACGCCTTCGGAATCCCGAGCTCCCGCGCCGCTTGATCGGCCTTTCCATTTTCACTGGCGATTGCCATAACTTCCGCATGACTCGTTCGGCGAATCGCCGAAATCATCACCTCTTTGGCAATAGCGGCGGTGCTGATGATGCCAAAGTGGACTTGGCGTTTCATTTTTTCATTCTCTCCTTTCGATTTTCAAAGAGATAGGCTAGCATTAAAATGAGCTAGCCTCTTCCCGCTTTTTTACATCTTGAACTCAACTTGCCTTACTTTTACTTGAGATATCTGCCCAAACGGCAACAATTAAAATTAATCCTTTCACAATGTATTGCCAAAAGGTCTCAATGTTCATCATGCTCATACCGTTATCGATACTAGCCATAATAAGGGCGCCGATAATCCCCCCAACGATATTTCCTCTTCCTCCCATTAGGCTCGTGCCACCAATAACACAAGCAGCAATAGCATCCAGCTCATACATCTCCCCAGCACTGACTGTCGCTGCATTGAGTCGGCTTGTCAAAATGATACCCGCTACCGCCGAAAGTGCTCCCATTAAGATGAAGACAGCTAATACAACACGCTTGATATTGATCCCAGATAGAGCGGCCGCCTCAATATTCCCGCCAATCGCATAAATATATCGTCCAAACGGAGTCTTAACGGCAATCAATACAAAGACAATCGCCAATAAAACAACGATCAGCATCGGAATAGGAACGCCGTAATAACGATTTAACATATACACCAATACTAAAATGCATAGCGAGTAAACTGCTGTTTTGCCATAATCATTTATTTTGGAATTGAGCGTTAAGCCTAACTGTTTTCGTTTCTTTCTATTTCGTCCTAAAGAAAGAAACAATAAAATGATACTGACAGCAACTAAAATGTAGCCGATTACGTAAGGGAGATAACTGTTTCCTATAGCTTCGAAACTATTGTCTAACGGCGCTACAGTCTCCCCATTGCTAATCCCAATCAAAATTCCTCGAAAAACTAACATCCCACCTAAAGTTACAATGAAAGCAGGAACACCTCGATAAGCAACCCACCATCCTTGCCAAAGTCCAATTAATACGCCAGCAACAATAGCTACAACAATAACAGAGACTGTTCCCCAGCCATACCATACTTGCAAAATCGCAGCGATTCCCCCGGTCAGTCCGACAACAGATCCAACTGATAAATCAATATGACCTGCTATAATGACCAGTGTCATACCAATCGCCAAAATCGAAATGACAGACATCTGCATAAATAAGTTCGATAAATTTCGTGACGATATAAACTCTCCATCAGTTAAAACACCGAAAATAACGGCGATAAACACTAATGCTATAATCAGCGTATAAGAACGAAAGTCAAATTTCCATTGTATTTTCCCGTTTGCTTGACTCTCTGAGGTTGCTGTAGAAATCGGGCTTTTCATCCTCATTTTCCTCCCGTTGCACAAGTCATAATTTTCTCTTGGGTGGCCTCATGACGCTGAAACTCCCCGGTTATTCTTCCCTCGGACATGACTAAAATGCGATCCGACATTCCCATGACTTCTGGCAACTCAGATGAAATTAAAACAATTCCCACTCCCTGACTAGCTAACTCGTTAATAATTTTGTAAATTTCGTACTTTGCCCCGAC
Source organism: Geobacillus thermoleovorans (assembly GCF_001610955.1). Taxonomy (GTDB): domain Bacteria; phylum Bacillota; class Bacilli; order Bacillales; family Anoxybacillaceae; genus Geobacillus; species Geobacillus thermoleovorans. The sequence continues at coordinate 1,788,799 of NZ_CP014335.1, forward strand.
ATCGATTCCGCGAGTCGGTTCATCCAAAATCAATATTTTCGGGCTATTTAAAAGCCATTTGCTTAAAACGACTTTTTGCTGGTTTCCACCGCTTAGTTGGGATACTTTCGCTTCTAAAGTAGGAGCTTTTAATTTCATTCTTTTCGTTATTTCTTCTGCCTGCTTCACTTCTAACGCATGATCAATAACGTTCCATTTTGTGACTTTTTTCAAAGCGACAAGAGTGGAATTCTTAATAATATCCATCTCTAAAACGAGACCATACTTTTTTCGGTCTTCAGATACATACGCCATTCCGTACTGAATCGCCTCTGCAGGACGGCGAATATCAACTTGTTTCCCATCAATCCAAACTGTTCCTCTTTTCTTGCCATGATAGGCACCGAATAGGCTAGTAAACAATTCGGTTCTCCCTGAACCCATCAATCCTGAGATTCCGAGAATTTCCCCTGCTTTTAATGAAAATGAAACATCGTGAATTACTTCCCTTCCCGTTTGTTCATCAATGACAGAATAGTGGTCAACTTTGAGAATTTCTTTCCCAACATTCCTTGGTTCATACGGATATAATTCATTTAATTCCCTTCCAACCATTTTTGCAATAATCTGCTCTTCTGTCAGCAGTTCGATACGATCGGTGCTGATTGTTTGGCCATCACGCAAAACGGTTACCGTATCTGCCAATTCCATAACTTCATTCAGTCTATGGGAGATATAAATGCAAGTTACTCCTTGAGAACGAAGATCGCACAAAATATTTTTTAAGGTGGCAACATCACTATCGGTTAATGCTGCTGTCGGTTCGTCTAAAATAATAATTTTAGCATTTTTTGAGAGTGCTTTAGCAATTTCAATTAACTGCTGTTTGCCCACCGTTAAATTGCGAACCTTTGTCTCTGGGTCAATGTCCAACCCAATTTTCTGCAACCATTTCTGTGCCTCAGAATATAAACGATTCCAATCAATATATTTACCTCGCATTAGTTCATGACCGAGAAACAAGTTCTCCGCAACCGTCATTTCCTCGACTACAGCTAGTTCTTGATAAATAATCGCAATTCCTGCTTCTTGAGACTCTTTAATATTTCGAAATCGGACTTCTTTTCCCTCGATATAGATCTTTCCATCATATGTTCCATATGGATAAACACCACTTAAGACTTTCATCAAGGTAGACTTTCCTGCGCCATTTTCACCACAAAGGGCATGAATTTCCCCCTTACGGACAGAAAAAGTCACGTTGTCCAACGCCCGAACCCCTGGAAACTCTTTTGTAATCCCCTTCATTTCCAAAATATACGGTTGCATATATCCCACCTACTAACAAAGATAGTTAGATTAATAAACTAAGTTTAGAAGCTACGGGCAGCATCCATCTCGTTACGACAAGGATGGCTGCCCGTATATCAATCATAACGAATTACGGACGCGGCGGGCGTTTGTCTTCAGGAACATTTTTGTAAACTTCGTCATACGAATGGAATCCATCTTTAATAACAGTGTCAATCACATTATCTTTATCTACCATAATCGGATCCAGTTTAATAAACGGCACGTCTACCTTCCCATTATTCACTGTTTCGTCCGCTTGAATTTTTTCACCCTTCGCCAGCTGTACTGCAACTTCAGCAGACTTTGTTGCGATGCTTTTAATCGGTTTGTACACGGTCATTGATTGAGTTCCTTCCACAATTCGCTGAACGGCAGCCAAGTCGGCGTCCTGGCCAGAAATCGCTACTTTTCCGTCAAGACCTTGAGCCTTCAGCGCTTGAATCGCCCCGCCTGCAGTACTGTCGTTCGATGCTACAATGGCATCAATTTGGTTTTTATTGGCTGTCAATGCATTTTCAATAATTCTCATCGCTTCAGAAGCTTGCCAGTCTTTTGCCCATTGATCCCCGACAACCTTAATATCGCCTTTATCAATCAATGGCTGTAAAACATTCATTTGTCCTTCTCTAAACATCTTCGCGTTATTATCGGTCGGTGAGCCGCCCAATAGGAAGTAGTTTCCTTTAGGTACTTTTTTCACCAAATACTCAGCCTGCATCTCACCGACACGCACGTTGTCAAAGGAAACATACGCATCGACATCTGCATTCATAATCAGGCGGTCATAGGCTAGCACTTTGACCCCTTCTTTTTTAGCTTGCTGAACAACAGGAGATAATGATTCTGTATTAACAGCTACAATGACTAAAACGTCAATTCCTTGGGATAACATGTTTTGTATTTGGGATAATTGTTTCTCACTATCCCCGTTCGCTGACTGGACGATGACATCAGCTCCCAGCTTTTTCGCCTCTTGTACAAAGATATCACGGTCATGCTGCCATCTTTCTAGTGTTAGGTCAGATACGGAAAAGCCAATTTTAATTTTCTCGTCTTGACCTGTCTGGCCCCCACTTTTGTTTCCGCTTTCATTTTTGGCAACGTCTTGTCCGCAAGCGGAAAGCATTAGCAAAACGAGAGACAACAGTAGAACAGAAATGAAAATTTTTCGGACGGTCTTCATTGTGATCCCCCTTTATTATTTTCTAGAACTTTCAGTATAAATTATAAGATAATTATCTTGGTTTGTCTATCATACAAACGAATATAATATAAATTTTTTTATTTAGGGAAACATCTCCTTACGATGAACAGGGATTAATCTAGGGGCAGTAACTTCAACTCAAGCATAATCTTCAACCAACTGGGGATTCTTATATTTATGTTAACGGGGGATGGGGGATCACTCTCTCTTCGTCCCCCTAGTCCCAAAACTAGTAGATAAAATGATCAATCACTATTTTATACCTAACCTACTTCTCACTAATATCCTCGATGAACCACCTTGTTCAACCCCCTCTCTTTTCTCTTCCATACAGCAATCATCCCTATGGCGATGAGCCCGAGGGTGCCGGCGAAATAAAAAGCGAAAGGAAGAGCGATGAGCTCGTTGACGATGCCGGCAAGGTACGGACCGCCAAACATGCCGATGGCGTAAATCGCCTGATACGTTCCCATGGCGGTCGCCTTTTGGCTTTCATCAACGGATTCAATCGACATTCCTAACAACAAAGGGAATAAAAGGCCGAGGAAAAAGCCGCTCCCGATTTGGACGATATAAACAAACAAGCTTCCGCTGGCAACTGGAATCAAGAACGTAAACAAGGCGCTGCCGAAAAAGGCAATGGCCAAGGACCGCCATTTTCCGAGTAAAGGAACGACCGTCTTTCCGATGAACACCGTCGCAATGGCGTGAGGGATCATAAAGCAAACCATCAGAAGGCTTAAATCGTTTTCATTGAGGCCTGTCCTTAAGGCATACGCCGGTGTGAAGCCAAAGATGGTCGTAAACATGATCCCGTGGGCCAACACGGATAAAACGGAGACTTTGAGCAACAACGGTTCCTTCATCACAGAAAAAAGGTCTTTGAGTTGGACGGTTTGCGGCCGCGCCGATCTCTCGCCTTGTTTTTCCTCCTTAATGGATAAGGAGAGAACAACACCCACCGCGGCCAGACATCCCCCAGCCCAAAACGGGGCGTGCCATCCCCAGCGGTCCACGATCGATCCGCTCACGGTCATGCCGACCAGCTGTGCCAACACCACGACAAGCGAAATTTGGCCCATCGCCCGATGGGTGTCTTCCGGACGGAAGTAACTAGCATACAGAACCGTAAAGACGACCCACGTCGCGGCGGCGACGCCAGCGAGCGCTCTTGCCACAAGCGCCCATCCTAAGCTGTTCGTGATCGCAAACAGCCACCCGCTTCCCATAGCAGCCGCCATACCGAGCGTGACAAACGGCTTTCTCCTTTGCACCATATCCGAGACAAGGCCGATCGGAATGCGGCATAAAAACTGCATGAGGCCGTAACTGCCCAAGACAAGCCCGACAAACGAATACGCCCCTCCCAGCTGTTCCACATACGGAGACAGGATCGGTATATAAATAAAAAGAGACAACCAAAAGAAAAAGGAGGCGATGAGGAACATCGCCACATCCTTGCGCCATGGGCTGTGAGCCACCCCACTCCCCCCTTTGCGTGTTCATGTATGGCTACACCGAAGGCAACAAGGTCTCTGTTGCCTTCTTTGCCGAACCGAATTCGCGAATTTTTTGTTTGACCGTCTGTTTCACTTCTTCTCTTCCGGCGCCAAGGTATTTCCTCGGATCATACAGTCCCTCGTTCTCGCGGAACATGCGGCAAATGCCGCGGGTAAAGGCCCATTGGTTCTCGGTGTTGACATTGATTTTCGCCGTTCCGAAGGAAATCGCCTTTTGAATATCGGCCAGCGGAATTCCTGTTCCGCCATGCAGGACAAGAGGAACCCCAGTTCGGCGCCCGATCTCTTCCATCTGGGCAAATCCCAGCTTTGGCTTCCCTTTGTACGGGCCGTGAACCGAACCTAACGCCGGAGCGAGGCAGTCGACCCCTGTTTCTTTCACAAGGCGTTCGCATTCCTCAGGAATGGCATACATGGCTTCTGCTTCGTCCACCACCAAGTCGTCCTCCTGCCCCCCGATCCTCCCCACTTCCGCTTCGACCGAGGCGCCAAACTCCCGGGCGGCTTTGACGACTTGTTTCGTGATGGAAATATTTTGTTCTAACGGATGATGGGATGCATCGATCATCACCGAAGTAAACCCGGCTTCCATCGCTTCGAGGCATTGTTCATAGGAAGAGCCGTGATCCAAATGAAGCGCGACCGGCACCGTGATGCGGTACTCCTTCACGAGCTCTTTCACCATGGCCGCTGCGGTCCGCAACCCACCGAGATGGTCAATATATCCCGGACTCACGGCCAAAATGACCGGCGCTTCTTCTTCCTCAGCCCCCAGCAAAATGGCCTGGGCAAATTCCAAATTGTTGATGTTGAAATGTCCGACGGCATATCTTCCTTGCCATGCCCGTTGCAGCATGTTTTTCATCGACACAAGCGGCATTGTTCTTCCTCCTTTTCAATATACGGAAAACGTATCAAGCGCTCTTGCGGAGCTTGATACGTTTTCGAACGCATTACCAGCGGGAGGTCACCATTTTTTTGCGCGTATAAAACTCGACGCCATCCATGCCGTTCGCATGAAGATCGCCATAAAACGAGTTTTTCCATCCGGAGAATGGGAAGAACGCCATCGGCGCGGGAACTCCTAAGTTGACGCCTAACATGCCGGCGTCGATTTCCTCGCGGAATTTGCGGACATTCCCCCCGTCTCTTGTATAGATGCACGCTCCATTGGCAAACGGAGACTTGTTGGCCACCTCAATGGCTTCATCTAATGTCTCGACCCGTACGATCGAAAGAACAGGGGCGAAAATTTCGTCTTTCCAAATGGTCATGTCAGTAGTGACTCGGTCAAAGATCGTCGGACCGATAAAGTATCCATTGTCCTGAACCGCGGCGTCCTTTCGTCCGTCGCGCACCAGAATGGCCCCTTCCTTTTCCCCAAGTTCAATATACTTCACGGTCCGTTGCTTATGGGCTTCGCGAATGACCGGGCCTAAAAAGACGCTCTCCTCCAGCCCATTGCCGATTTTCAATTCATTCGCGGCCGCCACCAGCTTCTCGACAAGTTCATCGGCAATCTCCCCAACCGCGACAACGACCGACGCCGCCATGCACCGTTCTCCCGCCGAGCCGAACGCCGCGTTAATAATTTCACGGACCGCAACATTCAAATCGGCATCCGGCATGACAATGGAATGGTTTTTCGCCCCCGTCAACGCTTGAACCCGTTTGCCGTGAGCCGCTGCCGTTTTGTACACATACTCGCCGACCGGCTGGGAGCCGACAAACGAGATGGCTTTCACATCCGGGTGCTCCAACAGCCCGTTCACGACATCATGCGCCCCATGGACGATGTTAAGCACCCCGTCCGGAAGCCCAGCCTCTTTAAACAGTTCAGCCAAACGATTCGCCAACATCGGCGTGCGCTCGGACGGTTTTAAGACGAACGTGTTTCCGCACGCAATCGCCAGCGGGAACATCCAGCAAGGGACCATCATCGGGAAGTTAAACGGCGTGATGCCCCCCACGACGCCGATCGGATACCGGTACATCCCCGATTCAATGCCGGTCGCAATATCTGGAAGCTGCCGCCCCATCATGAGCGTCGGCGCACCGGCCGCAAATTCGACGCATTCAATGCCGCGTTGCACTTCCCCATAAGCTTCGTTGTAGCTTTTGCCGTTTTCTAACGTCACCAATCGGGCCAGCTCTTCCCAATGCTCGACAAGCAACTGCTGATATTTAAACAAGATTCTTGCCCGGCGCGGCACCGGCGTTTTGCGCCATGTTTTGAACGCCTCTTTGGCAGCTCGGACCGCTTCGTCCAACTCCTCGCGGCTTGAAATCGGAACGTAGGCCAACACTTCGCCCGTTGCCGGGTTCGGAACGGCTTCCGTCTTCCCGGAACGAGACTCGACCCATTGCCCGCCAATATAGTTTTTTAAGGTTTGCACTCCCGTTGTCATCGTCATGTCCATGTTCCCCCTTCTTTTTATTTCCGAGCAGCTGAACCGTTGCGATGTTGTTCGATGAACTGTTCGATTTGCGCCAATGTCGGCATCGCATCCGAGCAGCTATGGCTTGAGATGACAATCGACGCCGCAGCTGCCCCGTATTCCATTGCCTTTGGAATCGGCCAATCGTTCATTAGCCCGTAGATAAATCCTGCGGCATACGAGTCGCCGGCCCCAAACGTTTTGACAATATTTGCTGGGAAAATCGTGCCGACAAACGTTTCTCCAGTTTTCGTATAAGCAATAGACCCGTCTTTGCCATGCTTAATGACAACGATTTTCGCGTTGTAATCAAACCATTTTCGCGCTGTTTGTTCATCATCGCGCCGCTGGCCGTCAAACCGCTCCATCATGTCAAATTCTTCTCTCGTGCCGATGATCACGTCGCATTTTTCGGCTGCCAAGTTGTAATAGATCGCTGTTTCCTCTTTGGATTGCCACGTATATGGGCGATAATCCAAATCGAACACAACGACGGTTCCATGGCGTCTTGCGTAGTCCAACGCTAAAAACACCGCTTCTCTTGACGGGCTTTTCGCTAAAGCTGTCCCGGAAATCAACAGGCATTTGGCGCGCCGAATATAGTCTTCGTCAATATCGTTCGGTTCCAGCTTCAAATCAGCGACATTATCGCGATACATTAGGATGCTGCAGTCGGTCGGGCTCTTGATTTCGGTAAAAGCCAAGCCCGTCACACTGCCGGACTTGTCGGTAATGACATGGGACGTATCAATTCCATTGTTTTTTAAATATCGGACAATAAATCGACCCATTTGGTCGTCGGCCACTCGGCCGATAAACCCTGTTTTCATGCCGAGCCGGGCCATGCCGATGGCAATATTCGCCGGAGATCCGCCGACATATTTCGTAAACGTCATCGTTTCTTCCATCGGCCGATGGATTTCATTGGCGTTCAAATCGATGCATAGCCGGCCAACGGCGATAAAATCCAACGGTTTTTGCTGGTCAAATGGGAGGAAACTCATCGAACCGCCTCTTTCCTGTCGTCTTTTTAGATTATTTCTCCTTCTGTTTGGCCGCGAGCTTGCTTTCCATCACCCAGTCATGGTCCGGGTCATTATGAAACTTCCACGTCCGCACCGGCCCGGCCATGACGTTCAAGTAATACCCCTCATACCCTGGGGGAGCGGAAACCGGATGGTAGCCTTTCGGGACTAAGACGACATCCCCGTTTTTCACGACCATCGTTTCGTCGATGGAACGATCATCGGTGTACACACGCTGCACCATAAAACCGTGACCGGGATTGATTTTATGATAATACGTTTCTTCCAAATACGACTCATGGGGCAAGTTGTCTTGGTCGTGTTTATGCGGGGGGTAGCTCGACCAGTTTCCTTCCGGCGTAAACACTTCAACGACAAGCAAGCTGTCGGCCGGTTGGGATTCCGGAAGAATGTTATGCACCCGCCGTTCAATATTTCCTGCTCCCCGTATTTCAACTCCTACTTCGCTTGGGGGGATCAATCGCGCCGGATATGTACCTTTCCCCGGCGCTAAACAAACCGCTACTTCCACATCCGTCATCGCTTCGACTTCATACACATCGTTTGCCGGAACATAGACCGAGTATGGCGGAACTTTCTCAAACACATCCATTCTCAATCCGATCTGTTCCCACCGCTCCAGCTTCGTAGATATGTTCGCTTTCCCTTTGAGAAGAACAAGGCAAGCCTCCTGATCCTTCGTCTCTTTTCGCAATGTTTGTCCTTTTGCCAACACATACACTTCAAACCCGACGTACTCCCACCCCACTGATTCCGGTGTTACGCGGACGACGTTCCCTTCTTCATTCGGCGAATGGCTTGGTATGATCAGTCGGCTCATCGTTTCATCCTCCCCCCCTTACCGCTTTTGGGCCGCCAAGAGATGATGAACAAGGCGGTCAATATATTCTTTGGCCATTTTGGCGTACGTGTACGGGTGCGCCACAGCCGGGTCCTGTTCTGCTTCGACGATGATCCAGCCGTTATAGTCCATCTCAATCAATTTGGCAAAAATCGGAACAAAGTCAATGCATCCATCTCCAGGAACCGTAAACATGCCACGCAACACCGCCGTGCGAAAGTCGAGTTGTTCCCGTCTCACCAGCTCGAGCACATCGTGCCTTACGTCTTTCAAATGAACGTATTGAATGCGATCCGCATACCGATGCAACAGTTCAACTGGATCATATCCGCCATATAACGCATGCCCTGTGTCATACAAGAGATGGACAAGATTCGGATCCGTCAACTCCATTAAGCGATCGATCTCTTCCGCCGTTTCGACGACTGTTCCCGCGTGAAAGTGGTAAACAAGTTTCATTCCTAGCTCTTGGCATATATGCGCGGCGCGATGCAATCCGTCAACAAGGGACTCCCATTCGGAATCCGTGAGCCGTTGAATCGTTTTTTCTTCTGGCGCCCGGCGCGGATCCCAGTGCATCGATCCCCCCATCTCGCAGACAATCGCATACTTGCATCCCATATCGTGCAAATATTCCGCCCAAGACCGGAACGTCTTGAGTTCCTCTTCAAGACGAGAACGGTCTGAAAAGAGCACGCCGATGAATTTGCTGGCGAGCTCGATGCCATATTGGTTCAGTTTTGCCCTCAATGACGGGGGATCTTGGGAAAAGAGGCGCCCCATTTCCGTTGCAACATACCCAAGCTCCGCCATTTCGGATAAGACTTGATCTTGGGTATAGTGATCACCCAGTCCCGGAATATCATCATTGACCCAGCTGATCGGGGCAATGCCGATACGAAAAGGATTAACCGTTTTTTCCATCTCTCTCACTCCAGTTGTTCAATATTTTCTTGCCCTTTGCAATTGTTGTTCTTTCCGCTTGTATGCCTCCGCAATTTTTGGGTTCCGGGACACTTCCGCCACCCCGACATGCCACCATGACTCATAATCATGGGTCATCGTTTTTGGAAGCACCTTAATATCGATCAATGTCGACACCGATTGTTGTTTGGCATCTTCGAGCGCTTCTTTTAATTGCTCGAGCGTGTGCACTTTATACGTTTTCACCCCGTAACCGGCCGCGCTTTGCGCGAAGTCAATCGGAATCAAGCTCCCGTCTAAGCGCCCGGTTTCTTCGTTGCGGTAGCGGAATTCTGTGGCGAAACTGCCCATTCCATGACCCATTTGCAAGTTGTTAATGCAGCCGAATCCACCATTATCAAATAGGAGAACATTGATTTTTTTCTTTTCCTGAATGCTCGTTACAAGCTCCGAGTGAAGCATTAAGTAGCTGCCATCGCCGACCATCGCATAGACTTCTTTATCCGGCTCCGCCATTTTCACGCCAAGCGCACCAGCAATCTCATACCCCATGCACGAATAGCCGTACTCCATATGATACGTATTGGGCCGGCGCGCCACCCACATGCGCTGCAAATCCCCCGGCAAGCTGCCTGCCGCTCCGATGATAATGGCGTCGTCATCGATCCACTCGTTAATCGCGCCAATGACTTCCGTTTGCGTTAACGAAGAATCGAAAAACTCGGAATACTCAGTCAAAACCTCATCGAGATGGCCGGCCACCTCCGGCTGAAAGCCCGACTGGCGGTAGCGGACGTGATGCAGTCGGTTAAGCTCTTCTTCCCACGCCTTTTTCGCGATGTCTATTTCATTCGTATAGCCGGATCGATACCCGATTTTCTCCAACTCTTCGGTTAAGGCGAGAAGAGCAAGTTTCGCATCTGCCACTACGCGGACGGCATCCAATTTGCAAGCATCAAAGACCGAGACATTGATCGTCAAAAATTCTACTTCAGGATGTTGGAAAAGCTGTTTCGACCCTGTCGTAAAATCGGTGTAACGGGTGCCAATCCCAATGACCAAATCGGCTTCCTTCGCAATTATATTGGCGGCAAGGTTGCCGGTGACGCCAATTCCCCCGAGATTGTATGGGTGGGCGCTTTCCACCGCGCTTTTGCCGGCTTGCGTTTCCCCGTAAGGAATGTGAAATTTCTCGGCAAACTGTTTCAGTTCTTCCGCTGCTTCCGAATAGCGGACGCCGCCGCCGCAAATGATGATCGGTTTTTTCTTTCTGCGAATGAGCTCCACCGCCTCATGAATCGCCGCTTTCGCCGGAACGCGGCGTTCAATGCGGTGAATCCGTTTTTGGAAAAAGGATTCAGGAAAATCGTACGCTTCCCCTTGCACATCTTGAGGCAAGGCAATGGTGACTGCTCCGGTGTTGGCGGGATCGGTCAGTACCCGCATCGCTTGAATCATCGCCGGCATCAGCTGCTCGGGGCGGCTGATGCGATCCCAATATTTGCTGACGGCACGAAACGCATCGTTTGTGGAAATGGTCAAATCATGCCAGTGCTCGATTTGTTGAAGCACGGGATCGGGCTGTCTTGTCGCAAACGTATCTCCCGGAAGCAATAACACCGGAATGTGGTTCGCCGAAGCTGTCGCCGCTGCCGTCACCATATTCGCCGCCCCGGGACCGACGGATGACGTGCATGCCATGATTTGCCGACGGTGTTTTTGTTTTGCAAAGGCAATCGCCGCATGTGCCATTCCTTGTTCATTGCGCCCTTGGTACACTTCGAGCTCTCCGGGATCTTCCTCAAGCGCTTGACCAAGGCCGAGTACATTACCATGGCCGAAAATCGTAAAAACACCTTTGACAAATTTCTGTACACGACCATCGAACTCCACGTACTGCTGGTTTAAAAACTTGACTAATGCTTGGGCGGTTGTTAAGCGGATCGTGTTCACCGGTTTCCCTCCCGTAGATGTTCAAACTCGTTCGATCTCAAAATACCGACGGAGAACGTTCTCCATTTTGATCTTTCCGGTTTGAATTGCTGCCTCTGCCTCCCATTGCCAATACTCAGGTCGAAATAACTCAATGGATGCCATATCATTGTAACCAATGGATTGAAGCGTGCGTAAAATGCCATCCAAGTCAATCGCCCCGTCCCCCGGCCACACTCGATGGCGATCGCGTAACGCTCCTACCGGAAAATCTTCACAATCATCGATATGAAAGACGAAAATGTCCGTTGGATCGGCCGCCTGCAAGTCTTCGAGCTGGGAGTTCATTGCATGGAAATGGAAGCAGTCAAGAACAAGGCCCACTTGACTGCTGTCCACCGCTTTGACAATCTCATACGCCTGTGTAAACGTGTTGACGGAACAATTCGGGTATCCGCAAAACTCGAAGGCGATTTTTACGCCGTACGGTTCGCTGAACTCTGCTAACTCTCGCAACACGCGAACGGTTTCCGCTTTGATTTCCGACTTCGTATAATCGCCGACATCAAACGTCGGGACCGCAATCACCGTTTTGCAACCAATTTGTTGGCCGATTTCACATAAGAACTGTAGATCACGAAGGATTTGGCCGAATCCTTCCTCATCGCGGAACGTGATAAACTCCAGCGCATTGAAGGCATACGGTTTCAAACGATGAAAAGCAAAGAATTGTTTCAAGTCGTCAACCGTATAGGAAGCGAGAAATTCTTTCAACTTATCAAGCCGAATTTCAATGCCGTCATAACCATATTTTTCACATAGTTCTAAGTCATTCTTTAATGTAGAATTTTTTAGCGTCGTCGCTTCATTAAATACAAGCTTCATCATTTTCCTCCAACCCTATGATTTTCTGTTTTTGCGAGAATCAATGAACACCGCCACCGTAATAATGACTCCTTTAAGAATTTGCTGCCAATATGGCGAAACATTCAACAAGTCGAGACCGTTATTCATGACCCCGATAATGAGCGCACCGACAATCGTGCCGCCGATCGTCCCGATTCCACCGGCAAGGCTTGTTCCGCCAATGACCGCGGCAGCGATGGCATCGAGTTCATACATGACCCCGGCCGTCGGCTGCCCCGAGGAAATGCGCGAGGTCAAGATGAGTCCAGCCAGCCCTGACAATAGCCCGGCATATGCGTAAACGAAAATCTTATATTTATCGACATTGACTCCGGCAATTATGGCCGCCTGTTCATTTCCGCCAATTGCATACACGTATTTGCCAAACTTCGTTTTATTTAATAGAATGTAGGAAATGACCCCCACAAGCGCAAAGATGAGAATCGGGACCGGGATTCCCACAACATCTCCTTGCCCAATCCATAAAAACGATGGCGACAAGTTCCCGATTGGTCTCCCATCGCTGAATAGCAGCGCCGCACCTCTCGCTGCTGTCATCATTCCCAGTGTCACAATAAAGGGAGCAATTTTCGCCTTCGAAATAATCGTCCCGTTGATCACACCCGTCAAGAGCCCTAATCCAAGACCAACCAAAATGGGGACAACGACTGGATACGTATCCGGATGAGCAAGGCTAGCCGTAACTACAGACACAAGAGCAATCACGGAACCTGATGACAAATCGATCCCAGTCGTAATAATGACGATCGTGACGCCAATCGCGACAATGCCGACCACCGACATTTGCCGAACAATATTTAATAAGTTGCCGGTTGTAAAAAATGTCGGTGAAAGAATGGACATCAAAATGACGAGTGCTATCAGAATCACCAACATGCCATATCGGTTTAAAAATCGATACAATTTATCCTTCGACGTGGCCGTCGAAGAAATCCCTGCCTTCCCCTGTTTGTTCGTAACAGAAACTTGGCTTTCCATACCCATTCCCCCTGCTCTTTATCGCTTCGCCTCGATCAACTGGCCCGTTGCTAGCTGCATAATCCGCTCTTGGGTTGCTTCTTCCCTTGTCAGCTCTCCTGTTTTTCTTCCTTCATGCATAACGATAATCCGGTCGCTCAATCCCAATATTTCCGGCATTTCCGAAGAAACTACGACGATCGCTTTTCCCTTCTTGGCGAGATCAAAAATCAAATTGTAAATTTCCGCCTTCGCCCCTACATCAATTCCCCTCGTCGGTTCATCGAGAAACAAAATATCCGGATTGTGAAGCAGCCATCGGGCAATGAGCGCTTTTTGCTGATTGCCCCCGCTTAAATATTTGATCAACTGCTGCAAACTCGGCGTTTTAATCGCAAGCTGTTCGGCTAGCCTTTGACAGTCTTCGCGGATTTTTCGTTGTTGCAAAAAACCCGCCTTCGTATACTGGTTGACCGTAACCGTGATCATGTTGTCCTCGACAGACAACGGTAAAAACAGCCCTGTCAGTTTTCGGTCTTCCGTCAACAGGCCCATCCCATATCGAATCGCGTCCCGTGCCGAGCGAATCGCAACCTTTTTTCCGTGAACATAAATGTCTCCCGCGTCCGGTTTGGCAACGCCAAAAACGCTTTCTAATACTTCTGTTCTTCCAGACCCCATCAACCCAGCAAACCCGACTATTTCCCCTTTCCGTACTTCAAAGCTCACATCATGAAATTTCCCTTTTTTCGTCAACCCTTTGACCGACAACGCCACTTCTCCGATCGGAATCTTTGGCTTATGGAAAATTTGATTCAATTCCCTTCCGACCATCATTTGAATGAGTTCATCCCTTGAAATTTGATGGCTCGGCTTCGTCCCGATGTACTTCCCGTCCCTCAGCACGGTCACCTCATCGGTAATTTGTTCGAGTTCATCCATCTTATGAGTAATATAAATAATGGATACGCCCTCTTTTTTCAAAGAGCGAATGATGTGGAAAAGGTGATGAACCTCTTTCTCCGTAATGGCCGACGTCGGTTCATCCATAATGATCAGCTTCGAATTGTAAGAGATCGCTTTCGCAATTTCCACCATCTGCATATTGGCAATGCTCAAATCCATCATCTTCGCATTGGGGTCAATATCGATCTCAAGCTGTTCAAATAGTTGTCTCGTCTTTTTAATGAGTTCCTTCATTTTGACCCAACCCGCGAACGGATAACTCGGTTCTCTGCCGAGAAAAATATTTTCCGCCACCGTCATGTTCGGAACCGGGCTCAACTCTTGATGAATCATCGAAATGCCTTTATCGAGCGCTTGTTTAATCGTGGAGACTTTCAGCTCTTCCCCGTCGAACATGATCTTGCCTTGATCGGGCGTGTAAATGCCGATCAGGATCTTCATTAAGGTAGACTTCCCCGCTCCATTTTCCCCCATCAGCGCATGTACAGTTCCTCTTTTCACTCTCAGCTGCACCCGATCCAAAGCCTTTACTCCAGGAAACTCTTTTGTAATATCGATCATTTCCAATACATAATTGTTGCTCATTCGTACCCCGCCTTTTCGCTATAGATTGCCCCTTTTATCAAAGCGGATGGTTACCCCGCGGCTTTATAACGTCGGCCGTTCTATGAGCTTAGGTAGGCTAGTTTCACAAAGGAAAAGTGAATGTTAGGAAGGATGTCAGCAACGCGGCAGCATCCTTCCTTTTCACTCTTCTTTTCTCATTGCCACTTTTTGATGTACTCATCGACATTCTCTTTCGTAACCAGCTCATACGGAATCCAATTGTATTTCTCTACTTTTTCTCCTTTTGCCGCTTTAATAGCCGTCTCTAATCCAGCTTGTCCTTGGCCTTTCGCGTTTTGATAGACGGTGACTTTTAATTTTCCTTGCTTAACATATTCAAGAGCATCCGGCGTCGCATCAACTCCTGCTACAACAACATCATTTAACTTTCCAGCAGCCTCCAGTGCCATAATCGCACCGATGGCCATTTCATCATTGTTAGAGACAACAGCATCAATTTTTTTGCCAGACTGCAACCAGTTTTCCATCAGCGCCATTCCCTTTGCACGATCCCATTCTGCTGTTCCTTCTAGAACGACTTTCATCCCCGGATATTTTTTTATCACTTGCTTATTTCCTTCTGTCCGCTTGATTTGTGCTTCCTGACCCATTTGGCCGTTGATAATGGCGATGTTTCCTTTGCCTCCTAAAATTTTCGCCACTTCTTCCATTTGCATGATGCCAGCTTTGATCGATTCAGAACCAACATAGGCTGTTGCCTTGTCTACCCCGTCAAAAATACGGTTTACAACCACGATTGGAATGTTCGCTTGATTCGCTTTTTCCACCATTTGCGGCGCCGAAACCGTATCGACAGGAATCAATACAATGGCATCCACTTTTTGTTGAACAAAGTTTTCCACTTGAGACAATTGCTTGTTTGCGTCATTCATCGCATCAACGTAAATGACTTCCACATCTTTTTGCGTTTTGGCATATTCCTTCATTCCGTCTTGCAAGTAACTCAGCCATTTGTCATCAAAATCTGGAAGGGCCGCGCCAATGACAATTTTTCCTGGTTTGTCCCCTGATTGGGCTGTTTCTTGTTGTTTGTTGCAACCAAAAAGCAACGAAAAACTAAACAGCAATACGACCAATGAAATCCACTTCATTCGACCTTTCATCTTCCTTTTGCCCCCTTGTCCCCTTTGTTTCTTTAAAACTTCCTTGTCCATAGCGGCCTTTCTCGCCACTCAATAGGGGGCGAAAGCCGCTACGAACCATGTTCTATGACAAACGAAGCCAAAGTGGCCTCGCTGCCTTCGACTAGCGTGTTTGCTCAGCTACATGCCCTTCGAGCCATACTGTTTTTCCGCTGTCAAACGACTCGGTCGCCGCAATGGCAATTTTTAGGTTCACTTTTCCGTCAATTTCAGTTACTTTTGGTGTTTGCCGGTTTTGAACGCATTCGATAAAGTGGACAAGCTCTAAACGGTACGCATCGTTGAATCGCGTTTGGAAATCAGGGATGATTTCGTATGTGCTTCCTTTGGAATTCAACAATGTGACATTTTGATTGCGAAGAGTGCCAATAAACAAGGAGCCTTCTGTGCCGATAATTTCTGTACGAATATCGTGCCCGTATGGCGAGTTCCGGCTTGCCTCGATATCCCCAGCTGCGCCAGAGTCAAAATGGACATACGTAATTGCCTGATCCACATCTTTAAACTCTTTCATAAATGAATGCAACAGTACTCTTCCATGAGCGGAAACAGACGTAATTTCTGCCCCCATTAAGTAACGGGCAATATCATAGTCATGAATCGAAACGTCCAAAAATACGCGGCCGCTATGTTGAATAAACTCAGCCGGAGGTGAACCAGCATCTCTTGTAATCCCTTTAAAGTAGATTGGTTTGCCAATATCCCCCGCTTCAATTCTTCTCTTCGCCTCGGCATAAGCAGGATCAAACCGTCTCATAAAGCCGACTTGACAAATGACACCTGTCTCCTGAATCGTTTGAATGATGTCATCGGCTTCCTCTAAACTTTGGGTAAGCGGTTTCTCGACGAAGATCGCTTTGCCGTTTTTGGCTGCTTTTGCAATCATCTCTGCATGAGTGCTCGTCGGGGTTACGATCACGACGGCATCAATTGTCGGATCCTCGAATACATCATCCGGGTTCTTGGTCCAGTGCTCGATCCCGTATTCACGTGCGAACTGCTCCGCTCTTTCTCCAAGGGGATCAACGACACTCACTAATTTCGCCCCGCTCACTTGATGAGTTGCCAAGTTTTTCGCATGGTGGTGTCCAAGGCGCCCTAATCCAAGAACTGCACAACGAACGGTCATGATCCACACACCTTTCTTTGCTTAATGTAATCGCTTTCTAAATCGTCGTATTTCATCAACGCGATTGCACTTGCACTGACGGTAGCACTTCAGAAATGCTTACCCATCCCCCAGTTTGCACCGACCGTTCCACCGCCTCAAGCACGGCTTGATTGCGAACGCCGTCTTCGAAGTTCGGCGAAGGGCTGTACCCGCCGGCAATGCCATTCATCATTTCCACCAACAAGTTAATAAATGTATGTTCATAGCCAATAATGTGCCCAGCCGGCCAATAAGCCGAGGCATACGGATGCTCCACCTCTGTGCAGTTGATCGTCCGGAATCCTTGCAGTCCGCGCTCATCGTCTTCGAGGTACACTTGAAGGTTATTCATATTTTCCATATCCCAACGGATCGAGCCGCGTTCCCCATTAATTTCAAAACGGTTTCCTGCCCGATTTCCTCTGCTAAAACGGCTGACTTCAAACACTCCTAAAGCCCCGTTTTCAAAACGGGCCAAGAAGGCGGAGGCATCATCAACATCCACTTCTCCCCATGCCGTGCCTTCAACGCGCCCTTTTAAATGGATGTCCATATCTCCAAGCGGCCGTTTTTTAATAAACGTCTCCATCATGCCGACAACTTCGCGGAATTCTCCGACTAAGAAACGGGCCAGGTCGATAATATGCGCCCCAAGATCTCCGTGTGTGCCTGATCCAGATACTTCTTTTTTCAGGCGCCATATTAACGGGAAGTTCGGATCCATCAGCCAGTCTTGCAAAAACGTAGCACGAATGTGGTAAATTTTCCCCAGTCGCCCTTGTGCGATCAACTGCTTGGCAAACTGAACCGCCGGAGCAAAACGGTAATTGTGACAAATCATATGAACTACACCTGCTCGCTTGACAGCTTCCAACATTTCAAGCGATTGTTCCAATGTGAGAGCAAGCGGTTTCTCACAAATGATATGTTTTCCTGCTTTCGCTGCCGCGATTGCAATTTCCGCATGCGTATTGTTTGGGGTAACAATATCGATGACATCGATATCATCCCGTTCAATCAGGCGGCGCCAATCTGTTTCATACGATGCCCATCCCATTTTTTCCGCCGCTTCTTTAACTCCTTGCTCATCCCGGCCCGCAATGGCTTGCAGAACTGGGATGACATCTGTGTCGAAGTAAAAGGGAAGATCGCGAAACGCATGGCTATGCGCTTTTCCCATAAACTTATAACCAACCATGCCAATCCGGATTTGTCTTTTCTCTTTCATTCTCTCACCCGCCTTTTTATTTTGACGGAGCTGTTTGGCGAAAGTCGATTATTTTCCCCGTTTTAGCACTTTCATAAATCGCCTCTAGCAATTGAATCGAGCGGAAGCCATCTTCAGCTGTCACCGGAGGCTTTGTTCCATGGATAATGGCATCAATAAACAGACGATCCTCTTCCTTATATCCCCATTTTTCTTCAATGGATAATTGATAGAAATCATGAATGTGCGCCGCCTGCTGCAACCCTGGGGCATACATGACTTTTTCGAGTTCTTGGGTTGCGACCGTGCTATACTTCCCATAAACCTCCAAACTCTCAAACGGAAAGCTCCATCCAGCATGAGCATACGTCACAAAATTGACGATCGTCCCCGAGACAAATGTCATCATAATCGCGAATGTATCTAATTCCTCTGTCGAAATGTTTTGTTTTGCTTCGCAGTAAACCGTTTGTACTTCACCAAATAAATAACGGCATAGATCCATCAAATGGAAAGGAGTTTCATACAAGAAGCCTCCCGTCACCTTCGGGTTTGCCGTCCAAGGAGGATTTAACAGTTCGCCGCGGTTCATTTTTACATGAGCCAAATAGGGGGTTACCTCCCCGGAATCAACCAATTCCTTGACTCTTTTATACACCGACGCATACCGGCGGTTCATTCCCAAGTTGTAAATCGCCTTTGATCGTTCAGCCGCTTGCCTGATCTGCTCTGCCCCCTCCAAAGAAGTCGCCATCGGTTTTTCTGAGAACACATGCACATTGTTTTCCAGACATTTTAGTACCGGCTCAACATGCATCGTGTTTGGCGTCGTCACGTAAACAGCATCTACACCAAGATCAAATAATTCCTCGAGGCTTTTGACCGCTTTTGCTTCCCCGGCTTCCTTCGCCAATGAAGCGGCTCTTTCTTCCACAATATCCGCTACCCCAATAATTTGAACCCGCTCATCTTTCTTTAGGATCGACGTATGTACCTTGGCAATCCCTCCGGCTCCCAAAATCCCTACTTTCACCCGAGTCATTATTTTCTCCTCCTCATCTCCGTTGTAGCAGGGAAGCGCTTTCTAATACATCGAAAACAATGGTTATCATGTCCATTAATAATAGTGCAATCTAATCTCCATCGAACTTTTTTGAGCAAGCGCTTTCCTTTTGTTTTTTATTTTACCCTCAACCTATTATTTTATCAAGTATTTTTTCTAAATTTATAGAATTTTTATTAAAAAATAAAAGAACAGCTATTTACAGCTGTTCTTCTCCTTAAATTCAACGTTCTCTCCGGTAACATCTATTATTTCATAAAAACAATCTGCTCACATCCTTACGATTTCACTTTAGCGATATGACAGGCCGATTTCCTTACCACTAGATGAGGCGGCAAAATGATCCGCTGTTTCGTATGATTGGTCTCTTCAATTTGGGCAATTAGCAGGTCAACCGCTTGCCTTCCCATTTCTTCAATAGGTTGGGCGACTGTCGTCAACGGCGGGTCGATAATGGCCGATAAAATCGTATTATCAAATCCAACCACTGACAGATCATCGGGAATGCGGAGTCCCAACTCTTTAGCCGCCTGATAAATGCCAACGGCAAGAGAATCAAAACAGGCAAAAATCGCTGTCGGCCTTGGGGTCAACTGCAACAGCTCCATCGCCGCTCTTTTTCCATCAGCCATCGAATAGTCCGTATATACAATCCAGGATTCTTCGCATTTCAAGCCGTTCTCTTGAAGCACCTGCTGATAGGCCTGCAGCCTGTATTTATCGCTTGTGCGACTTAAATTCCCAAGCATGATCGCGATCTGTTGATGTCCTAGGGAAACAAGATGCGAGACAGCCTGATATCCCCCTAAAAAATCATCAACTCTCACCACGTTAATGGCCAGCTCCGGGATGTCTTGGGCAATAAAAACCAAAGGGAAATTCTCTTCCAACAGCTCTTTGATCATTGTATAATTGTTCGTTGTGGTTCCGATAATGATGCCATCCACGCTTTTTTGGCGCAATAAAGAAAGATACATTTCTTCCGTCTCCGGGTTGTTATCCGTATTGCACATCAGAACGTTAAATCCCTGTTCTCTCCCCCGATCTTCCACTTTCCTAGCGATTTCAGAAAAAAATGGGTTTGCTACGTCAGGGATGACAAGGCCAATCGTTCTTGTCCGCTTCCCAGTCAACGCCGAGGCGACCATGCTCGGTTGATAATGCAGCTCTTCCATTACCCGAAGGACTCTTTTTCTCGTTCTTTCACTAATGCGCCCGGTATTATTGAGTACCCTTGATACCGTTGAAATGGATACACCCGCTTTTTTTGCTACATCGTAAATGGTTACTTTCATCGCTCATCATTCTCTCCATCTGTTGTAGTCAAGCTCGTTAGGTAAAGCGCTTGCTCTTCTTAATGTTATTTTAATGGTTTTTCCACTTTCTTTCAATACAATATAGAAAAAGATCCCCTTTATATCCGGCCAGAAGGAAGATTTCTAACCAGCAAGGGGATTTTTCTTAAACAACAATATACAAATTATTTATACTATTTGAGATCTATGAGAAACGTCTTGATTTCATATGGATTTATATCAAATTCCAATTTCTCACTTATCGTTCCTTCCCCTACCTCCCTTTCCATAAGATCACACTCTTGCCAAGCGAAGATGGGCAAATCGCTTGTTATATACACTTTGTTTCTTCTGCCTGTAAATTCATGTAATCGAAGAACAATCCGATTGGAATCCTCAGCTCTTTTTACAACATCTACCATAATGTTGTCAGTATTGGTACCAAACAATGAATATTTTTTTCTAATCGGCTCTCCTACGGCGTAAGTTAAAGGATTATTTAGATACCATGCTTCTTTTACCGTATTGCCTTCTACCCAGTCTCCTTGATGCGGAAGTAAGGAGTAAGTAAAAATGTGATACCCTTGATCTTGTTGATAGTCTGGATAGGTGGCAGATTTAATCAGTGATAGTCTTATCACATTATCTTTAATATCATAGCCATATTTGCAGTCATTCAATAAACTAACCCCATATCCTGTTTCTGATAAATCAGCCCATTGATGCGCAACTGTTTCAAACTTCGCGTAATCCCAACTTGTGTTCCAATGTGTAGGTCTTTTCACATTACCAAATTGGATATCATAGGTCGCTAATGTAGAACGGATCTTAACAGGGAACGCCACCTTTAACAGCTGGTTCTGTTCTTTCCAGTCCACCTCTGTCTTAAAATCTATTCTTCTGCTATGTGTATACAGAATCATATCTTGTTTGATAATGGAGTCCATATACTTCCACTCAAAATGGATAACCGCATAAAGCGATGTTATTTCCTTTATGCTTACATGTTGTAAATCCTCTACCTCTCGCTTTTTCTCTTGGTAAAATATATCAATATCCCAAGCATCAAAGCGTAGAGGTTTATCCTCAAACACTTGTAATACATTCCCACATTTCCCGTCATCTAAGACCTCCCGTTTGGCCTGAAGATCATAAATGGAGATAATTTGCCCTTTATCATTCCATTTAATTTTGTAGTACGGTGAAATAACTTCAGAAGAACCTACATGGAACATATTAGTTTGAACCAAAGTATTATCCGCTTCTACATCATAAAACCGAATTGTACTGAATCCTAGAGGCGGGACATCTTCTACTAATATAACCCAATTGTCACCAACTCTTTCTGCCTTTAACTCTCTCCCTGATACATCCTTCCATATCCCTTTTTTGGTTTTTGTAGTTGCCGGAATTCGGACTAAATCTGTCCTTACCCAAGGAGAGGAGTTGAACACTATAACTGTATCCCCTTTCTTCTCGACTATAATGCTCTCGCTTAGGTTTTTCCAAGCACTTAATGCATACTTTTCAGCTTTCTCATATTCCTCTCTACTATCCTCATAGACTTCACGAATAGAGGAACCAGGAATAATATCGTGGAACTGATTGCGTAAAATTATTTTCCATCCTTCATTTAACCGTTCAAAAGGATAACGGGACCAATCGGAATTTAACGTCGCCGATACAATTCCCATCCATTCCGTCTCACGGTACAGAAGTTCCATCTTTCGATTCATTCTCTTATTGTAAGCCTGGCTCGTATAGGTTCCGCGGTGATACTCAAGATAAAGTTCTCCATCCCATACATGTACATATTGATCCGTATTTCTAATTTTTTCGTTTAACCGTTCAAAAAATTCATCTGCTCTACCAGTTTCTACATTCGGCAATCCAGGGATATCGTTTAGGCGGCGGCGCATCTCCAACATTTCTCTATTTACCCCTCCCCCGCCATCTCCGTAACCATACGATAAAAGCAACTCTTGATTAATTGCCTTATCTCTATATGCCTCCCAAATCCCCTGCACCGTCTCAGGTGTAATTACCCCGTTATAAGTGTAAAACCACCAGTTTTTGTTGGGCTCAGGAGTTGTAATAAAGTGTGTAAGTATCTCACTTCCATCAATTCCTCTCCATATAAATGTATCATGAGGCATTCGATTATATTGGTTCCAGCTGATTTTCGTCGTCATAAACGCATGAATCCCGGATTTTTTAAGAATCTGCGGCAAGGCCCAGTTATATCCAAACACATCCGGAAGCCATAAATACTTGCACTCTACACCGAACTCCTTACGCAAAAAACGAGTTCCCATAAGTATTTGTCGTACCAATGATTCCCCGGAGGGAATGTTACAATCCGCTTCTAGCCACATCGCTCCTCCCGCTTCCCAACGCCCTTCCGCAACCCGCTTCCGAATTTGCTCGAATATTTCAGGATAATCCGATTTAATATATTCATATAGCTGAGGCTGGGTTTGCAAAAAAATGTACTCTGGGTATTTCTCCATTAGTCGAAGCACTGTAGAAAATGATCTCGCAGCCTTTTCCCTTGTATGCTTAAGGCGCCAAAGCCAGGCAACGTCGATGTGTGTATGCCCAATACAACGAATGGTTACCGGATGTTTTTTCTCCATTCTCTTTAATTCATCTTTAAGCATTTCAAGGGCTATGGCAACGGAATTGTAGAATGAATCCGACTTCGGTTTGGACCAATCAATTTGCCGAAATGCACGATCCAACAATGAAAGAAGCAATTGACGCTCAGGAGAGTGCTGACCGAGAACTTTCACCGTTCCAAGAATAGCTTTTCCGGTGAAAAACAAATCATCAGTAACCTCATCAAGCCAAGCTACCTCTGCCCGTTTTATCTTATGTTCCTGCGATTTCGGAATCCCCCCTCCTTCAAGCCCAGACCATAGGCGAAACGTTAAACTTATTTTAGCGCCAGCCGAACCTTTTGGAAAAAACACTTCCATATGATTGGAATCTACGCCTTGATATGGAGAACCGTTTAAGTATAAAAGTGACTCGAATCCTGAGTTATTTCCCTCGCCGGTTTTGCCAAAATCAAATAGACCTACTATCTCCTTTCCCTTCCATTGTTCCGGAATATCAATATCAGCTTGAAGCCAGGCATAGACATCTCTTCCACTCCAATAATCGCCTAGCCTAATTTCCTTCCATTCTTTTGTTTCCGGCGAACGGGCACCTACCTCCCCTTTTTCGTCCACCAAAAAACGAAACTTAGGAATCAAAATCGCCTCGCGATAGCGATGCTCCGACAACTCATTAATACGAGCTTCCAATTTTTCTTCAGTTAAAAACATATCAAATCTCCCCTTTAACTTTTATTGTCGCAAATTTCACTTATCCTTTTGTTGCTCCCCCAAAATTAAACCCTTCTGACATGAAACGTTGACTAATCATGTAAAGAATGATCGGGGGGATTGTATAAATGAGAGAAAAAGCAGCCAATTTCCCATATTCAACCAAACCGTATTGTCCAAAAAATTGATATATTGTTACGGATGCTGGGAGTTTCTCCGGTGATTGTATTAAGATATAGGGAACAAAAAAATTCCCCCAACTTAGAGTAAAAGTAAAAATAGCAACTGTACAGATTCCTGGAATCATCAACGGAGCCACAATCTTTTGAAGTCCTTTCAACACCGATGCTCCGTCTGTAAATTATCACTTTATTTCCGCACAAAAAAGACTCTTTTTTGCACATTCCTTCGGAATATCCCTCTCCCCCTTTCCGAAAGAATGTGCTAAATTTTTTGTGAATTATTTCGGAATGGGACATGGGTGATTTTCAGAGGGGGGGACGAGGACGTGATTCGGTTTCATGACTTTCAGGTCGATGTCCAGACATATGCCCAGCGGGGAAAACAAAACGACTTTCCCCTTCTTAAGCGGTGCCCTCATTGCCAGGCAAAACGACCTCTTTATCGCCATGGGTACTACGAACGAAATGCCGTGACGTCGCATCAGTCTTATCGCATTTGGATCGCTCGGTATCGCTGCCCGGAGTGCAGGAGGACGGTGGCCGTGTTGCCTTCATTTCTTCTCCCCTATTTTCAGTATACGTTGCCCACCATATGGAGAGTGGTGAAAGAACGGTTGGGCCTGACTCCGAAACGGGGGATGGAGGAGGCTCCACTCCTTCCTACGGATGAAGGGGTTTTATTTTATGTCCGACGTTTATTCCGAAATTTGAACCACCTTCATTGGTTTTTTGCGGAGCGCTGGAGAAAAATTGGTCCTGCCATCGCCCAAGCGAGAGAACGAGCCCTATGGTGGATCCAGACGATGGAGGAGATCGGCCTCTTTTTCGTCATCCAAGAGATATGGGAGCACCGATCGACGCATCTTTTTGCACGTACATTCAGTTCCTGATTTTACTTATATCCCCTTATATGGAATCATTTATAGATTCCACAAACCTTTCCTCTCGACGGTCGGGGGAATGATCCGATAGGATAGAGACAGGATGGACCGATAAGGTCCTAGAATGGGATGAACGAAGGAGGAGATCGAAATGAATGAGTCGATGAGACAGGAGATCGCTTTATTTCGGTATGGATTGATCGCTCCATTGGTGAATGGACAAGTCGATCCAAAAACGTACTTGAAGGAAGTAGCGGAACGGATCCATCAAGTTCCCCACCATGGAGAGAAACGCATCGCCGCCAAAACGATCCTCGACTGGTGCACGCAGTACAAAAAAGGGGGCTTTGAGGCGCTGAAGCCGAAACGACGGTCGGACCGTGGCCATTCCCGGAGGCTGTCACCTGAAGAAGAGGATCACATTTTAGCCCTGAGAAAAAAACACCCCCACATGCCCGTGACGGTGTTTTACCAACACCTTATCGAGCAGGGGGAAATCCAATCCATCTCTTATTTCACTATATACCGACTTTTAAAAAAATACAACCTCGTGGGGAAAGAAATTTTACCGATTCCTGAACGAAAACGATTCGCGTACGATCAGGTCAATGAGCTCTGGCAAGGTGATTTGTCCCATGGCCCGTTGATTCGCGTGAATGGCAAAACGCAAAAAACGTTTTTGATTGCCTATATCGATGACTGCTCTCGGGTCGTGCCGTACGCTCAGTTTTTCTCTTCCGAGAAATTTGACGGGTTGCGGATCGTAACCAAGGAAGCGCTGCTTCGATACGGAAAGCCGAAGCGAATTTACTCGGATAACGGCAAGATTTATCGGGCGGAACCCTTGCAGTACGCCTGCGCGGAGTTAGGGATCACCTTGATCCATACCCAGCCGTACGATCCGCAAAGCAAAGGGAAAATCGAACGATTTTTCCGCACCGTACAGACGCGGTTTTACCCGTTGCTCGAAATGAATTCACCGAAGTCGCTCGAAGAGCTAAACGAGCGATTTTGGAAGTGGTTGGAGGAAGATTACCATCGAAAACCGCATGCCTCGTTGAACGGGAAGACGCCACATGAAGTGTTTCAATCGCAAGTCCATTTGGTGTCGTTCGTCGAGGATTCGGATTGGCTCGACTCGATCTTTTTGAAACGCGAATACCGTAAAGTGAAGGCCGATGGTACGGTCACGTTGAACAAGCAGCTGTATGAAGTTCCGCCCCGGTTCATCGGACAATCGATCGAACTCCGTTATGATGAACAAGGCGTGTATGTGTACGAAGACGGTCAACGGGTCGCCGAAGCGGTCCTTGTTCGCTTCGAGGACAATGCCTATGTGAAACGCCATCGGTCACCGTTTGCGACGGTTCCGGTAGAGGGAGGCGAAAACGATGTATAAAACGTTTTATTCCCTTTCCCGAGAGCCGTTTTCGAAGGAGACGAATCCACCAGAGGCTTATCAAGGGGCCTCGTATCAAGAGGCCCTCGCCGCTTTGGACTACATGAAACGAACAAGAGGGATCGGGCTATTGATTGGTGAACCAGGGGCCGGCAAGACATTCGCCCTTCGGGCGTTTAAGGAATCCCTGAATCCGTCACTGTATCACGTCGTTTATTTTCCATTGTCAACGGGGAGCGTGATGGACTTTTATCGCGGCCTTGCCTTCGGGCTCGGGGAAGAGCCGAAATACCGCAAGGTCGACTTGTTTTATCAAATCCAACAAGGGATCGAGCGCTTGTATCATGAACAACGGGTAACGTCAGTGTTCATCCTCGATGAAATGCATTTAGCGAAGGATGCCTTTCTGCAGGATATCGCGATCCTGTTCAACTTTCACATGGACTCAACGAATCCGTTTGTCTTGATTTTGGCGGGGCTGCCCCATTTACAGGCAAAACTACGGTTGAATCAACACCGTCCGCTTCACCAACGAATCATCATGCGATACCAGATGGGGCCTCTTGATAAGGAAGAAGTGGTAGGATATATCGAACACCGCCTGAAACAGGCGGGGGCGAAACACTCGATTTTTACCCCAGCTGCCTTAGAAGCGATCGCCCTGCAGTCGCAGGGGTGGCCGCGGATCATCAACAACCTCGCCACCACTTGCCTGTTATACGGCGCTCAATTAAAAAAACATATGATTGACGAAGACATTGTGCGTATGGCAGCCGAAGAAATGGGGTACTGACACAGCAGGGGCTGATCGGCCCCTGTTATGTTTCATCCCGATCCATCCTCATTCTAGTTAATCATCCGAAATAATGTGCAAACGTTCGGAAATAATCTGCAAAACCTGGAATAATTCGCAAAGATTTTGCACATTATTTCCGAATCCGTCCGAAATAATTTGAAAAAGGGATTCTGAAATAATGTGCTAATTTACACTCCGTCTATCCATGCAGATTCCTCTAATTCAAGTGGTACGGCATCCATAAAGTTTTTCGTCATCCAAATCGCATAAGGCAACGAGGAGGATGCAAGAAACAACATCGTGCCTAACAACGAATCATGCAAATTCAAAAACATAAACAATTGGTACACCGGAACCATTACAGCGGTAATCGGTAATGATGTCATAAATAAAATGGTCAAAAGAAAGGGCTTCTTATACTTGAGCTGGTATCTTGATAACGGATACGCCGCTAATGTAGCGGCTACTACTGTTATAAACGACTGACCAAGCGAGAGAAAAACTCCGATTAAAAGAGAGCGTTGATTAGTCTTATCTGTTAAAACCGAAGTGAAATTTTCCACACTAATTGTTCTCGGAATCCTCAACGACACTGTAGCGTGGGGATCAAACGATGCAAAAAGGATCCACAGCAAAGGAAGAAAAAACACTATTCCTATAAAACTAAGTACAATATATGGAATAAATTTCTCTAATGTGCTCTTAGTCATCTGCATTCCCGCCTCTTCCTTCTAAACTTTAACCTTTAACAAACGGATATATAGTAAACTTGCAATTATTCCAATTAGTAACATTGCCAAAGAGATGGCCGTCCCGTAACCTAACTGATAATTAACAAAGGCCTGATTATACATGTAAATAGGAAGTGTTTGAGTTGCCATTCCAGGTCCACCGCCTGTTAAAGCATAAATTAATGTAAATACACCTAACGTTTGCAATGTAACAAGGATCATGTTTGTAACAATTTGTCCCTTAATCACAGGAATAATGATTTTCCACAACCTCTGCCATCCTGTGGCGCCGTCAATAATCGCTGCTTCTTCTAACGATTTAGGAACGTTGTCGAGAGCAGATTGGAACACTAACATGGAAAATGCTGTTCCATGCCAAATATTAGCGATAATGACACTAACCATTGGAAAAGTAAATAACCATGCAATAGGTTTAATCCCGATCCATTGGAGCATAGTATTTAATGTACCATGTTCATTTAAAAAAGCGAAAAAAGCAAATGCAACCACAACTTCCGGAGTGACCCACCCTGCAAGCACAGTAGCCCCTATAACACGCCGAAATGTGCGATTCCTTTCTTTCATCAATAGGGCTAGTATAAACCCTAATACTTGTTGGCCGATAACAGCAGAAAAAACGAGAAAAATTATCGTTTTAATAACACTTACTCGGAAGTTAGGATCTGAAAACATATACAAAAAATTTTTAAACCCGACAAACTCTATCGCCTGAGCAGTCGTACCAGTAAGCGACATGTTGGTAAAGGCGAAGTAAAAAGTTAGCAAAATCGGACCTATAAAAAAGACCACTAACAACGAACAAGCCGGGAACAAGAACAAAATCGACCTTAATATCAAACGGCCGTCCCTTTTATTCTGGACATTTGAAAAGTGTTGTATGTTTCGATGGATATTTTTTCGCATCTCAGCATCCATAGGCATCCACCTTCCAAAAAAGTGGTGTAAAAGTGATCATCTTAAAAGATGATCACTTTTATAATTTTATTTATATTCTCGAACCTCTACATTTTCGGATCCCACTATGCGTGTAACCTCCCTTGCATATTGATCCATCGCCTCTGTAGGACTGAGACTCCCCGTAGCAACCGCTTCTACAGCTGCCTGGATAGCAGTAGAAACCGCCGGATATTTATCCACCCCAGGTCTAAAATGTGTAAATTTAATAAAGCTAGCGGCTTCTTTTGTGACACTTCCAGGAGCGTTAAGCACTTCTGGGTCCTGAGCAACATCAGTACGTGGGGTCAAATCCCCTTGCTTCAGGACATATAATTTGTTATATTCTTTGCTAGTAGCCAACTTAATAAACTCCCATGCTAAATCCTTATTGTCAGCTTTAGTCGGAATCGAGAGCGCCCATCCTCCGGACATTGAGGTAAAACCCGGATCCTGTCCATGTTGTGTTGGCATTGCAGTCAGTTTATATACTTTTGTCCCTTCTGGCCAAGGTGAAGGACCTCCCTCTCTCCAAACCCCTGGAACCCAATTCCCGTTCAATACAATGCCTACTTTTTCCTTGGGCATTAACTCTGTCTGAACAATGTCCCCAGCTTTCCCTGTCAATACCTGTGATAATTCCGGCCCTAGACCATTCGAATAAATTTCATGGATAAACTCGAGGGAATCCAAGAATCCTTGGCTTTTAACAACCCACTTTTTTGTATCAAAGTTGTAAAGTGTATCATTTGTTCCATACAGAAGCATTTCAAACGTCTGCATCGACGTTGCCTCTCCTGTTGCCTTGCCGGAATTTGCCCAGAACGGGACAACCCCCGGTACTTTCTCTTTAATGGTTTTGGCGGCCTCTAACACATCATCCCAGCTTTTTGGGTTCCACGGTACCGGAAGACCTGCTTTACTAAAAATATTTACGTTATACCAAAGCCCACGTGTATCTGTACTATAAGGAACGCCATATATCTTTCCATCAACAGCTGTTACTCCTTGCTTGACACTATCGTTAAAATTTTTCCAATCATCCCACTGATTAATGTATTTATCTAGAGGATCTATATTGCCAGCGGCGGCATCAGAGTTAATCATAAAAGTGTCTTCCGTAACAATGTCGGGAGCCGTTTGCTCATTCTTTACCATCAAAGCGAGTTTCGCAAAAAAGTCACCTTCAGATGCCTGAATTGGCACAAATCGAACTTTTACATCCGGATGTTGTTTCTCAAACTCCGCTTTTACCGCATTTAACCATTCTTTTAAACCCACATTTCCGGAACCAAAATCTCGGAAAGCGATTTCGATAGAAAAATTTCCTCTAGTCCTTATAGACCGTTACTTTCGAGGAATTGGTGCTAATAGCGTCTGCACGGATAATATTTTAGGCGCCTACGAGGCAACAAAGCATTTGCTTGATTTAGGGCATGCTAAAATAGGGATCATCTCTAGTATTCCGGAAGGAACAACTAGCATCGAGGACAGAATTAAAGGATTTGAAAAAGCACTAACAGAGTATAATATTCCCATCGATCATCACTTGTATCTCTTAGATCTTACACTTGAGGAGCATGATAATACAAATAAGGATAAAATCAGGGACTTCCTCTCTAACCACCGGGATATCACCGCCCTATTTGTGATAAATAATGGCCTGACAGTTATGGAAGTAGCCCTGGAAATGGGCTATACTATTCCACAAGACTTATCTATTATTATGTTTGATGACTATGAGTTTTCGCATCTTCTCAAAGTTCCGCCTACATGTATGAGGCAACAAGAAAAATTATTGGGGCAAGAAGCTGTAAAACTAATTATATCGACAGTTGAAAATCCGTTACAAAAACGTCAGCAAATCTTTGTGCCTCCAAAGCTTATTATCAGAAATTCAACTGCTCTATATAAAGCAAAGACTAGCCAACAGGTAAATTAACAAGACCCTTCCGTTAATACAGGTATTTGTACTAAAAAAGAGACTCCTGCCAAGATGCACACAAGCGCAGTCAGGCAGGAGTTTGTTGTCTCAATCCCTCTTACCTCCCCCGAAACACCGGCTTCCGCTTTTCTAAAAAGGCGCGAACGCCTTCGCGGTGGTCTTCGGTTTGCCGCATGCGCTGTTGGGCGTCGGTTTCGAGTTCGAGCACGCGAAGCAACTCTTCTTTTGTTTGTTCGACGTACACCATTTTCGTGGCGATCATGGCTTGAAGCGGTTTTTCCCGCAAGGAAGCGATGAATTGTTCGGCTTGCTCCTCATTGTCAACGACGAGATCGACAAGTCCAAGGTGTTGCGCTTCGTCCGCGCTCATCGGTTTTCCTTCCCAAATGATCTGTTTGGCTTTCGCCGTGCCGACCCGCTGGGCCAAGAAGAAATGCCCGCCGCCGTCTGGGATGAGGCCGATGCCGATGAAATTCATCGCCAAGCGCGCTTCTTTCGTGGCGATGAGGTAATCGCTCGCCAAGGCAAAGCTGAACCCAAGGCCGGCCGCTGGGCCATGGATGAGCGAAACGGTGATTTTCGGCATCGTATACAAGAGCATGATCATCTCCTGAATCGTTTTCATCACGGTTTGAAATTGGCTCGGGTCATCAACCGCCAGCATTGTCTTAATGTCGCCACCCGCAGAAAATCCTCTCCCTTTGCCGCGGATGACGACAACGGAAGCATCACTTTCCTTGATTTTCCGCAGCGCGTCGACGAGTTCCGTTAGCATTTGCACATCCATAGCATTTAACGCCTGCGGGCGGTTCAGTTCCAATATCGCTTTGTTTTGGTCAAATGTCAGCACAACCGTTTCCATGGCTCTCCTCCTCTGAATGATGATTCATTTCTTTTCATTCGCCATGAAGATTGTTTTTTCCTTGTTGGCGGCAAAAATATCATGTTCTCCAACACATCCATGCTTGACATCTTCATCTACTTGTAATAGCTTCTATGTCGGTGTTGCTTTTTTTCGAAGCACAGCGTGCCGATAAAGGAGTGGATCGCATGAGAAATCCAAGTGTACGAAACATCTCGTTTTATGCAGCGGCGGCTTCGATCTTCTCGATGATGGTCTACAACGTCTTTTATCATCTAGGAACATTCCCGATTTCAAGCTGGGACGAAGCGCGTCATGGCGTCAATGCATACGAAATGCTGAGGCATGGAAACTTGATCGTCAACACATACCTTGGGCATCCTGATTACTGGAATTTAAAGCCTCCTGTTAGCTACTGGGCGATCATGATTGGCTATAAACTCGTTGGGATGAACGCGCTTGGTTTGCGGCTGATGTCTGGCATTTGCGCTACGCTCACGGCCGTTGCCATTGCGCTATTTGTGAAAAAACGGTTTGGAAGCATGGCCGCGATCGTCTCATTGCTTGCCTTGTCTACTAGCACCCAATATCTTCTCAACCATTGCGCTCGCACAGGAGATGCGGATTCGCTCTTTGTATTCTTCTTTACGTTATCCATCCTTTCTTTGCTGGCCGCCAGACGGCAGACGCGATGGTTGTATGCAGCGGGCCTTGCCTGTTCACTTGCTTTTTTAACGAAAAGTTGGCATGCGGGGAACATTCTGTTGATCATGGTCTTATATTTTCTCATCACTAGGCAGTGGGAGTCAGGACGCTGGCGCGCATGGTGGAGGGCAGCGCTCACCTTCGTTGTTCCTGTGCTCGCTTGGGCTTTTGCCCGCTATCACTATGATGGATTCAGTTTTTTTAAACAAATGATCGGATATGACTTGTTGTTGCGCTCCACTCGGCCCATTGAAGGTCATATCGGCGATGAAACCTACTACGGCATCATTCTTGTTCATTTTTTCTTTTGGTGGCTGGCGCTCTTGGTCGGAATCATGGTCATCAGTTACATGCAAGGCGTTCGTCTTTTAGCGTTTGAAGGAACAGACCATCGATTGAAAGAAGATGTGATCGGGATTTTGCTTTGGATTTGCGTCCCGCTTCTCATGTTTACCATAGCTAAGACGAAAATCAGATGGTACATCCTCCCTGTCTATCCGCCGCTTTGCATGTTGATTGGCATTTGCGCAAGTCAATTATGGAGAAAAGGAACGTGGGGAGCGCGGGGAGTGTTGCTGACTGGACTGTTGTTCGTCGCATCGTTTTACGAAACGAATATTCAACATTATATCCATCATCCCAAGCCAAATTTCGAACTGGCATTGCTTCAGCAGACCGCCCAAATGCCTGTTCATGGATACGAACTGTTTATGTACCATCCGTTGCACGAGAAGGGTCGCTGGCCGCAAAATGCGGTCTTGACAGCAGAGCTTGCGAATGACCTCAAACCTCGGCACGGAGGGCTGAAAACGTTCTTGCATACAAGCCGAAGCCTGCTTCTCGTGAAAAAAGCATGGTTCAGCAAACAGCTCGAGCATCAATACCACCTGTCTGTTCTCGCCTCGAACCGTTGGGGATATATTTTGGAAAAGCACGCTTAAACATACAGCCTTGGAGTGCCACTCTCTCCAAGGCTGCGCAACTATTCTTCTAGAATTTTAGGAACAAACTTTACTCCAATCTCTTCTCATCCCGCTTAATTCTGGTTAAAAATAATCAATTTCAACTCCGTCATTTCCTCGATCGCATAGCGAATCCCTTCGCGGCCAAACCCGCTTTCTTTCACGCCGCCGTACGGCATATGGTCAACGCGGAACGTTGGGATGTCGTTAATCAACACGCCGCCAACGTGCAGTTGTTTCGCCGCTTTCCACGCGGTATGGACGTTGTCGGTGTAGATGCCCGCCTGCAAGCCGTAGCGCGAGTCATTGACAAGTTCAATGGCTTCATCGATCGAACGGACGCGGTTGATCAAGACGATCGGGGCGAACACTTCTTGGCAAGACACTTTCATCGTCGGTTCGGCGTCCACAATGACCGTCGGAAGCAAGATATTGCCGTCGCGCTCGCCGCCGAGGACGACGTTGGCGCCGCCTTGTTTTGCCTCTTCGATCCAAGAGAGCGCCCGGTCGACATCGTTTGGCGTAATCAAGGCGGATACATCGGTGGTTGGATCCAACGGGTCGCCTGTTTTCAACTGTTTCGCGGCGGCGACAAATTTTTCGACGAACTCGTCATAGCGCTTTTCATGGACATAGACGCGCTGGAGCGAAATACATACTTGTCCTTGGAACGTGAACGCGCCAAATACGCAGCGCGGGATGATGCGGTCAAGATCGACCTGCTCGTCGACGATCACGGCCGAGTTGGAGCCAAGCTCCAACGTCACCCGCTTTAAGCCTGCTTTATTGCGGATCGCGATGCCGACTTCCGGGCTGCCGGTGAAGGTGATCATGCTGATGCGCGGGTCGGTGACGATTTTGTCGCCGACCGTGCGGCCGCTTCCCGTGACGACGTTGAGCGCCCCTTTCGGCAAACCGGCTTTTTCGAACAGTTCGGCAATAAAGTAGGCGGACAGCGGCGTTTGGCTGGCTGGTTTTAACACAACTGTGTTGCCCGAGGCGATGGCCGGGCCAAGTTTATGGGCGACCAAGTTCATCGGGAAGTTAAACGGCGTAATCGCCCCGATGACGCCGATCGGCTCGCGGACCGTCAAGGCGATGCGATTTTCCCCACCCGGCGCGGCGTCGAGCGGCAGTGTTTCCCCATGAATGCGTTTGGCTTCTTCGGCGGCGAATTTGTACGTTTGGATCGTGCGGGCGACTTCCCCTTTCGCCGTGGTGATCGGTTTGGCTGCTTCCAGCGCGATCAACCTCGCCGCTTCTTCCTGCCGCTCTTTCAGCTGCTCGACGACCCGCTCTAAAATGGCGGCTCGTTCATGCGCTGGCATGGCAGTCATCGTTTGCCGCGCGGCGTATGCCGCGGCAATGGCTTCATCGACTTCTTCTTCTGTCGCTGTCGGAATTTCGGCAATCGTCTCGCGTGAGTATGGCGATTTCAGCTCAGTGTACGACTTGGCTTCCCGCCATTCGCCGTTGATGTATAGCTTCTGTTTCTGCACCGCGATTGACATCTTTTCACCCTTCCCTTCTTTTAAGCACGCGGCCGAAATTTTCCCCTTCAGTATATGTCCCGCATGCCCTGTTTATTTGTTTCATTCGCCATCGCGCGTGAAAATCCTTCCACTTGTCCTTTGTTTACGAAAGCCGTCCGTTGCCATGCAGCGCCATCATTCGCCTCTCTCGTTACGGGTGACGTTCCCCTCCCCTCTCTATGATAACACTCCGTCGCTCGGTTTGCCGCCAAACTGCTTGCCCCTGTTCGCGGAAAGACAAGCAACATAGCCCTTGGTCACCGGCCGCCCAACGTTCGGCGCAACATTTCCTCAGCTAACCGTTCAGCCCCGCAAGGCATGATGATGGCTTTCTAATTCCTCCTTCTCCTATGTTTTTGTTGTATGATAAAAGCAGCCAAAAATAGTGTAGAAGGAGATTTGGAAATGAACATCAAAACACTCATCGACCTCACCATGCCGATCACGGCCCAAACTCCGGTGTACCCGGGGGATCCGAAGCCGAAAATCGAACCGGCGGCGACGTTCGCCCAAGACGGCTATCACGTCAGCCGCTTGGTGCTTGGGTCGCACAGCGGCACGCATGTGGATGCGCCGTTTCACTTTTACGAACACGGTTGGCGGCTCGATGACGTGCCGCTCACGTATTTTCTTGGCCGCGGCGTCGTGATCAATGCCACCGGAAAAGCGGAAGGCGAAGCGGTGACGATGGCCGATGCCGCTCCGTATATCCCGAAGCTGTCGCCGGGAACCATTGTGTTGTTTCATACCGGCTGGTCGCAATACGCCGGAACAAAGCGGTATTTTTCCCATCCGTACGTTGCGCCGGAGGTGATTGAAGCGATGCTGGAGCGAGGCGTGCGGACGTTTTTCATCGACGCGCTCAACATCGACCCGCCGGACGGCTCGTCGTTCCGCGCCCACGAACTTATTCTTGGCGCCAACGGGGTGATCGGAGAAAATTTCGTGAACTTCGAGCGAATCGATTTTGATGACCCGTATATTATTGCCCTCCCTCTTTCCTTGCCTAGCTGCGACGGTTCGCCTGTTCGGGCGGTGGCAGTGCAGTGGGCGTAACAAAGAAGGATGATGCAACCAAACGCCCCGCACATGCTTTGCGCGGGGCGCGGCCTTGGGCTATTTGAGCCATTTGATCACTTTCGCCGGGTTTCCGCCAACGACCGCGTTGGCGGGGACATCTTTTGTCACAACCGCCCCTGAGGCGATGACAGCGTTGTCGCCGATCGTGACGCCCGGGTTGATGACGGCCCGCCCGCCGATCCAGACGTTATGGCCGATCACAACCGGCTTTCCGTACTCCAACCCGGAATTTCGTTCGTGCGGATCGAGCGGGTGAGTCGCCGTATAAATGTGCACACCAGGACCAATAAAACAATGGTCACCGATTCGCACTTCACATACATCCAAAATCACGCCATCAAAGTTCATCCTATTTCGCGCAGGAGACTCCCACTTCAACGACCAAAGGGAGTAAGTGGGAGAGGAATGCGCGTTCCCCCTTTCTTTTGTGGTATGATAGAATAAAGACGTGGAGAAAACCGTTCAATCAAGGCACTCCAATAACGGCTGCTCGATGTATGGAGTTGGTTGCAGGAAACGTTGTAACCGTAAAACATCGAGCGTAGGTCTGTCTGTTGTGTGTGGAAGCCAAGTACTGCCAACAGACACACCGAGAGAATCGGTAACGATGCAGGCATGACCTGCGTCGTTGGGTAGTCGTCAACCTGCCCCCTGATGCAACCCCAAATCAAGGAAGGAGGACGAAGTCCGTTTGCACTTCTGGGGAGTTGCAAGCCCCCACTTCAAGCGTTAGCGAAGTGGGGGTAGTTGACATTCCGTTTCCAACGTTTCGTTATACAAACGAACGAGCCGCCGCGCCCGCTCTCGTTCCTTGACGAGCTCCAAATCGGCGGGGCTGTACAAGTGTCCCGCCACCATCTTTTCCTTTTCGCTTTTCATTCAATCCCTCCAACATCTCGCGTCTTCGCGCAGCACTCCATGGAATGATCTTATCGTCCTTCAGAAAAACCGTTCCCTGTCATCGTTTCGATGCGCACGCCTTCCCGATAATAGGCCTCCATCACATCCTTTGGCACCATGCTTCCACCCGTCGCCCAGCCAATATGGGTGGCGTTTTTCATGTTTTCTTTCAAACCGTTTGCCTCTACGTACGTTTGCCCCGCCAAATCACGAAACAGCCGAACAGGCCCCGCCACCCCCGCCAAGGCGGACGGCTCTAAATAGATTTCCTCCGTTTCAACCATCGCCGCGAGCAAGCGGTAAAGCGTCGAATCGTCCACCGTATAGACGCCGCTGATGACGTTCTCAAGCATGTTTCCCACCAGCCGCGACGGCCGACCCACCGCTAGCCCGTCCGCTTCGGTCTTATTGTCGAGGCCAAAATCTTGCACCGACACGCGGTCGTGCTCTCCTGTCATCAACCCAAGCAGCATGCAAGGCGAATGCGTCGGCTCAGCGAAAAAGCAATGGACATGATCGCCGTACACGAGCTTCAGCCCAAACGTCACCCCGCCCGGACCGCCGCCGACGCCGCAAGGAAGATACACAAAGAGCGGATGGGTTTCATCAACCGTGATGTTCATGTCCTCTAATTGCTTTTTCAGCCGAAACGCCGCCACCGCATAGCCTAAAAACAGATGGATCGAGTTCTCATCATCGATAAAATACGACGTTGGATCCTCGGCGGACTGTCTTCGCGCCTCTTCCACCACTTTGTTGTAATCAGTGAGATGTTCGATGACGGTGACCCCTTTGC
Source organism: Geobacillus thermoleovorans (assembly GCF_001610955.1). Taxonomy (GTDB): domain Bacteria; phylum Bacillota; class Bacilli; order Bacillales; family Anoxybacillaceae; genus Geobacillus; species Geobacillus thermoleovorans. The sequence goes on from NZ_CP014335.1 coordinate 1,826,424, forward strand.
TTCGCAATAAGTCTTTTTTCCATTGTTTCGCATCGGCTGACATATGAACGGTGACGCGGAACCCAAGCTGCGCCCCGATGATGCCGATGCTCAAGCCTAAATTTCCTGTCGAACCGACGACAAGCGAATAGCGGGAAAAGAACTGCCGGAATTCTTCGCTGGCCATGACCGCATAGTCCTCTCCTATGGCGATCATACCGTTTGCGAGCGCAAGATCTTCCGCGTGTTTCAACACTTCGTAAATGCCCCCACGCGCCTTGATCGACCCGGAAATCGGGAGATGGCTGTCGCATTTTAGCAACAGCTCCCCCTCGATGTTGGTCTGAAACATCTTTTCCAAACGCCGTTGCATGTTCGGAATCCGGACTAAAGGGGATTCGATGATGCCATAGGCCGGCCGCGTCTCGGGAAAAACTTTCGCGATGTAGGGGGCAAAGCGGCGCAATCGTTCTTCCGCCTCCTTGACATCGCGTTCGCGTAAAGGAATCGTTCGAATAGCTTGCGCAAACGCGTGATATTTTGGATTGCGCCAAAACACCTCTTCGGCCGCCATGATCGTTTTAAGCAGCGGGAATTCCTTTATCCACTTTTGGATTTCGTTTTTGGTCATCATGCACCATTCTCTCCCATGCGTGTTTGTCGTTTCGCACCCTGGGCGGATGCCGGTCCAAAGTCCGCTTCATTGTTTGTCGAACCGTTTACCTCCAGTCTCGCGAAAACCGCTTCCATTGTCAATGGGGAGGAAGGAAAATGGTTTGTGGGCGACATTCAGGAGTGATCCCCAGCCTCGTCGGAACGGCCAAGCAAGGTGCGATCTGCTTTGAAAAACGCCTGTCTTTCCATTATGATGAAAGAGGCAAACCATATCGTGGAGATGATGATCATGGGCAATCGCCGTGATTTATCGCTTTTGTTTCTTGTGATGTTTTTGGTCATGGCCGGGTTTGGCATCATCATTCCCGTCCTTCCGTTTTACGCAGAAAAAATCGGCGCTACTCCAACACAGCTCGGTTGGTTAATGGCCACTTATTCGTTCATGCAATTTTTATTTGCGCCGATGTGGGGGAAATTATCGGACCGATATGGACGAAAACCGATGTTGCTTGTCGGCATTTTTGGTTTGGCCCTTTCGTTTTTCTTGCTCGCCGCCGCCACAACACTTTGGATGTTGTTTGCCGCTCGCATCATCGGGGGATGTTTATCTGCCGCCACGATGCCGACCGCTATGGCATATGTCGCAGATGTGACAACCGAAGAAGACCGGGGCAAAGCAATGGGGATGATCGGAGCGGCCGTTGGGCTTGGATTCATTTTCGGACCGGGGATCGGCGGCGTGTTCTCGAAAGCGAGCTTAACCGCTCCGTTTTGGATGGCAGGCAGCTTGGCGCTCTTGACCGCTCTATTCGTTTTCGTTTTCTTGCATGAGTCGCTTCCGAGAGAAAAACGAATGAATATACGAACAAAGCGGCCATCGCTTGCGGCCGCCCTCCAAGGGCCTGTAGCGCGCCTATACTTACTGCAGCTGATCACAACGTTTTCCCTCGCTGGACTTGAAGCGACGTTCGCCTATTTTGCCGCTGAACGAGCGGGGCTTTCGTCGACGGAGCTCGGTTACATTTTCATGATCATGGGGCTTGCAGGGGCCGTCGTTCAAGGGGGGCTTCTTGGAAAACTGATCCGCTCATTCGGGGAAGGCGCTGTCATTCGTTTCGGGCTGTTCTTGTCAGCAGTTGGCTTTTTTCTCATTTTATTCGTTCATAGCTTTTGGACAGCCGCGCTCTATTTAACGATTTTCGGCATTGGCAACGGCGTCATCCGCCCGTGCGTCTCCGCCTTGTTAACGAAGCATACAGCGGATGGCCAAGGAAGTGCGACAGGCGTTTTATCCTCGTTCGATTCGCTCGGCCGCATTGGCGGTCCGGCGATCGTCGGCTGGCTGTTCACCTTAAAGCCCAGTTTGCCATATGCGGCAGGAATTGCGCTTACATTCATTTCCTTTTCCGTTTTTCAATCGTTCCAACGCGCGATGATGCAAAAAGACACGTCCCTTTGATTCAAGAGGGGATGGGGGTGACCCGCTACACACGCAAGTGCAAGTCTTATGGATAAAAGGAGGAGGAATGCTTTGAACATCGTTCCAATCAAACAATTGAACCGCGCCATGGTCAACCAGTTTTTCACCAACCATTGGGGAAGTCCGCAAATGGTTGTCTCGACCGGCATCTATAACTGCAGCGAACTGGATGGATTTGCGGCTGTCGAGAATGGACAGCGGATCATCGGGCTCATTACGTTTGTGATTCGCGGAAACGAATGCGAGATCATCTCGCTAGACAGCATAATGGAAAACCGCGGCGTCGGCAGCACCCTTTTGCATGAGGCGGAGACATGGGCGAGACAACAAAGGTGCACCGCTGTTCAACTGATCACCACCAACGACAACTTGCATGCGCTTCGTTTCTACCAAAAGCGCGGCTACCAAATTGTGAATGTCTTTCCGAACGCTGTCGACAAGGCGCGGCGAATCAAGCCAAGCATTCCGAAAACAAGTCCTGACGGCATTCCAATTCGGGATGAGTTATTGCTGGTGAAACCACTGGCGTGACACGATGTGATGATGACGCCGCATCGAAAAAGAAGCACCGGCCTTCTCCCAAGACCGGTGCTTCTTTGTTTTGAACAACCCTCCACCTATGACGCCAGCCGCGAGGAGCGTCAAATTTCGGCGGCGATATGATACATGTAATAGACCCCATAGGCGATGCTGATGAGGGAGACGGTTTTCACGATCCATTGATTCATGACTTGCTGTTTCGCTTTCATCCAAACAAACGGAATCCCGAGAAACGTCGTGAACAGCATCATGCCGATGACCGTTCCTAGGCCAAAAATCAAAATAAAAGCAAGAGCCATCCAAGTTCCTTTGACCGTCGTCATCGTCAACAACACCATTCCTGCGCTGCCGGCTAAACCGTGGACGATGCCGATCAATGTCGATTTCACATGCAAATGATGAATATCGCCTTGGTGACGATGATCCAGCCTCATTGTCGAACGGAAACTAGCAATTCCTAGAATAACGATCATGATGCCGACGCCCATTTCAAGATAAGAAGCAATCTGTTCAGGAATTTGCCGCTCAAAGGCGATCATCGCCATCCCGACGACAAGCAGCGTCAACGTATGGCCGATTCCCCAAAACATGCCGGCCAGCGATGAAAGGGACAGTTTTTTCGTCCGGCTGGCAACGGTCGAAACGGCAATGACGTGATCCGGTTCCGTCGCATGCTTCATTCCTAGCAACAATCCAAACAAGAGCACAGGCCATATCGATCCCATTGTCTTCATCCTTTCCCTTCTCAATATTTCCTCCAGCAGACTGGCGCTTTCTCACCGCATTGTTGGCGAATGAACTGTTGGACGCGTTGGAATATCGCTTCGATGACCGATGTTTCATACGCCAATATACGTACAGAAAAGCCTGGAACGGCCGCCGCTGAAAAACCGCAGCGAACCTCTTGCGGCATCTCTTCCATGAATTGGTTGAACTGTTCTAACACTTCCTTTGTGATAAACGGAGAAAGAGCCACCAATGATCCGACATGCGTATAGCCGCCAAGCTGCAGCATGCTCATTAAGTGCTGCCGCGAATCCAAGTACAGATGATCAAACAGAACGAGCACTTCGTCTTGATACACCTTCAGTTTCGAACGAATCCAATCGTAGCGGAACAGCTCGCCGCTTTCCGACCATCCAGGTGTGATGATTTCGCCATAAACGAACGTGGAGCTTGGCGTGATGTACACCGTCGTTTCTTGATAAAAGCGCGCATGCTCATAGGCGATCGTCGGGTCGGGGAAATATTCAAGTACGCTTTGCTCCCCAAGTGACAATCGTGTATACTGCCTTACAGGCGTTGAAGGAGTTTTGTAGATTTTCGCCGCCGACTGGGTCGTCACCATCAACCGGGCGCTGGGCTCGAGGAAGATTTCCATATCATATGAATCCCCATCGACATACCCGCCGCCCACGTGGACAAGATATAACGTCGGATGAGCCGGGTCGAGGTAAACAGGACGCATCAGTTTCAGCGCCCCTTCACTATAGTTGTCCAAAATGACGGTGCGGCCGTTTTTCACGACCGCTGTACATCGCAAACGCCCCGTCCAGCTCATTCTTCCAGCCCTGCCAGCAGCACCTGTTTTTCGATCCAATCCACAACGTCAAAAAGACCAATCTCTTCTTTTAAATTCGTAAAAATGACCGGCTTCGCCCCTCGCGCTGCTTTGGCGTCCCGTTCCATCACTTCCAGACTGGCGCCGACGTAAGGGGCAAGGTCGATTTTGTTGATCACGAGCAAATCCGACTTAATCATCCCTTGCCCGCCTTTGCGCGGAATTTTCTCCCCTTGGGCGACGTCGATGACATAAATGGAGAAATCAACCAACTCCGGGCTGAAGGTCGCCGCCAAGTTATCGCCGCCGCTCTCGATCAAAATGAGTTCCACATCTGGATGGCGCCGTTTCAGTTCATCAATGGCCGCAAAATTCATTGATGCGTCTTCGCGAATGGCCGTATGCGGGCATCCGCCCGTTTCGACGCCGATAATCCGATCTTCCGGCAGAACGCTGTGTTTGATTAAAAATTGGGCATCTTCTTTTGTATAAATATCATTCGTAATGACCGCGATGCTAAAGCGGCGATGCATCGCCCGCGTCAGCTTCTCGACAAGCATCGTTTTGCCGGCGCCGACCGGGCCGCCGATGCCGATTCGTACCGGTTCCATTCTGGATTCTCCCTTCTCTGTCCTTCTTTCGTTCCACGTCAAACAAGATTTACGACATAAACAATCGAACAGGAAGACGTTCATGCTGCATTTGTGCAATTTCCAGACCAACGGCTGCCGCTCCGAGCTCCTCTTCGTCGAGCGTCTCGATGATGCTTGCGGCATGAATCAAATATGGCTGCACCATGACAAGAAGCTTTTGCCCGTCCGTTTGACCGAGGGGGATGCCGCGGACCGCGTTTTGCACCATCGTTTGTACGGAAGCAAACAAATACGTCAGCACCGTCGTTTGTTTGGCTGCTCCGATTTTGCGGCCAACCGCCGCAAACACAATGGCCGGATGAATGGACCGCGTCGTTTGCACGATCTCATCCAATTCATCGACTCCGTAAATGTCGCGGCACAGTTTCCATAAGCGCCCCCCAATCATTCTCGTTCCTTCTCGCGTTTCCTTCGCCAAGCAGAGAGCAAACAGCGTGTCGTTCAGCCGCCGCAGTCCTTCCATACGGTCGACTTCCAACTGCTCATAGGCGATCCGGCACGCCAATCCATCCGTATACGTCAGCTGGGTCTGAATATAAGCGACAAGCACATCGCCAAACGTTTTGGCATCGCAAATTTGTTCATTGTACATGTATGTTTCAAACCCAAAGGAATGGGAAAATGCTCCAGACGGAAAATTCGAATCGGAGAGCTGCAGCAGCCACAACAACTGTTGGTCAGTCATGGCGATGCCCGATATGGCGGAACGCTTGTTTTACTTTCCGTTTTTCCCGCTTGTACGGGATGGCGAGCTGCTGAAGCAGCTCTTCGACTAAATAGTCATATTGGACGAGCATTTCCCCTTCCTCGAATTGGGCGGGCAAATGGCGGTTGCCGAGCTGATGAGCGATCTCCCCCATTTGTTTCAACGAAACCGGCTTTATAACAAGCAAATCCTCGGGAAGAACGGAAACAACGATCGCGTTATGGTCATCCATCCACAATACATCTCCATCCGCCAATTCTTTAGCTTCCTTTAGGCGAATGCCAAGTTCCCGCCCGTGATCGGTCACGACCCGCTGGATTCGTTTCACTAAATCGTCGCTTGCCATGTACACCCGTTCGATGTGCGGGGGGAGAGAAGGGAGGGTTTGAATATTGCCGATAATCGTTTCAATAATCATCATCATCACCTCAAAAAAGAAAATATCGTTGCGCCATGGCCACCACTTCGGCCGGCTCGCACGTAATGAGCCGCCCGTCGACCTTCACTTCATACGTCTGCGGATCGACATCGATTTGGGGCATGGCGTTGTTGAATACCATATCGTGTTTAGTCAAAGAGCGAATGTTTCCAACCGGCTTGACGATTTTGTGCAGCCCCAGCTTGTCCGGAATGCCGCGCTCGAACGCCGCTTTGGACAAAAACGTAATGGACGTTTTCGCGATGGCGGCGCCATAGCTGGCGAACATCGGGCGGTACAGCGCGGGTTGCGGCGTCGGAATGCTGGCGTTCGGGTCGCCCATCACGCTGTAGGCGATCATCCCGCCTTTGATGACGAGCTCAGGCTTGACCCCGAAAAAAGCGGGATGCCAAACGACCAAATCCGCGAATTTTCCGACTTCCACCGAGCCGACATATTCGGCAATCCCATGCGTAATGGCTGGATTGATCGTGTATTTGGCTACATACCGTTTGACGCGAACATTATCGCCCCGCCCCGTTTCCTCCGGCAAGCGGCCAAACTGTTTTTTCATTTTGTCGGCCGTTTGCCACGTGCGTAAAATGACTTCACCGACGCGCCCCATCGCTTGCGAGTCGGAACTGATCATGCTGAACGCGCCGATGTCGTGCAAAATATCTTCAGCAGCAATCGTTTCTTTGCGGATGCGCGAATCGGCAAAGGCAATGTCTTCCGGAACGGACGGATCTAAATGATGGCACACCATTAACATATCTAAATGCTCATCAAGCGTGTTTTTCGTATACGGCCGCGTCGGATTCGTGGAAGAAGGCAAAATGTTCGGGAAGCTGGCGACTTTCATAATATCGGGCGCATGCCCCCCTCCGGCTCCTTCCGTATGGTATGTATGAATGACGCGCCCGTTAATGGCCTTCAGTGTATGCTCGACAAACCCGCCTTCATTCAATGTATCGGTATGAATGGCGACTTGCACATCGTACTCATCCGCCACTCGCAAGCACGCATCAATCGCCGCCGCCGTCGTTCCCCAGTCTTCATGAAGTTTGAGTCCAATCGCTCCGGCGCGGACTTGCTCAGCGATCGGCTCTTTCGCCGATGCGTTGCCTTTTCCTAAAAAACCGATATTCATCGGGAACGCTTCGGCGGCTTCAAGCATCCGGTAAATGTTCCACTCTCCCGGCGTGCACGTCGTGGCATTCGTTCCGGTCGCCGGCCCGGTCCCGCCGCCGATCATCGTCGTAATGCCCGATGATAGAGCAGTTTCGATTTGCTGCGGGCAAATGAAATGGATATGGGCGTCGACCCCGCCGGCTGTCACGATTTTTCCTTCCGCCGCGATCACTTCCGTTGAGGCGCCGATGACAATATTGACGCCATCCATTAACAGCGGATTCCCAGCCTTGCCGATGGCGGCGATGTTTCCATCTTTGATCCCGATATCGGCTTTGTAAATGCCGGTGTAATCAACGATGACGGCATTCGTCAGCACTAAATCGACCGCTTCGTCGCGGGTTGCGAGCGGATGTTGCCCCATCCCGTCGCGAATCACCTTCCCACCGCCGAATTTCACTTCATCGCCGTAAACCGTATAGTCATGCTCAATTTCAACCCATAAGTCCGTATCCGCCAACCGGATGCAGTCCCCGGTCGTCGGTCCAAACATATCCGCGTATTGCCGTCTTGACATGGAAAAACTCATTCTCTTACTCTCCCTTCTTGCTGCCATCAAGCGGACCGTTGACCATATTGTTTAGTCCGTACACCCGGCGCTTGCCGGAGAACGGAACAAGCTCTACTTGCTTCGCATCTCCGGGCTCAAAACGAACCGCTGTCCCGGCTGGAATGTTCAAATGTTTTCCGTATGCGGCCTGTCGGTCAAATTCGAGAAACGAATTGACTTCAAAAAAGTGAAAATGGGAACCGACCTGCACCGGGCGGTCGCCGCGGTTTATGACCGTCAGCTTCGTAACCGGCTTTTGCCGGTTGCACACAATCGGTTCGTCGCGCAATCGGTATTCTCCTGGGATCATAAGATCACTCCTTTATCCACCTTCATCGGAATCGGCCGGCGCTATTACGACCGGATCGGCTGGTGGACAGTGACGAGTTTCGTGCCGTCCGGAAACGTCGCCTCGACTTGAATCTCGTCGATCATGTCAGCGACGCCTTCCATCACATCATCGCGCGTCAAAATCGTTGCGCCGTATTGCATCAACTCCGCCACCGTCCGCCCGTCGCGGGCTCCTTCCATCAGTTCATACGTAATGAGCGCCACCGCTTCCGGATAATTTAGCTTCAAGCCCCGCTCTTTCCGGCGGCGCGCCAAATCAGCGGCAACGACGATCAGCAGCTTTTCCTGTTCACGCGGAGTCAGTTTCACTCATCTCTTCCCCCCTCTTGAATGCTCCCGCCTATACTCGCAGGTTCAAAAAATCTCTCATTCGCTAACACCGCTGTCTGCTGCTTAAACAGCAAGAAACGATTGAATATAAGTCAAATCAGCCCCATCGACATCCCCTTTCGCCACGACAGCGCCGCGATCCAAAATATAGAAACGATCGGCACAAGAAAACGCCAGCTCCACGTTATGTTCGACCAATATGATGCCAACCTGCTTTTCTTTGGCAATTTTCATAATCGCATCATGAATCAACGCAACGATCGAGGGCTGAATGCCTTCCATCGGTTCATCAAGCAAGAGCAGTTTCGGTCGGCCGGCCAACGCGCGGGCAATGGCCAGCTGTTGCTGCTGTCCGCCGCTTAAATCTCCTCCTTTTCGCTGGCGCATCTCTTTTAAAATCGGGAACAGCGCGTACATTTCATCAAGGGTCGGCTGGGGACGGACTTTTTCGGCCTGCGCTTCCAGCCCGAGAAGAATATTTTCCTCCACCGTCAACGCCGAAAAAATTTCCCTCCCTTGCGGCACATAGCCGATCCCTGCCCGCGCCCGACGCTCCGGCGGCCATCGCGTGATATCTTCTCCTTCCCATTCGATCACGCCTGACATCGGGCGAATCAACCCGATGATCGTTTTCATCAACGTCGTTTTGCCGACTCCGTTTCTGCCCAACACCGCCGTCACCCGACCAAGAGGAACATCCATGTCAACATGATCGAGCACCACACTTCCGTCATAGCCAGCGGTTACATTCCGGAGGCATAACACGCGTTTTTCCTCCTTCCAAGATACACATCGATGACTTGTTCGTTTTGCTGCACCTCATCAATCGAGCCTTCGCACAATACTTTTCCTTCATGCATGACCGTCACTTGCTTCGAATAACGGCGGACAAAGTCCATATCATGCTCCACAATGATCACCGCACAATGTTTGGCGATTTCGTGCAGCCATTCCCCCGTGCGCTCCCGTTCCGCCGCGCTCATGCCGGCAATCGGCTCATCCAATAAGAGAAGTTGCGGGCGCTGAATCAGCTGCATGCCAATTTCCAACCACTGCTTTTGGCCATGAGACAGGGTGCCCGCTAAGCGATGACGTTCATCGAGCAATCCAATTTTCTCTAGCTGTGCTGCCATCATTTCTTTCTCTTCTCCAGTCAACTTCGCCCGCAAAACGGAACGCAGACGCCGATCTTGTCGCATGGCTAACTCCATATTTTCCCACACCGTCAAAAATGGAAAAATGGAAGGGCTTTGAAACTTCCGGGCGATCCCCATTTGCACAATTTCATATTCGGGCCGTTTCGTGATGTCATGGGAGAAAAACAGCACTCGGCCGTCCGTCGCTCTCGTCCGTCCGCAAATGACATCGAGCAGCGTCGTTTTCCCCGCTCCGTTCGGGCCGATCAAAAACCGCACTTCATGAGGGTAAACCGCGAGATCAACACCTTGCAAAGCACGAAATCCATCGAAGTCAACGACGACGTCACGACACATCAACACGGGCTTCACGTTCATGCCCCCCTTTTTGCTTTGATGCGAACGGCAACGAGCGATTCATAAATGCCCGCCAATCCTTTCGGAACCAATAACACGACAACGACAAACAGCGCGCCTAACAAAAGCAGCCATAGATCCGGATAATTTTCGCTTAAAAAGCTTTTCGCCGTGTTCATGACAATCGCGCCAATGATCGCGCCCATGAGCGATTGGCGTCCGCCGACAGCGGCCCATAACACCATTTCGATCGAAGGAATAATCCCCATCATCTCCGGGGAAATGAGCCCGACTTGCAGGACAAACAATGCGCCTGCCACTCCGGCAAAGGCTGCTGACAAACTATACACAAACACTTTATAGACGGTCGGATTGAATCCTAAAAAACGAACCCGGTTTTCCGCGTCGCGAATCGCGATGAGCACCTTCCCCAACCGTCCGGACGTCAAGCGGCGCGCCGCGACGAAAATGAGAGCGAGACAGGCCGTTGTCAGCCAATACAAAACGATTTGGGTGAGCGGCGATGACAGCGAAAAACCAAACACGGTCGAAAAATTGGTCAAGCCGTTCGTTCCGCCTGTCCATTCTTGCTTGCCGATAAACAACGTAACAAACACGACAACAACCGCCTGGGAAAGGAGAGAAAAATAGACACCTTTAATCCGATTTTTAAACGTTAAATAGCTTAATAGCGCAGCGAGCAACGTAGGAAGAGCGATCGCGGCGGCGATGGCCACCATAGGATGCGCAAACGGCTTCCAAAACCACGGCAGTTCGCGCACGCCGCTCCATTCCATAAAATCAGGCAAATGCCCTCGCGAAGCTTCGAGCTTCAAATACATCGCCATGCAATAAGCGCCTAACCCGAAGTACACCCCATGGCCGAGGCTCAAAATGCCGGTATAGCCCCAAATGAGGGAGATGCCGACCGCCACGATGGCAAAGCAAAGAAATTTGCCGAGCAGGGACAAGCGGAACTCGGTCAAATAAAACGGCGCAAGAAACAAGGCGGCAAAAAACAGCCAGTATCCCCAACGTTTGTTCACCATGCTCCCCCCTCAATCGAGCGACCGCGTTCTCACGCTAAGAAGACCGGATGGTTTCCATTGCAAGAAAGCAATAATCAAAACGAACACAATGACTTTGGCAATGGTGGCGCTTGTGGAATATTCGACGAACGTCGAAATCAAACCAATGCCAAATGCCCCCAGCAGCGTCCCGGCCAGTTTTCCCACTCCCCCTAAAATGACGACCATAAACGCATCGACAATATAGTATGTGCCGATCGTCGGCCCGATCGGCCCAAGCAAGGTCAACGCGCATCCCGCCACCCCCGCCAACCCTGAACCGATGGCAAACGAGTAAGCATCGACCTTTTGCGTGGCAATGCCGAGGCAGGCTGCCATCGACCGGTTCATGGTGACGGCTTGAATGCGTCGGCCAGCTCGTGTTTTCATTAAATACATATAGAGAAAGAAAACGATCGCCAACACAAGGCAAAGAATAAACAACCGTTTATACGGAAACACTGTCCCAAACAAGCGGATTCCGCCATCCAGCCAGCTTGGCGGCACAACCGCCACGTTGGGCGCCCCAAAGATGAGACGGGCGGTCTGTTGCAAAATCAAACTGATCCCCCATGTAGCCAACAAACTGTCCAACGGACGGCGATACAAATGGCGGATCAAACTTTTTTCCAGCCCCCATCCAAGCAGAGCGGCTGCCAAAAATGACAATGGAATGGCGGCGACAAAATACAGCCCTGCCGAGTGCGGCATATGGCTAGTGAACCATTGCTGGATGACATAGGTCGTATACGCTCCGACCATCATCAGTTCACCGTGCGCCATATTGATGACGCCCATCAGCCCGAACGTGATCGCCAACCCAATGGCAATCAAAAGCAAAATCGAACCGACGCTCAGCCCGTTGAATAATTGGTCAATGAACATCGCCATCCCCCCTCTCATGTCCGCTGGGCAAGAAGGAAGGAAATCCCTTCCTTCCAAGTGAACTATTCACTTAATCCTTTCGCCCATGGGTAGCTTTTTAAATACGGATCCGGCTTCACCGGCTGGCCGGAATTCCATAACTCTTTGAATTGTCCGTCCGCTTGGATTTCGCCAATGCGCACCGTTTTCCATAGATGCTGCGTTTCCCCGTCAATTTTCACCGTTCCTTCCGGCGCCTTGTATTCAAGGCCGGCCGCCGCTTTTTTCACTTGATCAACATCAAAGGAACCGGCTTTTTTCACTGCTTCGGCCCATAAATGAACCGCAGTATACGCCGCTTCAATCGGGTCATCCGTCACGCGGTCTTGTCCATACTTTTCTTTATACTTTTGTACAAATGCCTTATTCTCCGGTGTATCGGTCGTCTGAAAATAGTTCCACACAGCCAAATGACCGGCCAACACATCCGGCCCGATCCCGCGGATTTCTTCTTCTGCGATGCTGACGGACATCACCGTCACGTCTTTCGGCGTGATGCCAGCGTCTTTCAACTGTTTGAAAAAGGCGACATTGCTATCGCCGTTGAGCGTATTGAAGACGACAGCCGGTTTCACTTGTTTGATTTTGCTGATAATGGTGCTATAATCGGTATGGCCGAGCGGCGTATATTCTTCCCCGACCACTTGCCCTCCTTCGGCCTTCAGCTGAGCCTTGATGATTTTGTTGGCTGTCCGCGGAAAGACGTAATCCGACCCAAGCAAGAAAAACGTTTTGCCGCGGTTTTTCAAGAGCCAGCTGACCGCCGGAACGATTTGTTGATTCGTCGTCGCCCCGGTGTAAAAGATGTTCGGTGATGACTCCATCCCTTCATATTGCACCGGATACCAAAGCAGCCCGTTGTTTTGCTCCACAACCGGAAGCATCGCCTTGCGGCTCGCCGATGTCCAACCGCCGAAAATGGCGGCCACTTGATCTTTTTGCAGCAATTTTTTCGCCTTTTCGGCAAATGTCGGCCAGTCGGACGCTCCATCTTCCACAACCGGTTCAATCTTCTTGCTGAGCAGCCCGCCCGATGCATTGATTTCCTCAATGGCCATTAACTCGGCATCGCGCAGCGACACTTCACTGATGGCCATCGTTCCGCTTAACGAGTGCAGGATTCCTACTTTGACCACATCCCCTTCTTTGCCAGCCGAAGATGAATCATTTTGATTCTCGTTTTTGGCTTGATCCACTGCTGATGACGCCGCACATCCCCCAAGAGCAAAAACACTGACGCATAAAAGCAGCCATAATTTCCACATGAATGCTGGTTTCATTCGCACACCCTTCCCCCTATTCATTTGAAACATCGATGAATTCCTGCCCCTCGTTCATCTAAAAGAGCGCATCCCTCCCTTGTTCCTCAAAAGCGATGCATGTTCTCCACGTTGAGGATTTGTTCTTGATTAGCAGTATAAGGCCCACGTTTCACGGAGTCAACATATTTGTCATATTTTATTACATATTTTTGTTATATTTATTATCAATCATCTTCCGACCAATCAGCCAGGTCGAAAAACAAAACATGCCCCAAAAAGGCACACATGCACCTTTTTGGGGCAGCGTTCATTTCACAAGCGACAAATCCACTCCAATGACCCCGACAATTTGACCGTTATGATCCCTAATGGGAGCGGACACCGTGACGCAAAGATGTTTCGTCAATGCCGATACATACGGATCGGAAACATACACTGTTCCTCTACAAGCTTCCTGAAACCACGACCGGACTTTGGCGTTGACCAAGCCCGCCGGCGGATTCGAATAGACAAACGCCCCATCAAGACGATTCGACCAGACAGCCTCAATCTCTCCATTCTCAGATAAAAATCGATCCAGCACGCGTTGATGCATGGCCTCATCCATTTGTTCCAACGGAGCTGACTGAAGCAAAGCCGATAGTTTCTGAATCGTGTTTTTCACGACCGCATCATCGACAGAAATCGTTTCTCTCATCCAATCACGTCCGACCGTTTGCTGCAGCTCCTCCGCTGTCTTTTGCAGCGCTTCATTAATGCGCAAAATCTGTTCGACGCTTTCATGCTGTTCGTTCATATCCGCCGTCACTCGCTCGACAAACCGTTGATTTTCCCGGCTCAATTGCACGATTTCTTCTAGGAGAACGGCGATTTCTTTCACGCTGTCCGACTGCCCAGACGCTGACCGGACAGAAGAGGAGACGAGGTCCGTCATATCATTCAGCTGTCGCTGCAGCAAATGAAGGAACGACATAATCGCTTCCATTTCTTTCTCTTCGACATCGATTTGCTTTGTTTCTTCGCGAACGATATCGGTTGTCGCTGCGATTTCGCGTTGAATAAGGGACAAAATATCCTGTGTTTGCTGGACAGCTTCCGACGTTTGATTCGCCAACATGCCGATTTCCCGCGCGACGACCGCAAACCCGCGCCCATGTTCTCCCGCACGAGCCGCCTCAATATTGGCATTGAGCGACAAAATTTTCGTTTTCTGCGAAATCTCGCCGATCGCTGATATAATTTCATTGATGCGTCGCGAATGATGAACGAGACGGTCCATTTGTTCCAATAACGTTTCATGGTGGGAGCGCAGTGTTCGAATTTCTTTTTGCAACGTCTCCAATGAATTCCATGAATGCAGCCAATGTTCGGAAAACTGCTGGCTGCTCGCATACATATCACGCGAAGATGCAGCGATTTCCCTAGCCGCCTCCTCGATTGTTCGCATTTTGTTCGCCACTTTTTCCGTATACTCCACCGTTTTCTCGCTATGGTCCATCAGCTCTGCCGCACTATTCCGGCTTGAATCGGAAATGTCATTCAGCGAAAGTGCCGCCATCTTCATCTGTTCCATCGCTGCTTTGAGCTGATCAACCGCCACAACAATTTGCCTTGCAATTTGTTGCGGTCCTCCCTGCGTTTCCTCACGTCGAGGCTGATCCAGTTCGCGCTTTATTTTTCGTTCCGCACGTCTCGCAAAAATCAACAGGCGTCACTCCTTATGTCATTTTTTATTACATAATTATAATATAAAATATAACAAAAGGACATATAAAAATAAGACGCCCGTTCTTCTAAAAACGAGCGTCTTGCCTGGAAAAGGCTAGAGAACCATATTCAATAACAAAATGAAGACAAACGCCACCACCGAAATAATCGTTTCCATGACTGTCCATGTCATGAGCGTTTCTTTCACCGTCATGCCGAAATATTCTTTGATCATCCAGAAGCCGGAGTCATTGACGTGCGACAAGATCAACGAACCCGCGCCGGTCGCCAAGACAAGCAGTTCCATATTCGTTCCCGGCATGGTAGCCGCGATGGGGGCAACGATGCCGGCAGCGGTCATCATCGAGACGGTCGCCGATCCCGTCGCTACGCGAATGAGCGCCGCAATGCCCCAGCCTAACAGGAGCGGAGAGAAGTGCGAGTGTTTCGCCACTTCCGCGATTTGTTCGCCGATGCCGGAATCAAGCAGCACTTTGTTGAATGCGCCGCCCGCCCCGATGACAAGCAGGATGTTCGCGACCGGGCCGAGGCAGTCGTTGGCAAATTTCAAGACAGCGTCGCGGTTGAAGCCGCGGGCGTAGCCTAAGCTGAAGAACGAATAAACCGTCGCGATCAAGAGCGCAACAATCGGGTCGCCGATAAAGCGCAACACTTTCGCCGCTTCTGACTTTTGATCAAGCGTCACGTTTGCCACAGAGGCAATCAACATCAAAATGACCGGAAGCAAAATCGTGAACAGCGTATTGCCAAAGCCTGGAAACTCACGTGCTTCTTTATGCTGCACAAGCTGTTCGGCAATCTCCGCCGGCACTGTTTTGTGCAGGCGCGAACCGATCCATTTGCCGTACAGCGGCCCAGCAATGATCGCCGTCGGCAGACCGACGATAATCGAATAAAGAATGGTCTTTCCAACGTCAGCTTGAAAAATGCCGACAGCCGCCATCGCCGCCGGATGCGGCGGGACAAGGCCGTGCACCACCGACAAACCGGCGACAAGCGGAATGCCGATCGTCACAAGTGAAATGCCGGTTTCCATCGCAATCGTAAAGACGAGCGGAATGAGCAATACAAACCCCACTTGGAAAAAGACCGGAATGCCGACTAAAAAGGCGACGACCATCATCGCCCAATGGACGCGTTTTTGGCCAAAGCGGTCGATCAACGTTTTCGCAATGCGCTCGGCGCCGCCTGATTCGGCCATCATTTTGCCGAGCATCGTCCCGAGCGCCAAGACGATCGCTAAAAAGCCAAGCGTATTGCCAAGCCCCGCTTTAATCGAATCAATGATCCCCGGCGTTTCTGGAGACGGAGCGACAAGCGGCATCCCCATCGCCAGTCCGACGCCGACGGACACTAAAATGAGTGCGACAAACGGATGCATTTTCACCGCCGTAATGAGCAATAACAAAACGATAATAGCGGCAATAACAATGGCAATTCCCATCTGCGTCTCCTCCTTGCGTTTTTCTTATTGCTTTATAGATAAATCGATTTAGCCCTTACTAAAGCAAACGTTTTCAGTTTTGTTTAAGAGAGAGGGGATAAATCGATTTAGTAACCGTAACGTTGGAGCCCTAAACCGATTTAGGATTTGCCCCTTTTACCCATTGCGTCGCTGAAACGCAGCGATGATGTCAAATTCCTCTTTCAATCGCTCATACAAACGAGCATACAAATCAAACAGCTCGGCGTAAATGAGCGTATGGGCTTCGTTCGGCTCATGGCGGGCCATTGTACCGATCCATGGTTTCACCATCTCAAGCGACGGCAATTCGCCTAATGCATGAAGCGCCACCGCGGCCGCTCCTAACGCTGAAGCCTCGTGCGTCTGCGGCACAATGAGCGGTTTGCCGAGCATATCGGCAAGCATTTGCCGCCAAAACGGCGATTTGGCAAATCCGCCCGAGACGCGGATTTCTGACATCGGCCCGGTTGCATCGCGAATGGCCAAGGCGACGGATAGGATGCTGAAGCAGACGCCTTCCATGACAGCGCGGATGAAATGCTCGCGCTTATGATGAAGGCCAAGGCCAAAAAACGTCCCACGCGCGTTCGCGTTCCAATACGGCGCCCGCTCGCCCGATAAAAACGGCAAAAACACCAGCCCCTCGGATCCAGGCGGAACACGTTCGGCGTATTTCGTCAACAAATCGTATGGATCCATTCCGAGCTTTTTCGCCACTTCCCGCTCCTGGGCGCCGAACTCATCGCGCAGCCAGCGAAGCAAGATGCCGCCGTTGTTCGTCGGCCCGCCAACGACCCAATAGCCAGGCGTCAACGCATAACAAAACGTCCGCCCTTTTTCATCGGTTGTCGGTTTTGTCGCGATCGTCCGCACCGCCCCGCTCGTCCCGATTGTAATCGCTGCTTCCCCCGGAAGCACCGCCCCGACACCGACATTGGCGAGCACGCCGTCACTTGCGCCGATAACGACGGGCACATCAGCGGATACCCCCATTTTATCCGCCCATTCTTTCTTCATTCCTTGCAGAATGTGTATAGCTGGAACTAAACGCGGCAGCTGCTCGCGGCTGATACCAAGAAACGAAAGCACACCCTCGTCCCAATCAAGCGTATCGAGGCGGAACAAACCAGTGGCTGAAGCGAGCGAATGGTCAGCGATATAATCGCCATATAGGCGGTAAAGCACATAGTCTTTCACAGAGACAAACCAGCGGGCTTGCCGAAACACATCCGGCTGCTTCTCTTTCAGCCAAAGCAGTTTCGGCAACGGGGACATCGGGTGGATCGGTGTCCCCGTCCGCCGATAAATATCAAGCCCGTTCTGTTCTTTCAACAGCCGCTCCGCTTGGGCGACGCTCCGGTTGTCCGCCCAGATCATGAGGCGGGTAAGCGGCCGCCCGGATCCGTCAAGCGCCATGATCGAGTGCATCGCCGCGCTCAAGCCCATCGCTTTCACCTGCTCTGGGCGGATGCCGTGGCGGATCGTCACCGCTCCGACCGCTTGAATGACCGCGGCAAACAGCTCTTCCGGATCCTGCTCCGCAAACCCCGGGTGCGGCTGGATGATCGGATAGTCGATCGCATGAGAGGCCAGCACCCTCCCCTGCTCGTCAAACACGACCGCTTTCGTACTTGTCGTTCCAATATCAATCCCAATGACGACGTCCCCATGAATCGCCATCGTTTCTCCTCCCTTCCTCATGCCTTCTCCCGTCTGATCGCTGTCCTTTCCATCAACACCGGGGAGAAACGAAACACGCGCGGGCTGTCGGCATGATTCGAATCCATTTGTTCAAACACACGCTCCGCCGCTTTTTTTCCCATCGCAAACGTTGGCTGGGCGATCGTCGTCAACGCCGGTGTATAAATATCGGCAAACGGCACATCGTCAATATTGATGATCGCCAGTTCATCCGGCATACGGATGCCCGTCTCCTTCACAAACCGCAAAACGCCCATTAACGTCAAGTCGTTAATCGCAAACAAGGCGTTTGGCCGCTCCGATTCCATGAACCGCTTCTTCAGCTCCCCAGGCAGCGCGGCAGGTTCAGCGGCGATGACGTTTTGATCGCCGACTTCAAATCCCCTTTTCTCCATGGCCGCCCGAAACCCTTCAAATCGTTCCATCCGCGGCACGTTGTAAGGGACAAGCGGCGGGGTGACAATGGCAATCCGGTCGTAGCCATAGGAAGCGAAATACTGAACCGCCATTTCCGCTGCACCTGCATTATCAAGCAGCACGCTGTCCGCCTCCACCCCCGGCACCATCCGGTCGACAAACACAAGCGGAAAGCGCTCCTCGACAAGGCGGCGGTAGACCTCTTCATTTTTCCCTGTCGGAAACACGATCAGCCCGTCCACTTGTTTCGCCAGCAACATGTCAACATATTTTTTCTCCTTTTCCGAATCATCGCCGGAGTTGCAGACAATGACTTGAAACCCGCGCTTTTGGCATTCCTCTTCAATGGCGTGCAGCACTTGCGTCGTCAACATATGAAGCATGTTGAACACAATCACGCCAATGGTCGCTGTCGTCTTTTGCTTTAAGCTGCGGGCGATGACGTTTGGCTGATAGCCAAGTTCCTCAATCGCTTGAGCGATGCGCTTTCTTGTTTCCTCGCTCATATATTCATAGCGTTTGTTCAAGTATTGCGAGACCGTGCTTTTCGAAACGTTGGCCAATTTCGCGACATCGGCCATCGTTACTTTTTTCAACTGGGATCCCTCTTTCAGACTAAATCGATTTAGTTCAAAAGTATTTTCATAAACCGGTTTAGCTTTATTATAAACCAAATGAAAGCGGTTTACAATAGTTTTGGATTGAAATCCTAAAGCGTCAGAGAAAGTTCGAAAATCCAACGTTCTTCTTCGTTTTCGCACCTTTTGAATCAAAACGTCTGGTCAATCGATGAGTTCTTTGATAAACGGAGAATACATGCGAATGTTCCTCCAATGGGTTGGTTTGGTCACCTTTACCATACAGGAACATTCGCATTTTTTGCACCCTCTATTTTTCCTATGCATACCTATCTTAAAATCTCAAGTACAACTTGTGGTGAAGAGCCGATATTGGTTCATCACCAAAAGATGTACTTGCACCTGCCATTAAAGTATGGTAGCTGTTTCTAACCGAACCTGCAATGTAAGCTGTAGGGTTTTGACACGAAAGCACATTGTCGTCGATCCCCCCATGATTTTTGCATGATTGGGAGTCGACGACAGCTTGCCCTCGTTTTCATCCAGCGATCGGAAACAACAGCCGGGCCGCATACACAACGCCTGTAACGGTAATGGCGCTCAACAAAGTCGACACCAACACCGCCTGGGCGGCGTAATCTGGGTGGCAGTCATACTCGAGTGCATACAGCGCCGTATTGCGCGAGCACGGATAGGAACTAGCAATGAGCAACGCCTGAGCCGTCACTCCATCAATTCCTAATAGAAAGATCAAAGACGCAGCCAACAGCGGCGACAAAACGAGACGCCCAAACACACTTGCATACACAAGCGGCGGCAAGGCGTTAAAACGGGCGTAGGCGATTTGCGCTCCCAACGTAAAGAGGGCGATGGCTAAAAACGCGTCGGCAACCCGCCGAAGCGGCGTCCATAAAAATGATGGGATTGGGACGTGAAGCCATCGGCAGACCACACCGAACAACAGCGCGTGAAGAACGGGATTTTTCCATATCTCAGCGGCCCATTTCCCACTTTTCCCGTTTCCTGACACGAACTGATACACTCCATATGTATTGGTCAAGAAGTTTTGAAAAATGGTCACGATGATTTGAATCGTCGCCCCGAGCGGATGTTGGTGAAACACCAGCTGGCTGACAGGAATGCCGAAGTTGCCAGAATTGTTCAGCACAACCGTATTTTGAAACACCGCTGCCATACTTCGCTCCAGTTTGAATAGTTTCGCCATGATCCTACTCAAAACCATCAGCCCGCCGTTTTGCAACAGAAGAAACCCTAAGATAGCCGCTAACACCTTTCCATTCAACTCACTGTCGTACACGTTGATGAATGCGACTGCCGGCAGCAGGACATACATGTTCAATTTGGATAATGTATTGAGGTCAAGACGAAAGAAACGGTGAAACCCTGCCCCCAAGCCGACGATCAGCAACATCGGAATCATGACTTGAAGCAAGATACTCACAAAAATGTCCAAGATGTTTTCCCCCGCTTTCTTTATGCATACGGAAGCCGCTATTCTCTGAAACGGATCTCGCTCATCCTCTTTTCTTATAAATCCGCTCTGGACGTCCGACCGATCCATAGACAATATCGGCTAGCACTTGTCCCGTGGAGACAAGGTATTCTAAATATCGACGGGCGGTCGTCCGGCTTGTGCCAATTTGCCGTCCCACTTCTTCCGCCGTCACACCATCTTGACACCGTTTCACAACCATCAGCACTTTTTCAAGGGTTAGCGGCTGAATGCCTTTTGGAAGCATAGGCTGATCCCTAACCGGGGCCTCCCGCCCGATCAGTTTGTCGACATCCTCTTGATCGATCCACTCTTTTTCTTTCATCCACTGCTGCATTTTATCATAATATTCTTTATATCGATGCAAGGTTTCGGCAAATCGATCAAACATAATCGGCTTGATAATATAATCAAACACCCCGCCATGCAGCGCTTGTTTCAAGGCATCCACTTCTCGTGCTGCTGTGATCATAATAATATCGATATTGGAAAAGCGTTCCCGAACCCATTTTAAAAAAGAGAGGCCGTTCATATCCGGAAAATAGACATCAAGCAACAACACGTCGGGTTGCAGCACCTCTGTCAATTCCCTTGCCTCTTCGGCGTTCGTGGCAATGCCGACCACTTCATACCCATTCACTTTCTCGACAAAGCGCCGATTAATTTCAGCGATGCGGCGGTCGTCTTCAATAATAAGTACACGAATCATCCCCCCTGCTTCCCTCCCTCCGAAATATTGATGCATAAAGGTGTAGAGGCCTTTTATGGGAAATGCTTTCTTTCAGCATGGGTTGGCACGGCCCGACCGCTTCGGAATAATGACGGTAAACACCGTTCCCTCTCCTTGTTTCGACTGGTAGGTGATTTGCCCACCAAGCATCGCCAGCGCCTTCCTGACAAGATCAAGCCCATACCCACGGAGGCCGTTGGCTTTGGTCGAAAAGCCGCGGTCGTATATCCGTTCCGCCACATCCGGATCAACGCCTAATCCGTTATCCTCGACCTCAATAATCAAGTCATCGCCGAGGTCGGTCAAAAAAATGGTCACTCGTTTCTCTTCTTTTCCGTTGTGGAGGACCGCTTCCATGGCGTTATCCAACAAATTCCCGATAATCGTCACCAAATGGTCGCGATCAATCCATGGCGGCACATCGCGAAAACTGCTTTCCCGATCAATTTCAAAGGTGATTTTCAGCTCATGGGCGCGGTTGAACTTGTCAATCAGCAGCCCGCCGATGATCGAATCCGGGATTTCTTTCATGACAAAACGAATGATATTTTGTTGTAAGTTCGTTTCTTTCGTAATAAGCTCAAGCGCTTCTTCATACGACTCAAGTTGAATCAACCCAGAGATCAAATACAGCTTATTGGAAAATTCATGTGTTTGCGCCCGCAGCGCATCCGCGTACACCCGGAGCTGGGACAGCTCTTTTGTGAGGCGATACAGCTCCGATTTGTTGCGAAACGTCGACACCGCTCCAATGACGCGCCCAGTTTTATCCTTAATCGGGATTCGGTTCGCAATGACCGTTTCTTCACCTAACACCATTTCATCGTCAAATTCCGCCTGTCCCGTCCGAATGACTTCAGGCAACCTCGAGTGGGGAATAAGCTGTAAGATAGGCATTCCCAATACACCGCGTTCGTTCTCATACCCAAGCAACTTCAACGCGGTTTGATTGACCATTGTAATCGTTCCCTCTTGATTGATGGCCACAATTCCTTCGCGAATCGCTTCTAAAATCGCCTGCTTTTCTTGGTAGAGCAAACCGATTTCTTCCGGTTCAAGACCATGAATCGATTTTTTCACCGTGCTGGCGATCGCCATTGCACCCACCGCTCCGAGAAAGAGGGCAAAAACGGAGAAGAGAAACATCTTCATACGATACGACCATACTGTACGCTGAATATCCTCTAGCAAAAAACCAACCGAAACAATGCCGATCACATGTCCGTTTTCATCAAAAATCGGCGCTTTTCCCCGGATCGCCGGACCAAGCGAACCGACCGCCTCGGAAATAATCGCTTTGCCTTTCAGCACTTCGCCGTTGTCGCCCCCTACCATATGCTTTCCAATCCGATCTGGCAGTGGGTGAGCGTAGCGGATTCCCTTACGGTTGCCAATCACTACGTACTCCGCCCCTGTCTTTCGGCGAATATGTTCGGCAAACGGCTGCAAGCGCACTGACGGATTCGGGTCGCGGAACGCCTCGCGCACGAGCGGAGTCGACGCGACCGTCTCGGCCACATTCAGCGCTCGCATGCCAATTTGTTGTTTGAGCGTCGTCGCAAACATATGCTGAAACAAAAACGTTAAAACCACGATCACCAGCAGCAACAATGAACAAATAATGACCATTAACCGTGTCTGAAGCTTCATAGGGCTCGCTCCCCAAACAGCAAATAAAGAAAGACAGTCCGCCTGTTAGGCGGAACGTCTTTCTTTCTATTATTACATATCTTCGTTGATGACGACCGATTTTCCTCTTAGTTTCATGACAAACGGCACGGCAATCCATAAAAAGGCAATGACCAACAAGACGAGCGAAATCGGCTTTTCAAAGAAAACGAGATAGTCCCCGTTTGATGCCGTCAACGCCCGGCGCATATTGTTTTCGATCATCGGCCCGAGAACAAGCCCCAACACAAGCGGTGCCAATGGATAGTCGTGCTCTGCAAGCCAGTAGCCAAGCAGACCAAACGCCAGCAACAGAAACACATCAAACGTCGTCACTTGCACCGCATACACACCGAACACGGAAATGGCAATAATAAGCGGCAACAAATATTTCGTCGGCGTCTGGATAATTTTCGCGAACACTTTGACGAGCGGCATGTTGAGAATGAGCAACATGACGTTGCCGATAAACATGCTGGCGATCAATCCCCAGGCGACAGCTGGATGCTCATCGAACAACAGTGGACCTGGCTGGACGTTGTACATAATGAGTGCACCCATGAGGATCGCTGTCGTCCCTGAACCAGGAATGCCCAGCGTCAAAAGCGGAATCATTGCGCCCCCAGAAGCCCCGTTGTTCGCCGACTCCGGCGCCGCCACACCGGCGATCGTCCCTTGCCCGAACTTTTCCGGATGTTTGCTCACTTTCTTTTCAAGAATATAGGAGAAAAACGATGCCAACGTGGCCCCGGCTCCCGGCAACACCCCGATGAAAAAACCGAGCAGCGACCCACGGGCGATCGGCCCCGCGCTTTCTTTCAAATCCGCTTTCGTCGGCAACACGCGCCCGATTTTGGCGATGTCCCCGTCGTTCGTCTCATGATGGAGAATGGACTTGAATACCTCTCCTAACGCAAATAGCCCGACCGCTACGGTTAAAAACTCGAGACCTCCATATAAATAGGAAATGTCGTACGTAAAGCGAGCCACGCCGGAAACATTGTCGAGCCCAATCGTGGAAATCAACAAGCCGAACACTGTCATGATCCATGCTTTCGTCATCGATTTGCCAGCCAGTCCGCTCACCGCCGCCAACCCGAGCAGCATGAGCGAAAAATATTCAGCCGGGCCGAACTTCAGCGCCACATTCGACAACGGTTGGGCCAATAAGACGAGGCCGATTAGCGAAACAATTCCGGCGACAAAGGAACCGATCGCGGCAATGGCAAGCGCCGCCCCCGCCCTTCCTTGCCGGGCCATTTGATAGCCGTCCAGCGTTGTGACAACCGATGACGATTCCCCAGGCGTATTTAACAAAATCGATGTCGTCGAACCGCCATACATCGCCCCGTAATACACGCCGGCGAGCAAAATAATCGAACTGGCTGCCGCCTGTTCCGGACTAAGGCCGGACGTCATCGACGCCGTCACCGGAATAAGCAACGCCACCCCGCTCATCGGGCCAATCCCAGGAAGCACACCGACCGCTGTGCCGATCAACACCCCGATAAAGGCAAACAGCAAGTTATGCGGCTGAAGCGCTGTCTGAAATCCGTCAAGCAAAAACGATAGTGTGCTCATGATGCCCCTCCCTTCATTGGAACCAAATCGGCCAGCTTGGCAATGTTCCTTGCAGCAGCTTCACATAAAGGCCATATACGCCAAGCGAAAAGCCAGCCGCAATGGCGATCGACTTCCATAGCGCCCCTCTTTCCATCGTTTGAAAGCCGATAACAAGAAACAGAAACGTCGTGATTACATACCCAACCGTTTCAAGCAACGTCGCATAGAAAACAGCAGCAATGAAAATGATGAGAAACTTTTTGTACTGCCGCGGCGGCTTCTCTCCCACTGAATCCTTATAATCCTTATAGCCTCTCGTTTCAAACAACAGCTTGATGCTTAATAATGCCAGAACAAGTCCAAGCAAAAACGGAAATACGTTCGGTCCTACCGCACTGCCGTAGGCGCTTTTCGATAGGCGCAAGCTTTCCGCCATAAACAAGGAACCAACCGCCAAGAATGCCACCGCCGCGATACGATCAGCCGTTTTGTTCATGGTTCTTCCTCCTGTTCTTTACAAAAAAGGGGAAGAATGTTCTTCCCCCTTGCTTCATTTATGCATGCCAAGCGACTTCAGAAGGTCGCCGATTTGCTGCTCCTGCTCTTGCAAAAACTTCGTAAATTCGTCCGAATTGCGATATTCCGCCGCCCAGCCTTGTTTTTGCAGTTCTTCTTTCCACTTCTCGTGTTCAGACAACTTTTTCAATGTTTCTTCCCAAAACGCTTTTGCCTCTCGGGACATTTGCTTCGGCCCAAAAACCCCGCGCCAAATCGTAAATTCCGCATCAATGCCAAGCTCTTTCAACGTCGGCACGTCTTTCAGCACTCCGCCGAGGCGTTCTGGAGCGGAAACCGCCAACACCCGCACTTTGCCGGCTTTGAGATATTCGCCAACAGAAGAGGCATCCGTTGCAATCACATCGGCATTGCCGCCAAGCAGCGCAGCCATCGCTTCCCCGCCGCCATCGTACGAAACATACTTGACTGATTTCGGATCGATGCCCGACTTATAGATCGGCAAAATCGCGACTAAATGATCCATCGAACCTGGCGCCGATCCCCCGGCTACCGTGACCGATTTCGGATCTTGTTTAATGGTATTAAGCAAGTCGGTTAACGTTTGAAATTTCGAATCCGCCTTCACAACAATCGCGCCAAAGTCCTTCGTCAACTGGGCGAGCGGTGTCGTGTCTTTGTAGCCAAACGGGCTGTTCCCTTCTTTTTTCAAGTTGTTGATAATAATTGGCGGGGAGTTGACAAATAGTTTGTAATCGTTTTTCACATCTTGGGTGGCGTATTCGGCCATAAAGACCGCCCCGCCGCCGCCTGGTTTGTTTTCAACCGTCATGGTCTGTTTGATGAGCCCCGTCTCATCCAACACCTTCGTAATCGCGCGGGCCGTTAAATCCCAGCCGCCGCCCGCTCCGGACGGAGCGACAATCGTAATCGGCTTCGTCGGATAGTTGGAAGCAGACGAACCGGAGTTGGAACCGGACGGTTTCGACCCCGCCGATTCATTGCCTCCACAGGCCGCCAATGCCAGTGTCATCATCCCAGCCGCTAGCAACCCCCACCATCTTTTTTTCTTCATTCTCCCTTGCCCCCCTTGTTTCCTTTGATAACGTTTTCATCCATAACGTTATCACGCCGCCAGATCGGTGTGAAGTTTTTGAAAATAAAATGAATTTTGTGCATTTTGTTCATGGAGGTATAATCAGACCTGATATCAAGCACCTAGCGGAACGCTGGAGTCTCAAAGCAAAAAAAAGACCGCCAGCCTTCAAAGCAGACGGTACATAAAACTTTGGTACAGTACATACTTTCTGACTTTCGTTCCTCATCTTTTATGCGACAGGACAATCATCCGTTTTTTTACAATCTATCACTTACGAATCAATGATTTCATCTGCCTCTTTTGTCGCCGCCAACCGTCCTCGTTAGATAGCCGCCTCTTGTGTTTAATTTCCCTGCTCTTCAAGCAATTCCCAAACATCTTGCTCTGGAAGATCCACCAACCGAGCAATATCTTCCACCTTCATTCCTTTGCGCGCCATGTTGCGGATCAGTTGTTTCATTCCTTGCTTCATTCCTTGCTTCATTCCTTGTTTCATTCCCTGTTTGATCCCTTGTTCAATCCCGCGTTTAATTCCTTCTTCCAACCCCTGTTTTCTTCCCCTTTGCTCATAGGAAATGATCAGCTCCAACATTTTCTCTTTTTCTGTCGTTTCCATCTCCTTCACCTCTCTTTGCAGTTGTTGCTCTTCCTCCTCCGACAGCTTCACATACGTTTCAAAAAAGCCCAACAAGAGCCGTTGCCTCGCTTCATCCAGCTCCAATCGCACCAACATGCGCAAAAACTCTTTTTTCAACTCAATTTTCTCACTTTCAGTATACCCCATTTTGCCAAGGAGGGCAGCCGCAATCGGATTGTCATGCCGGATATAGTCTCTCCAATGTTTCTTGCGCAACTCCACCGGGAAAAAGCGAAACTGCAGCACGTCGCCAAAGGGAAACTCGATTGAGAACACGGACGGTTCTTCGCGGAGGGTGTCATGGCTGAAGACAGCGATCGGAACGATGCGGGTGCGGTATTTTTCAAACAAACGGCTGAAATAGATAAACATGCGCTCTGGAAACGATGGTTGCACGTAGCTTTGATTCTCCACATGAACGATGATCAGCCCATCCTCCCCTTTCAGCTTCGTCTCGACTAATAGATCGACGCGGTATTTTTCACCTGCCGTGACATCGGTAAACAGTTCTTCGGACAGAAAGGACAAATGGCTGAAATCAATGTGTTCATGCATGTCGGGAAAAAAGAGGAGAAGAAACTCTTCGAAGAACGTTTGGATCAGTTCTTTAAACAACCGGTCGTGGTCAATAGCCATTCCATCACCCCTCTTTGAACGTGTTCAATTCTATCCATTCGCAAGCAGGGGGTGAAAATCCTGCATCGGGGACAGAAAAAGTTGTACCGTACTGTATAGCGCTTCAGTCCCCCACAGGTACGATAAAAACGTATTCCTGTACCACGTGATTTAACTGTTGAACAGATGTTTCAATCCCTCATAGGTACGATAAAAACTCGCGAGAGCGGTTTGAGCATGTATGGACCAATCAAGAGTTTCAATCCCTCATAGGTACGATAAAAACTTCGTGGCAAATCTCCAAAAACAGTGAGCTTTGAGAGTTTCAATCCCTCATAGGTACGATAAAAACCAACTGGCGCAAAGACCCGTTGTTTGAGCGAGAGCGTTTCAATCCCTCATAGGTACGATAAAAACTGATTGCATGTGAGGGTTATGAGGAACTGGATGCATGTTTCAATCCCTCATAGGTACGATAAAAACATTCATTCATCTTCCGATGGAATCGGACTTGCAGGGTTTCAATCCCTCATAGGTACGATAAAAACCCAAACCATTCGCATAAAATCAAGCTTTTCCCCTTTTGGCTGTTTTCAGAATATCACGTTTCAAAAATTCTGTCAATACTGTTGAGCCGTGTTGGTTGTAGGATTTTGACGCAAAAAAATATTGTCGTCGATCCCCCGGGGTTTTTGCACGATTGGAGGTCGACGACATTTGAAAGGCGGTCAGCTTTTGTTTTTCTCCATTCTCCCGTACTCTTCCCTCACCGCGGCCACAAGCGGGTGCGCACTCTCAAGCCCCGCGTATTGCCGAAGCGCTCCTTCGATTCCGTGGTGTGCGATCGTTTGTTGCAGAGCGGCGGCTTCTGCATCGCTCGCATCATCAAAGCGCAACAGCGCGGCAATTCCTTTGGCGAGACCAGCAGGAACGCTGCCAAATAGTGTGCAGTATTGCGTCGCCGGAGCGATGAGCCGGTCGTTCGGCCCGAGCTTGCGGATCGGCGAACGGGCGACACGGACGATATCGTCGGAAAGGGACGGGTTGGTGAAACGCCCGATCGTCGTTTTGATATAGGAACGGTGCTCTTCCTCATGCCATCCGTGCTTTTTCAATAAGACGGCTCCCGACTCACTGAGCGCTTGCTCGACATTCAATCGAATACCTTCATCGTTCATCGCTTCCTGGACGGTTTTGTAGTTTCGCAGATACCCTAAGTAAGCGGCCAACGCATGGCCGGTATTGACCGTAAACAATTTGCGCTCGATATACGGCTCTAAGTCAGCGACAAAATGAGCCCCTTGAATCGGCGGAACAGTGCCGATGACGTTTCGCGTTTCAATCGTCCATTCGAAAAACGGTTCCACCGTGACAGCGAGTGGATCGTCATTCGTCTGATTCGGCACGATGCGGTCGACCGCGCAGTTGAGAAAACCAACGTTTTCATCTGCCAGCTGCTGCCCAGCCGTGGAAAGATGGGCAAAGACGTGCATTTTCAGCGTTTCCGTGCCGCCGATCATGTTTTCACAGGCAATGACGTGAAGCGGCTTCTGATGAACCGTGAAGCGCCGCTCAAGCCCAGCGGCGATGACTGGCGCAATAGCCGGCAAAATGTGCGGGCCGACCGCGGTCGTCACCAAATCAGCGTCTGCGATCGCCTCGATGACCGCTTCCCGCTCCGTTTGGCTGTTCAGGGCCGAAACGCCGCGCACCCATTGTTCTTCGCGCCGCTCGCCGGCAACAATGACGCGATACTCCCCCCGCTCTTTCAGCAAACGGACGATTTGTTCATTGACATCAACGAACACGACGTCATATCCCGACGCCGCCAGCAGGCTGCCGATAAAGCCGCGGCCGATGTTGCCGGCGCCAAAGTGGACGGCCCTCATCAGCCGTTCACCTCATGGAGCAGCGCAAGAATTTCCTCGGCCGTTTTGGCGTTCGCCATGGCGGCCACATTGTCTGCTTCGGCGCAGACGAGTGCGAGTTTCGAAAGAATATCCAAATGTTTCCCGTCTTTGCCGGCAATGCCGATGACGATCGTGGCCATGTTGCCGCCTCCAAAATCGACGCCGTCCGGAACTTGCACGATCGAAATGCCGGACTGTTTCACGAGCGCTTTTGCCGCTTCCGTTCCGTGCGGAATGGCGACGTTGTTGCCGATATACGTTGATGTCAGTTCTTCCCGTTCAAGCATCGCATCAACATATGCCGGGGCGACATATCCTTGCTTGACCAACACCTCGCCGGCGAGGCGGATCGCCTCTTCTTTCGTTTTTGGTTGCGCATTGAGCACAATGTTTTCTTTGTTTAAAATCGAATGGGTCAACATCCGTGTCACTCCTTCATCGATATCCAATAATCATCGAAAAATTGTTCCAAATGGCCGCTAATAAGCGAATACACTTCGTCTTCGCCGCCATAAGCCAACGTGGCCGCGCTTTGCTCGTTCTTTACGAGCAACGTGCTCACATGGCTTAATACTGAAAGCACCTCTTCATCCGCATCAGCAGGACCGAGAAGCAACACGACCGTGTTGATCTCCATCGGCTCCCCGTCCATCCCCGCCACCGTTTGCGGCGAATCAAGTCGGTACATCGTCAGAGACGGACGAAGGACAGCGAAGCTTCGAGCGTGGTAAAGCGCCAGCGTCGTGCCAGGGACGCCAAGCCCGCCAAGCGACTCGCGGCGCCGCAGCTCCTCGATGACGACATCGGCATCGACAATGACGCCACTTCGTTCGAGGCGGCGGCACGCGTCCGTCAATATTTCATGAACAGAGCGCCTCTTGACCACCTCGAGGGAAAAACCGTCCAAAATGTGGACGATCGTCTCGCTGATGCGCCGAACCGCCTTCATCGTGTCGATGGCTGGCCTGTTTCGCCGTGCGGTTGACTCTTTCCTCATCCGCTTTTCAGCGGCCGATTTTCGCTCTAAACACTCGCGAATCTTCCGCGCTTCCTCCTCGGTCAGCATCGGGCTGACGACGATATGCGGCCCATACTCCTCAGGAAGCGGCACGGTCGAGATGACGAGATCGTACGCGCTGACATCTTTTCCTTTCCATTCAAACGCGGAAGCTTGTTCCAGCGAAACAATGTCCGGAATCTCTTTTTTCAGCCTCGTCGCTAAAATTTTCGCCGTCCCAAGCCCGCTCGAACAAATGACTAACACCCGCCAGCCTTTTTTCTCCCGCATGAGCGCGGCCGCAAAATGGAGCACCAAATAGCCAATCTCCTCATCCGGGATCGGAATGCCGCCAAACAGCTGCCGCGCCCCATCTGCGACAATAGCGAACAGCTCCGCATAGTCTTGTTTGATTGGATCAAGCAGCGGATTGGCGACCCCCATTCCGTGTTCGAGGCGATACAGAGCCGGCTTTAAATGGACGACAAGGTCTTCGTATAACGTACGGTCGGCGGATAAATCAACGCCGATCTTATCACTGACAAAGCGGATGAGTTGTTGCGCCTTCATGCCGACGGCCAAACTCGGCTCCTCCATCACCATTCCTTGGCGGCTGCGCCATTTCGCTCCCATCAAGTGCATCGTCATATAGCCGATTTCTTCATTTGGAATGTCAATGCCAAACGCTCTTTTCAACGATTCGGCAAGCACCTCCGCGATTTCATACTCTTTCGTCGCCTGAAGCGCCTGCAAATCACGCGGATCGAAGTGGATCGCTTCTCCCCGCTTGATGCGCTCGATGGCGAGCGCCAAATGGACGACGAAGGCGATGTACGAGCTGTCGGCCATCGTAAACGGAAGCTTTTCTTTCACTTGCTCGATTTGCTGCTCAATGACAGCGAGCTTTTTTCTGTCCACAAGCCCGAGCAGCTTCTCCGCCACGGTGTCAAGCGGAGCGTCCGTCCGTTTTTGGATCGTCTCTTTCATCAATGCCAAAAATTCGTGTTCATCAACATGGCGGAACAACAAGTCGCTCATCAAGCGCCGTTTCGCTGATTCCGAACCGGCAAGCTCCACCCCGTATCCGCGCTTGCGAATGAGCGAAAGCCCGTACGCTTCTACCGTTTGTTCCAATTTGTCCAAATCCAAGCTGACAGTGGCGACCGTGACGTTCAAGTCATGGGCCAATGTGACGAGTTTCACTGGCTCGTTGGCTTCCAACAGCGCAATTAAAATCATGAGCTGCCGCTCTTCGGGGGTGTATTCATGATGAGAAAGGCGAAACAGCTCTGCGGCCAGCGCCTGCTTCTTTTCCTCTTCCCCGACGAGGCGGATGCCGACTCCTGCTCTTTTCGCGAGCTTAAGCCCATAGCGGCGGAAGACCGATTCCAAACCTTGCAAATCACGATGAACCGTGCGGGCGCTGACATTCAGTTCCTCCGCCAATTCGCCGACTGTTATGTCCCTATCGTCCGCCAACAACCGTTCAAGCAACTTCCGCTCCCGTGCCGATACGTACATCGCCGTTCACCTCCCATCACGGAACAGCATTGTTGACATTTTTGAAATAAATCTTTGCCTCTTCCATTCTTATTTTAAGGGCTTTTTTCTTGATTTGACAATGAATAGATGTTTCGTTTTCGTCATTGTTATTGTTGACAGATTTTAATTTTGCATGTACTTTTCTCTTTCGTCGTTTGACGAAGTTCACCGCGGTCGGGCACATCTATGCGGATGGGAGCGGAGGAAAGTGCCCCTAGCCGTCGAGGTAAACGGGAAATCACAAAGCAAAACGCAGGGGGGAACGCCATTTCCCCTGCGTCTCATGCCGATTTACGCGTTCTTTTTCAATTGCTCGATCAATTCATCGTATTTCGGGCTGTTTAAGAAGTTTTCGACCGATACATGGTACGCATTGGGCAACTTCGCCTTCGCCCGGTCGGTCAAGTTTTGATGGGTGACGACGATGTCGGCGTCGGCCGGAAGCTGGTTGATCGCTGTATTCGTCACTTCGATATCGAGCCCGGCCTTTTGTACTTTGTTGCGCAAAATCGATGCTCCCATCGCGCTCGAGCCCATTCCCGCATCACACGCGAACACAATTTTCTTCACGCGGCCAGGAACCGCTTGGGCCACAGCTGCCGAAGCGGCTTCTTTCTGTTGCAATGCGGCAGCCACTTGGCTCTTTTTTCCTTTCAGCTGTTCCATTTTTTCCGTTGCTTTCGTCAACTCTTCTTCCTCTTCGGATTGTTTCGCCGCTTTTAAGAAAATCGAAGCGACGAGGAACGACACCGCTGCAGCGACGAACACGCCGGCTAGCACGCCGAAATAATTCCCTTTCGGCGTCATCGCCAGCAAGGCGAAAATGCTTCCCGGCGACGGCACCGCCACCAGCCCGGCATGGAGCACCGTAAACGTGAACACGCCGCTCACGCCGCCCGCCATGGCTGCCAAAATCAAAATCGGTCGCATGAGAATGTACGGGAAGTAAATTTCATGAATCCCGCCAAGGAAGTGGATAATGACTGCCCCCGGCGCCGATTGTTTCGCCATCCCCTTGCCAAACAGCCAATACGCCAGCAAAATCCCCAACCCTGGACCAGGGTTCGTTTCCAGCAAGAACAAAATCGATTTTCCGGTTTTCGCCGCTTGTTCGACGCCAAGCGGGCTTAAAATTCCATGGTTGATCGCATTGTTCAAGAACAGCACTTTCCCCGGCTCGATGAACAAGTTCGCCAGCGGCAACAAGTGCCAATCAATGATTTTTTCCACTCCTGCCGCTAACGTTTTACTGATCACAGAAATGACCGGGCCGACTCCTTTAAAGGCGAGCAGCGTCAACACGCCGCCGACGATCCCGGCCGAAAAGTTGTTGACGAGCATCTCAAACCCTTGTTTCACTTTTCCTTGGAAGAGCCCGTCTACCTTTTTGATCACATAACCGCCAAGCGGCCCCATGATCATCGCGCCTAAAAACATCGGGATTTCCGAACCGACGACCACGCCCATCGTCGCCGTCGCCCCGACGACACCGCCGCGGACGTCGTACACCATTTTGCCGCCCGTATAGCCAATCAACAGCGGCAGCAAATACGTAATCATCGGACCGACGAGCTTCGCAAACGTCTCGTTCGGCAGCCAGCCGGTCGGGATAAACAGGGCGGTAATCAGCCCCCAGGCGATAAACGCCCCGATATTCGGCATAATCATGCCGCTCAAATAACCGCCAAACCGCTGAATCTTCACACGGAAGCCTGTTTCGTTTCCGGTTGTATGCGTCATAAAGCTGTTCCTCCTTTTTGGCTTGACTGTACCTTTATCTTAAAACGCTTACAACCGGCCCTTCAATGATAAGTAAACGCGATTTTGTCAAGGGGGTTGTTGACAGGTTTTAAAAAGGAAAAGCCGAGCGCGGCGGGCGGGGTTACGGCGTTTCTTCTGCCAACGACAACGCCTCTCGATAGAGACGTTGGGAGAGATAAAATCCATTTTCAAGCAAAGTGTCTAACAGCGGCTTGACTTCCGCTATTTTCCTGTTTTTCTTTCCCAGAATCAAAACTCCGATTGTACCGATAGGCCGTAAAAGGAATTGTTTCGACAATGATCTGGCAGCATGCTCATCAATCACAACGACTTGAGCACCAAGTTCTTTCGCTCCAATAATAACTTCTAACTCCCCGGCATGGAATTTTCCATATAAACTTTCAACAAGGCTGCGATTTTTTACATGGTATAGCCTAAACACCCCCTCGCTGACCAATCGTTTGAGCTCCTCTTTTCCATAATGGCGTGGGGCATGGTTATGAACAATTTCTTGATAGACAGCTTCCGGAACATATACTTCATCAAATAGTTCAGACAAAAGAGTCAATTGACCAACGATCGACAGACCTATAATCGGTGTAGAATTAACCGTAACCCTACTCATTGTGATCCCTATTTTCTTTGCTCAATTTTTGCACCGTGTCCCAATCATCTTTGATGTGTTCCTCCGTATATTCCATCCAAGGAATCGCCTTCGAACGCAATACATCGATAAATTCCCCTAAGGATTTTCCTGCCAATTCAGCCGCTTTCGCCAGCGTCACCTGTTTTCCAACAAACAAACCAATCGCCAATGAAAGCTTTATTTTTGCCTCAACTGTGTTGCCTTCCAATTCATTAATGGCGGGCAAAAACTCTTTCGGCAAGTTCACCTGAAAGTAGTCCATGGCCATTGAACTCACACCCTTTTTTATTTTATTCTATCACACTTCGCGCCTTTTGGATGCTGTCACGGAACGAATAGCATTTCCAAATTTTTTACTACACGCTCAACACGATAGAAATGAAACCGACTCAATTGAACACTCCCCACCCGCGCTCACGTAGAGAAGTAGGGGATTCTCGGGAACACCCTAACATACGGTAAGCTGTCAGCTAAGCCATCCCTGTGCATCCCACCGTTGAGCTTCCTCAAAAAGATCGCAATCGAAGCCCTTCCTTTGTTCTTTTGGTGCAAGGGGAAGATCGTTGGTGGAAGACGCCGGTTCATCCCCCACTTACGCTCATGCTTGGAAGTTGAGGCCTTCTCGGTTCGAGGTGATAAAAAGGGGACTGACCCAAAAGGGTAATTTTCCTTAACAAAACACAACATATTGTCTATATACGGTAATAAGAAAGGGTGTCCCGATCCTTTTGGGACACCCTCTTACAGCCTATTTTACTAATATCTCGCCGTCACCATTTTCTTTCTCGTGTAAAATTCGACGCCGTCGCGGCCGTTGGCATGGAGGTCGCCGTAAAACGAGTTTTTGTAGCCCGAGAACGGGAAAAACGCCATGGGCGCCGGGACGGCGACGTTGACGCCAAGCATGCCGGCGTCGATTTCTTCGCGGAACTGGCGGATCGCTTTGGCGCTATCGGTGTAGATGCAGGCGCCGTTGGCAAATTCCGATCGGTTGGCGATCTCAATCGCTTCGTCCAGATCGCGGGCGCGGACGACCGACAAGACCGGGGCGAAAATTTCATCCGTCCAAATCGCCATGCCTGGTTTGACATGGTCAAAAATCGTTGGACCGATGAAATACCCTTTTCCGCTTGTCGCCGAGTCGCGGCGTCCGTCGCGGACAAGGAGCGCCCCCTCTTTTTCGCCGATTTCGATGTATTTGATCGTCCGCTCTTTATGCGACTCGCGGATGACCGGGCCTAAAAAGACGCCTTTGTCGAGCCCATTGCCAATTTGGATGCGGTCGGCGGCTTCTTTGAGCCGTTCGACCAACTCATCGGCGATATCGCCGACTGCAACGACGACCGAGCACGCCATGCACCGCTCGCCCGCCGAACCGAACGCGGCGTTAATGATGTTCGTCACCGCCATATCGAGGTCGGCGTCCGGCATGACAATCGAATGGTTTTTCGCACCGGCGAGCGCCTGCACCCGCTTGCCGTGGGCGGCGGCTGTTTTGTATACATACTCGGCGACCGGCTGCGAGCCGACGAACGAAACGGCTTTAATATCTTTATGTTCTAAAATGCCGTTCACGACCTCGTGCGCCCCATGAACGATATTGAGCACCCCCGGCGGCAGTCCGGCTTCGGTGAACAGTTCAGCCAAGCGGTTGGCCAGCATGGGCGTCCGCTCAGACGGCTTCAACACAAACGTGTTGCCGCAGGCGATCGCGAGCGGGAACATCCAGCACGGCACCATCATCGGGAAGTTAAACGGCGTAATCCCGGCGACGACACCGAGCGGGTAGCGGTACATCCCCGATTCGATATCGGTCGCGATATCCGGCAGCTGTTGGCCCATCATGAGCGTCGGAATCCCGGCCGCAAACTCCACGCATTCAATGCCGCGCTGCACTTCACCGTAGGCGTCCTCATAGACTTTGCCATTTTCTAGCGTCACAAGTCTAGCGAGTTCGTCCCAATGTTCGACCAACAGCTGCTGGTAGCGGAACAAAATGCGGGCGCGACGCGGAACCGGGACTTTGCGCCATTCGCGGAACGCTTCTTTCGCGGCCGCCACCGCCGCATCCAGCTCCTCGCGCGAGGAAAGCGGCACTTTCGCCAATACTTCCCCCGTTGCCGGGTTCGGCACGATTTCTTCTTTTCCGGATGTCGAAGCGACCCATTGGCCGCCAATAAAGTTTTTCAATGTTTTTGTTTCGGTTACAGAGCTCATGAATGAAACCACCTTTCTAGTCGATCTTTCAAAAGATTGGTTCATGAACGTACACAAGAGCTATGGATGATCGGCGAGCGCTTCCTTTCGCGGAAACGGCCGGCGGGCTGAACGCTTCCAAAAAGCGGCGTTCTTTGCTGTCTGTTTGCTGCTGGTCGCTGTCATGCGTCCTGCAATCGCCATCCCAGCCGCCGGACTCATTTACGAACTTACGGTTTTGGTGTCGTACTGATAGTCGTAACAATAATGGTACAATGCCACAATTTCCTCATGCGTCGGCACTTTCGGGTTGTTGGCGGGGCTGCCGCTCGCAAGCGCGTCAGCCGCCATTTTGTCCACCACCTTGTCAAACGCTGTTTTGTCAATGCCCCACGTTTTCATATTCGGGATGTGCAAATCGCGGCAAAGCTGTTTCACTTCCTCAACGAGCGCCTCAGCCGCTTCCGTATCGGAAACGTCTTTGAGCGGCGGCTTGATGATTCGGGCGATCACCGCCAATCGTTCGATGGCGCTGTCTTTTGTAAACTCAAGCACCCCCGGCAGCAACATCGCGTTCGATACGCCGTGCGGCACGTGGAAAAGCGCTCCGATCGGCCGCGACATGCCGTGCACGAGCGTCACCGAGGCGTTGGAAAAGGCCATGCCGGCCTTCATGGCCGCGATCGCCATTTTCTCCCGCGCTTCGATGTCTTGACCGTTTTCGTACGCCCGGCGCAAATGGCCGATGATCGCCTCAATGGCGGATAGAGCTAACACATCGGTCACCGGATGGGCGCGTCGGGAAATATACGCCTCAATCGCATGGCACAGCGCATCAACCCCGGTCGCCGCTGTAACGGACGGCGGGCATGAAACCGTGAGCAACGGGTCGACGATCGCCACGGCCGGAAGCAGCGCCGGCTGGGAAATCATCATTTTGACGTCTGTCTTCGTATCAATAATGACCGTCACTTTCGTCACTTCGGAACCGGTGCCGGCCGTTGTCGGAATAGCGATGAGCGGCAGCGGTTTTTCGGTAAACCGTTTCTGATTGCCGACATAGTCGCTGATCGTTCCTTCGTTCGTGATCATCACCGCCACCGCTTTGGCGGCGTCGATGCTGCTGCCGCCGCCAAGAGCGATAATGACATCGCACTGCTCGCTCCGGCAGACGTCAAGCGCTTCCTTCACATGGACATCCGTCGGCTCCGTGTCAACCCCTGTGTACTTGGCAAACGTCATCCCCACCTGTTGCAAGTATTGCTCGCAACGGGCGACAAGGCCGATTTTCTCCATCACCGGGTCGCTGACGATCAGCGCTTTCGTCCCGAGCGCTTTTGCCTGTGGGCCGACTTCGGCGAACGTATTGCGCCCATACACAACCCGGCTGGGCACCAACAATTCGTACATCGTTTCCCCTCCTTTTTTGACAACGGTTTCATTTCCTTATGAAGCAAATTCCGTGCCAACATACAAAAGACGCCATGATAAGGGGGCTGTTTCGAAACAAAAACGCGTTCACCGACAGTAAGCAGACATTTCTCCTACAATACCAGACACTTATCCAACAGAGCAACAAAAAACAACGGCTTTACCGCCGTTGCCTACAATCCGTATTTTTTCAGCTTCTCATATAACGTCGAGCGGTGAATGCCGAGCCTCCTTGCCGCTTCCGCCTTGTTTCCGCCCGCCGCCACCAGCGCCGCAGCGATGCGCTCACGTTCCGATTGATAGACCATTTCTTTCCACCGATCAGCCATCTTCACACCACCGTTTGGCAAAGACGAGGCTGCCGGTTGAACGGTCGACAAGTAAGACGGCAAGTGTTCGCGTTCTACTTTTTCCCCTTCGACCATGCTGATCAGCCATTCGACGACGTTGACCAGCTCGCGGACGTTCCCCGGCCATGAATAGTGGACAAGCACTTCCATGGCCTCTTTGGTAAACGACTTCAACGCGACGCCAAACTGCCGGCACATCCGATCCATATGGTAAGCCAACAGCGCGGGAATATCCGTTTTCCGCTCGCGCAATGGCGGAAGATGAATGCGAATGATATTCAACCGATAAAACAAATCTTCGCGAAAGGTTCCATTCCGCACCATCTCCTCGAGCGGCTTGTTCGTCGCGGCAATAATGCGCACGTCCACCTTTGTTTCGTATAGTCCGCCGACTTTTTCCACTTTCTTTTCTTCCAAGACGCGCAAAATTTTCGCCTGCATGGCAAGCGGCATATCGCCGATTTCATCCAAAAACAGCGTCCCTCCATGGGCGAGTTGAAACTTGCCGGGCTTGCCCCCTTTTTTCGCACCGGTGAACGCCCCATCTTCATAGCCGAACAGTTCCGCTTCCAACAACGACTCAGGGATGGCGGCGCAATTCACGCTGACAAACGGTCCGTCCGCATGCGGCCCAGCTTCATGGATCGCCCGCGCCACCACCTCTTTCCCCGTTCCGCTTTCACCGGTAATGAGCACCGTCGACGGCACGCGCGCCGCCCGACGAATCATCTGCTTCACAGCGGCGATCGACGGGTGGCGGCCAATGATCCGCTCGATTCCTTTCGGGGCGGAGGCGGCCGTCTCCTGTGGTTTCGCTTCTTTCTTCTCCTTCCGGCTTGCCTCACGCGACAGCTCCTGCAGGCGCCGGAAAATTTCATATACTTCCGATACCCCTTGGAAAATAAGCATCCCGATCGCCCCGATCACCTTGCCGTCCCGCCAAATCGGGATGCGGTGCACAACCATCGGCTGGCCGTAAATTTTTTGAATATATCCTCTTTCTGGAATGCCCGATTGAACACAAATGTGCAGACGGGTGTTTTCGATCACTTCCGTCACATGTTTTCCGATCGCTTCTTCCCGGCGAATGCCGAGAAACTGGCAATACGCCCGGTTGATTTCACGAACCACGCCGCCCTCATCGACGACAACCACCCCTTCGTACGCCGCATCCAGCACCGTTTTCATCGTCTCAGCCAGACGGTGCGTTTCCTCCAACTCACGCCGCAGTCGCTCGAGCTCATTCGTTGCTTTGGAATCGCTTTCGGACATTGGCATTGCAGCGCAGACGCCTTCCTGTTTCGTTTCCCACTTGTCGGAAAATGCCATCAATACTTCCCCTATCGGCATGGAACGATCGAGCCCATCCGCCGCCGCCCGCAGCATCATCCGCCACGTGCACCGCCCCACCGTCCGGCCATGCTCATCGATCACGTTCACCGACTCAAGCCCACGAGCCGCCATCCGTTGCATGACTTCTTGCAACGTTTGGCGACAAACGACGGTTGGCAAAGCACTGCAATCACTCGCCATTCCCCATTCCCCTTTCGTTCTTCCCTCTTTCCGTACCGTTCGCCGTTGGCGTGAAAAAATCCTTCTGTTCCTTCCTTGGAAATGCTGTAGAAGGATGGTGATTGAACAGGAAATACGGCTCAACAATGGGATTTCTCAAATTAGAAAGCTCCATAAAAGGCTATCTTTCTCTTCACTCGAGAACCGTTGATTTAGGAAAAATGGCTGATTTTCACCAGCCTTCTAGGGAAACACGTACCAATGACAAAAAATGGGGCTGACCCAAAAGGGTAATTTTCCTTAAACAAAACACAACATATTGTTTCTTAATGATTTGTTTTATACCTTATATGCGGTAAAAGTAAATAAGAAAGGGTGTCCCGATCCTTTTGGGACACCCTCACCTCTTTTACGCCAAAATCCCCTCAATTTTCTCGAGCACATCTTCGCTGAGCACGACATCGACCGCTTTGACGTTCTCTTCGACTTGTTCCGGGCGGCTGGCGCCGATTAAGGCGCTGGCGACGTTCGGCTGGCGCAGCACCCAAGCGAGGGCAAGCTGGGACAACGTAATGCCAAGCTCAGCCGCGATTTTTTCGAGTTGTTCCACTTTCGTTAACACTTCGTCATTGAGCAATCCTTGGATAAACGTATTCGCTCTTGGATCAGCGGCGCGGCTGTCAGCCGGCAACGCTTGACCTCGTTTGTATTTGCCGGTCAGCACCCCTTGGGCGAGCGGCGAAAAGACGATTTGACTGATGCCGTTTTGTTCGCACACCGGGATGACTTCCTTTTCAATATAACGGTGAAACATGTTGTATTGCGGCTGATTGACGACGATCCGATCGAGCAAGTAGCGGTCGGCCACGCCGAGCGCCTCTTGAATTTGCTGGGCCGTCCATTCGCTCACGCCGACATACAGCACTTTTCCTTGGCGGACGAGATCATCGATCGTACGCAACGTCTCATCGACCGGCGTTTCTTTGTCATAGCGGTGGCAGTAGTAGATATCGACATAATCCAGTTGCAGCCGCTTTAAGCTCGCATGGAGCTGCTCAAACACATGCTTGCGCGACAGGCCGCGGTCGTTCGGGCCGTCGCCCATCGGCCAAAACACTTTCGTCGCGATGACATACGATTCGCGCGGATATTTGCGCAGCGCCTCGCCGACGATTTTTTCCGCTTCCCCGCGCGCGTAGACGTTCGCTGTGTCAAACGAGTTGATGCCAAGTTCGTACGCCTTGTCAATGACGCGGATCGCGGTTTCTTTTTCCACCGAATTTCCATATGTAAGCCAGCTGCCTAAACTAATCTCACTGACTTTCAGCCCCGTGCGGCCGAGTTTTCGATACTTCACCTTCGCTCCCCTCTCCTTTTGACGGCAATCAATGCCAAATTCTTCATGTCCTCATTATAATCCTCGATCGCTGATTTGCAAAGAGATTTGCCTTACTATTCAAAAAATGACTTCCCCTTCTTTGCGTCCATCATCGTCTTTTTCAATCGATTCACAAAATTTTTGTAGATTTCCGTAGATTTTCGTAGATGCGCATTTACAATCAATTCGAAAAACATTCACAAATTTGTCACAAAGGAGGGGGGCTATTGATTTATTTCCACCAAGTCAACAAATACTACGGCGATTTTCATGTGTTGAAAGACATTAACTTGACGATCAACCAAGGGGAAGTCGTCGTCATTATCGGGCCATCCGGTTCGGGCAAAAGTACGCTCGTGCGCTGCATCAACCGGCTCGAGACGATCTCAAGCGGCGAATTGATCGTAGACGGCATCAAAGTGAACGACAAACACATCAACATTAACGAACTGCGGCGCAATATCGGCATGGTGTTTCAACATTTCAACTTATACCCGCACATGACCGTCTTGCAAAACATCACGTTGGCGCCGCGCAAAGTGCTCGGCATGTCTGAAAAAGAAGCGAACGAGATCGCCATGTATTACTTGGAGAAAGTCGGCATTCCGGACAAAGCGAACGCCTATCCGTCCGCGCTGTCCGGCGGCCAGCAGCAGCGCGTCGCCATCGCCCGCGGATTGGCGATGAAACCGAAAATCATGCTGTTTGACGAGCCGACATCAGCACTTGACCCGGAAACGATCGGCGAAGTGCTCGATGTCATGAAGCAGCTGGCGAAAGAAGGGATGACGATGGTTGTCGTCACCCACGAGATGGGGTTTGCCCGCGAGGTGGCCGATCGCATCGTCTTTATGGATCAAGGGCGCATTTTAGAGGAAGCGCCGCCTGAGGAGTTTTTCGCGGCCCCGAAAGAAGAACGGGCGCGCGTCTTTTTAAGCCGCATTTTAAACCATTAATTCCGGTCAATCAAAGGGGGTTTTGTTCATGAGAAAGAAAGCATGGAAATGGTGGATCGCCGTCGCCTTGACGGCCTTATTGAGCGCTGTTGCTTTAACGGGCTGCAGCACAACGGACAAAGGAGAAGGCGGAACATCGTCAGAAACCGCCAAAGCGACCAATACGCTTGAAAAAATTAAACAACGCGGCAAACTCATCGTTGGCGTCAAATATGATTTGAACTTATTCGGGTTGAAAAACCCGGAAACCGGAAAAGTCGAAGGATTTGACATTGATATTGCCAAAGGGTTGGCGAAAAAAATTCTCGGCGATGAAAACAAAATTGAATTGAAAGAAGTGACGTCAAAAACGCGCATCCCGATGCTGAACAACGGGGAAATTGACGCCATTATCGCCACCATGACGATCACCGAGGAACGGAAAAAAGAAGTGGATTTCTCGGATGTGTACTTTATGGCCGGGCAATCGCTGCTCGTCAAAAAAGACAGCCCGATCAACAGCGTGAAAGACTTGAAAAAAGGCATGACCGTTCTGACAGCGAAAGGATCGACATCGGCGGAAAACATCCGCAAAGTCGCGCCGCAAGTCAACGTGCTTGAATTTGAAAACTACGCGGAAGCGTTTACCGCATTGAAAGCCGGCCAAGGCGATGCGCTTACGACCGACAACGCGCTGCTTTGGGGGATGGCCAAACAAGATCCGAACTATCGCGTCCTTGATGAAACGTTCACCGAAGAACCGTACGGCATCGCCGTCCGCAAAGGAGACAAAGAACTGCTGCAAGTCATCAACGAATACTTGAAAGAAATTAAAGAAAACGGCGAATACGATAAGATCTACGAAAAATGGATCGGCAAAAAGCCGCAACAATAACAGGCGAAACGGTGGGCGGAACAATATCCGCCCACCTGTTTGCCCAAAGGACAGGCCATGAGTCAGCGAGGAAAGGAGGCGTTTAGCCTTGTTGCGCTATTCTATTTTAGTTGAACATTGGGATTTGTACATGCAAGGGTTTGGCCATACGATCAAGGCCAGCGTGCTGGCGCTGATCGGCAGCTTGGCCCTGGGGACTATCATCGCCATTTTCCGCATCGCGCCGATTCGCCCGCTCAATTGGATCGGAACGGCGTACGTGGAATTTATCCGCAACATCCCGCTTGTGTTGATCGTCTTTGTTTTTTTTATGGGCTTGCCCGCCGTCGGCATCCGGTTTGACTCGTTTACCGCCGGAACGCTCGGACTGATGGTGTATACCGCTGCTTTTATCGCCGAAGCGATCCGCTCGGGCATTCAAGCCGTTCCGAAAGGACAAATGGAAGCGGCCCGTTCCTCCGGGTTGACCTACTTACAGGCGATGCGTTACGTCATCTTGCCGCAGGCGGTGAAAATCGTCATTCCGCCGCTTGGCAACCAGTTCATCAACTTGGTGAAAAACTCTTCGGTGCTTGGCGTCATCGCCGGATTGGATTTAATGTATTACGGCGACTTGATTTCCTCGAAAACGTTCGTCACCTTTGACGTTTATATTTTCGTCGCCTTGTTTTACCTCGTCTTAACGATCCCGCTCAGCCTTGGCGTCGGCTACTTAGAGCGCCGGCTGCTCAAGGCGCGGTAGGAAAGGAGGCCAAATGATGGATTTTGCCGGTGCTTACGCGCCCGCCCATTTGAAGTTTTTGCTTCAAGGGTTTCTCGTCACATTGGAAGTGGCGTTCATTTCGATTGTCTTGAGTTTTGTCTTTGGCATTATCATCGGAGTCATTCGCTATACGAAAATCCCGGTGCTTTCCCAATTGCTGGCCGTGCTGGTCGAAACGATCCGGAATTTGCCGCTGTTATTAATCATTTTCTTTACGTATTTCGCCCTTCCGGAAGTCGGATTAAAGCTTGATAAACTATACGCCGCCATTTCGGCCTTGGTCATTTTTGAATCGGCCATGTTGTCAGAAATCGTCCGCAGCGGCCTGCAGTCGATCGATAAAGGGCAAATCGAAGCGGCTCGCTCATCAGGGCTTACGTATGGGCAGACGCTATGGTACATCATTTTGCCGCAAGCATTGCGGCGCATGGTGCCGCCGATCGTCAGCCAGTTTATTTCCTTATTGAAAGATACGTCGCTGGCCATTGTCATTTCCTTGCCGGAATTGATGAACCATGCGCAAATCATTAACGGCCGCAACGTCAATTTTGTCATCCCGATCTTCATTCTTGTGGCGTTCATGTACTTTATCGTCAACTATTCGCTGTCGTTATTATCTCGCCGGTTGGAATACCGTCAGCGATGATGGAACCGTATCCCCTTCTTCAGCCGGGGCATACGGTTTTTTCTTGCCATCTCTTTTCGTTAAAAAAGATCCGTTGTTTTCGCTTCCCTGTTATATAATAGAATTATAGATTAGGCCATGACTTTCACAAAGGCGGTGACGTCCACTGTTCCAAACGAAAAAAGAACCGCTTTGGCTTCTTTTGCTTTTGCTTTCTGCTGCTGCGTTTCTGGGCGAAATGAAAATGAATCCGTTTGACAGCCCGTTTCGCGTCTCACTCGGCAGCGCCGTCTTTTTTCTCGGGCTTGTCGCTTTTACTTCCCTGCCCCCGCTTGTCATCGGCGCAAGCACCGGAGCGGTGGTCGTTGGGTTTCGCGTCTTTCTTGACTCATTGACGGGCGAAATGTCCGCTTCAGAAAGTGTGCTGACCCACATTCCGGCAGCCGGGTATTATATCAGCTTTTCAGCGATGGCGGCTGCCGTTCGTTTTCGCCATCGAATGGCCGCAC
Organism: Geobacillus thermoleovorans; assembly: GCF_001610955.1. GTDB lineage: Bacteria > Bacillota > Bacilli > Bacillales > Anoxybacillaceae > Geobacillus > Geobacillus thermoleovorans. The sequence goes on from NZ_CP014335.1 coordinate 1,871,224, forward strand.
CGATTCGAGCTGGAGTGGTTGGAGCGGCGCTCGACTTTTTTGCTAACGCCTGTGAACTAGGGATCCGGTATTGGATGGGGGAGCCGTTTGCCTTCAGCGGCCAAACAGTCATCGTCTTATGGTTATTCGCCATTTTGCGCAGTTTCTGCGTGATTGGCGTTTACAATATGTGGGTGACGAAGCATGTCCGCTCGCTCGCTGAAGCGAGAAAGCAAGAACTCGAGCGTCTCATTATGGTGAGCAGCGGATTATACGAAGAAATGTTTTACTTGCAAAAATCAATGGCTCTCATGGAAGACATGACGCGCCAAAGCTATGACCTTTACTCGCGGCTGATCGAAAGAAAACACGTTGAACCGCGCGTCGCCCTGGAGCTTGCCGAACATATTCACGAGACGAAAAAAGATATGCAACGCATTTTCGCCGGCCTTTCTAAGCTTATCGGCCGCCAATCGGTGCGCGGGCGCATTTCGATTGCCGAACTGTGCGCCATGGTCATTCGCGCCAATGAAAAATACGCCAACTTATCCGGAAAAACGATCACATTTTTGTACAACGGCCATATCGATCTCATGACCGACCAACTGTATCCGCTTCTTTCCGTGTTGAACAACTTGGTATCGAATGCCGTCGAGGCGATTGAGAAAACGGGCGCCGTCACTTTGCATGCACGTCTTCGCGGAAACGAGTTAATCATCGAAGTGGAGGATACCGGCCCCGGCATTGCGGCTGATGACATCACTTGGATTTTTCAGCCCGGATTCACAACAAAATACGACCGCCAAGGCAATCCGTCAACAGGCATCGGTCTTACCCATGCACGCGATATCGCCCAAACACTTGGGGGGCATCTACAGCTCGTCAAAAGCGAGCCGGGGCAGACGGTGTTTCGTCTTGCCGTGCCGACAGCCCACCTCCTGCAAAGCACGCCGATCACAGCCGAAATGTCCGATCACGAGGCTGACCAGCAAGAAAATGCCGTGATGTAGGGCAATGGCACCCATTCTGGAACTTCCAAAGAAAGGAGAGAACAAAGGACATGGGGCTTCGCTTTTTTCTCATCGAAGACGATCCCGCCGTAAGGAAGATGTTGGAAAAGTTAATTGATGAATCCGAACTTGGCGAGGTGGTCGGCTGTGCCGAAGATGGACTGCACGTTCGCGCGGCCGACTTGCTTCACGTGGATGTGGTGCTCATTGACTTGTTAATGCCGGGGCGTGATGGCATTCAGACGATCAAGGCGTTGCGGGAAGAAGGATTTGCCGGAACCTTTATCATGATTTCTCAAGTTGAAAACAAAGAAATGATCGGCCAAGCCTATTTGCATGGCATTGACACGTACATTCAAAAACCGATCAACCGCTATGAAGTGCTGTCCGTGCTGAAACGCGTCGCCGATCACATGTCCGCCGTCCGCTCGCTCGAGTCGATCCGCCAGGTGCTCAAAGGGCTTGAGACGCAAACGGCCGATGCCGCCGTCTCCAAACCGTCCGCCATTGAGCAACAGGCGCAACAGCTTCTGCTTCTTCTTGGCGTCGCCGGCGAGGCGGGCAGCGCGGATGTGCTTCTCGTGGTGCGCTGGTTGGCCGAGCAAGAAGCAAAAGGCCTTCCCGTCCGCGAACTGCCGCCGCTGAAAGAACTGTATGCAGGACTCGTCCAGCGGGAATACGGCCTGTCCCCGACTGAAACGGCCAAGGAAGCGCGGGCGATGGAACAGCGCATCCGTCGGCTCGTCTTGCAGGCGTTCACCCATCTCGCTTCCCTCGGCCTGACCGACTACACGAACCCGACGTTTGAGCATTTCGCACCTAGGCTGTTTGATTTCGGTGACATCCGTCGACGGATGAAAGAGCTCGAACGCGGCCAAGCTGAGACGGAATGCCGGATGAATGTGCGGAAGTTTTTAACGGCTTTTTTTCTCGAGCTGAAGCGCGTCTAGAAAGCTGGTGATTTAGTGAAGAAGGCTGATGGCCCCGCCTATTTTTCAATTAGAGAAACCTTGCCGGACGGACTTGCGATTCTGATCCAACGCCGTTGATTTGCGCGCGACGCCCCGTTTTTCACTAGGCTTCTAGGGGTGGGGAATCCACCATCCCCTTCACTTCACGACCCGCAAATGCGAAAAACTTGGAACTCGGGATGATGAAGTTGCGTTTCCTGTTAAATGGCCAGTCTTCTACATGATGATGGGGCTGCCTTTAGGACAGGTCAACCTTTTTCATTCCTTATGCCAACTGCGCCGCTCTTCGCTAGCAACGAATGAGACAAAACGAACGACACTCGCTTCGCTTGTGTCAGCCGCCTGAGCCAGTTCTTTCGTCGTCATATTCGGCACGAGCTCAGCATGATCGAGAATGTAGGCGGCTACCTTTTTTTCCGCCGGTGAAAACCGTTCCATTTGCTGTTCAATTTTCGTTAAAATGCCAAGTTCATTCATCTTTTTTCTCCCTTTCCGTCCACCGTTTCATATTCATCTTATCATGGATGGGCGTCTGTTCTTCACGCCAATAAAAACTTTAATAAAAAATATTTGAATTCGAGATATATGTTTGCTATGATAATGATGTGAATATGAATCGTATGACAAGAGGAGGAAAAACGATGACAACATTTCAACTCGACAAAGCGCACAGCTCTGTCGCCTTCCAAGTGAGACATATGATGATCTCCAAAGCGAAAGGGGAATTCACCAACTTTGACGTTGAGGTGCAAGGCGACATCAACGAACTCGAGTCGCTGAACGTGAAAGCGACGATCGACGCCGCCTCGATCGATACGAAAAACGCCGACCGCGACAATCATCTCCGCTCGGCCGACTTTTTCGATGTCGAGAACTATCCAACCATTACGTTTGTCAGTGAGTCCGTGCGCAAGCTTTCCGACACGGAATATGAAGTGACCGGGAAGCTGACGATCCGCGGCGTGACGAGAACGGAAACGTTCAAAGTCGAATACAACGGCCAAGTGAAAAACCCGCTCACCGGCGGCATCTCGGTCGGTTTTGATGTCGAAGGAACGATCAACCGCGAAGACTACGGGTTGGTATGGAACGTCGCGCTCGAAACCGGCGGATTCCTCGTCGGGAAAGAAGTCAAAATCCTCGCGAGCTTTGAATTCGCTCTCAGCTGAACGACCAAGCAACAAGCCCTTAGCCATTTGCGAGGCTAAGGGCTTATTGCGCTTCATTGCGCCGTATACCCGCCATCGATCACGACCGCCTGGCCGGTGATTCCTTTCGCTTGTTCGCCTGCCAAAAAGAGAACATAATGGGCGACTTCTTCAACGGACAAGAGCCGCCGCTGCGGCACGAGCGGGTAAATCACTTCCTCGAGCACCTTCTCAAGCGGCACCTTTCTCGTCGCCGCCAAATCAGCGAGCTGATTGCGGACGAGTTCTGTGTCGACATACCCCGGACAAAGTGCGTTCACCGTAATGCCGTACGGTGCCCCTTCTAGCGCCGCCACTTTCGTTAAGCCGATCACCCCGTGTTTTGCGCTGTTGTAGGCGGCTTTTCCGGCAAACCCGATCAATCCGTTAATCGACGCCATGTTGATAATGCGGCCGTAGCGCTGCTCCTTCATCAGCGGAAACGCATGCTTAATGGCCAAAAACGGGCCGACGAGCATGACGCGGATCAACTGCTCGAACTTCTCGGTCGGAAAGTCTTCAATATTGGCGACATATTGCAAACCGGCGTTGTTCACGACAATATCGAGACGCTCCCACCGTTTGACCGCTTCATGGATCGTTTGTTTCACCTCTTCTTCCACCGTCACATCACACTTGACGCCGACGGCCTCGCAGCCTAGCTGCCGCAACGACTCTGCCGCCTGTTCCACCTCTTCCTGCTTCAAGTCGGCAAGCACGACGTTCACGCCGTTGGTTGCCAACGTTTTCGCCACTTCATAACCGATCCCCCGCGCCGCTCCGGTGACGAGGGCTGTGCGATGCGCCATCATTCCCCTTCCCCCTGCTTCATCTGGTTATACACCTCATCATACTGCTTCGCCAAGTCAAAATCGAGCTTCGTCAGCCCTTTCGCCCGCCATGAGGACAGTTTCACTGTAATGAGCTTGTAGTCGATCGAAATGAACGGGTGGTGGTTTGTGTTTTCCGAAATCGCGGCGATTCGCCGAACGAACTCGATTCCTTGCAAGTAGTCTTGAAAACGGTATTTTTTCACAATCCACCGCTCATCGACCAGCTTCCAGCCGTCCGCTTTTTCAAGCAGCGCTTGCACTTCCTCTTCCGTTAACCGCATCGTTATCCCTCACCCTCTATATTTTGAAATATGCCAGCCAGCGAAACCGTCAAATCAGCGAACAAAAACGAGACGAGCACATCGCCTTCGCCAAAGACGCTCCGCCTCTCATACCCTTTTTCACCGCGGCCGTACACTTCCACCGTCCGATGCAGCGGATCGACGATCCAATATTCCTTGACGCCAAACTGTTCGTACAACATATACTTTTCGTTTCGATCTTTCAACGCTGTACTTGGCGAAAGCACTTCCACTACCAAGTCAGGCGGACCATCGCAGCCTCGGCTGCCAATTTGGCTTTGATCGCAAATGACGGAGATATCTGGTTGCACGACATGCTTCGCCTGTTCATAGTCCGCCTGCTCATCAAGGCGTACATCAAATGGCGCCATGACAACCGTGCATCCTTTTTCACGAAAAAATGCCCGCAAAGCGACATACAATTCACCGACGATAGACTGGCGGACAAATGAAGGGGCCGGTGCCATGTTGTAGGGCACGCCGTTGATCAGCTCCCACCGTCCGTCCCACTTGACATAATCTTGATACGTATACCGTTCCTTTTGCCGCTCGGTCGGCTTCACGTCCATTCCCCCACCCGCTTGCTTTGCCCCTATTATACCATCGGACATCCGCGGCCGTCATACAACTCAAGAGCTTGCTCCTCAAAAAAGAGCCATCCGGTCGAGATGGCTTTTTCGCAAAATACTAGTTTTAAGGCCGCAAGCTCGCCAACTGCTCGGCAAGTCGCAAATAAAAGGCGCGAATATCAAATGACGGATTCGGGTCAACGCCGATGATTTCCAAATGGTCGACATTGTACGTTCCCATGTCATTCCAAACCCCTTTTTTCAACGCCCCGTCATACGGTACGATCCGATCACTTGATCCACGCTTTGGACCGTTCATGGAAACCGTATTGACAATGCCATCGTTTTCAAGCCAGCGGTCGTCAATGCCGAGCGTCGGATTGCGGTACGAACCGAGAAACGGAGCGCATACGACCGCGCTGAATGCATTCATTCCGAGTTCGGGATAATAGTTGCCTGTGAGCGCTCCGCGATACGTCCGTTCTGTGGCAAAGCTCAAATAATACGTATTCGGGCTTGCTTGCACCCATTGATTCAACTTCTCAGCTCCGGAAACGGATAAATCGTAGCGGGCGGTATCTGTCGACGTCCAAACAGGGGAGCGCTTGAGCCGTTCAAAATAATGGTCGAACGATTCACCCGGCTGGCGGCGCAGTCCCCATTGGTCGAGCTTAAAATCGTATACTTGACTCGTGTACGGCACGTTGCTGGCGACAGCCGCCGCTTCCAACACCGCTTTTTGCAAGTCAAAAAAGCGATCGGTGAAATCAACCATGTTGACAAGCGTCGTCCCGTCATGAGGAGTGGCGATGGTCGTCACACTCAACACAACATGATGTCCACCTTCAAACAACGGTGACAACGACACGTTGTGCGCCTTGGCGTACTCCCGCTCTTCTTGGCTTCCGTTCTCTAGGAGCGAGACAAGCATGCGGGCCGTCTGCCCCCCTTGGCTGTGGGCGATGATATGGATGCGGCCACCCCTTTTCAATTCCGGCAACAGGCCGGGATAAGTGCGGCCAAACCGCGCATGGCCGTGCTTCGCCGCATGGGCTGCCCCATAATCGACCGTCCCGCCGACAAGCTGAGCATACGCTTCACACGCCCGGTCCCAGTTGCTCGAGAGCGGTCCGACCGCCAGCGTATAAGTTCGATAACCGTTGTCGTTCAGCCATTGTTCGATATCGCCTCGCACGCCGCCCCAGTACTTGAACCCAAACATTTCTTCTCTTCCCCAGCCAGTAAAGCCATGGAGAAGTACAATCGGCGCATCGTTGGCGCGTGAAACTGCCGCTTCAGCTCGCCCTCCCGGGACCGATAGGCCGAATACAAGCCATAATCCGAGCAACACAAACATAACCCGACAGCATTTCATCACGCTCTCCTTCTCCTCCCCTCGAATCGACTGAACCCCTTTATTCAGAATTACCTGAATATTCTATACTAAATAATCAGGCTATTCAATCCCGGCAATTGTCGGGTTTTCTGATGAGGGAAAGAGAAAAATGCACTTTTGTGCCGTCATATTTCGTTTCTCGCCGACAGCGAGAGGGTGATGCACTATGTCATGGCAGCGTTCCATCACCGCCTCGTACGGACGGTTGGCTAATCCACAAACGGTCCGAACTTTTGCTCGTAATGGGCGAGCGCCAACAGCGGAAAAATGTAGCGGTAGCCATGGTAATGGATGTAAAAGGCGCCGGCCATCCCTTGTCCGACCGGGTACGAGGCGGTCCAATCCGGGTGATGAAGCATACGGACTAGGGCGCGAACGCCGGCTTTCATTTCCGGGGTCGGCCGCTCGGCGGCAGCGATCAGTGCATCGAGCGCCCAGGCGGTATGGACCGGCGTGCTGGCGCCAAGCGGCACATACGTCTTGGCTTCGTCGCTTTTGCACGATTCACCCCAGCCGCCGTCATCGTTTTGGATGCTCAACAACCAACGGACCGCTTTTTGCATCGCCGGGTGATCGATTGGAACGCCGACGGCTGAGAGCCCGGTCACCGCCGCCCATGTGCCGTACACATAGCAAATCCCCCAGCGCCCATACCACGAACCGTCGGCTTTCTGATGGTCAAGCAGCCAGTCGACAGCGCGGGCGGCGGCGGGGTGGTCTTTCGTGATCCCGGTGAATGTTCCGAAATATTCGAGCGTCCGCCCGGTGAGGTCAGCGGTGGATGGATCCATCAGCAAAAACTCCGCCCCTTCGATCGGTAAATACCGCCAAAACCGTTTGCCTACGTTCTTTTCAAACGCCGCAAACCCGCCGTCATTGTTTTGCATCGAAAACAGCCATCGATTCGCCCGGTCCCACGCATGGCGGAACGCTGTCTCTTTCGCTGCCGCCTGGCGGATGGCGCGCAGCGCGGCGGTCGTATCGTCGACATCCGGGTTCATCGTATTCACATCGGAAAATCCCCAGCCGCCCGGTACGCCGTACGGGTTGTGCACCGCCCAGTCGCCGTAGCGAATGTGCTGGCGCGACAACAAATAGCGGTTCGCTTTCTCAATCGTCCGGTCGGTCGGCGGCACGCCCGCTTCCTGCAGCGCATAGCTCGCCAACGCCGTATTCCAGACGGAAGCGGTTGTATATTGCATATGCGTATGCCCATCGATTTCGGTTCGCAGTGAGCGCAAACCGCGAACAGCTCGGACAATATGCGGGTCGTCTTTTGGATAACCAAGCGCGAGCAGCGCAAAAATGAACAAAAACGTCGAACTGAAGTAGCTGTACAACGTTCCGTCCGGCTCAATATGATCAAACATATAACGGACGGCGCGTCGTTTGGCGGCATCGTGCAGTTCAGCCGGAAAACCGATCAACGCTCGCTTGATGTATGACCATAGCGCCCGGTTTTCCGGCAGCCGCCAACCTCCACGGGAAGCGGCCAAATCACACAAGTCTGGGCTTTTCGCCGTTTTCCTACTGTACCGTCGCTCCGCGGCGACGAGAAGCGGAATCATGTTCGCTCTTCCGTACACGGAAAGGTCATACATATTGAGCGGAAACGACGGGGGAAGAAGGAAAAATTCAAGCGGCAGCGGAAACCGTCTTGGCCACGGGTGCTGTCCAGTCAATGCGAGCATCACTTTCGTAAACAAGTGGACGCGTTCTAAGCCGCCCATTTCCAAAATGCGCATTTTTGCCTTTTGCATGTGCGGATCGGTTTTTTTTCGGTAGCCGGAGTAAAGCAAGGCATAATACGCCTCGGTTGTCGCCGTCACGTTGCCGTCGCCTTCATCGGTAAACAACTTCCACGCCCCGTTCGCTTCCTGTCGGCTTTCGATCCGCTCGACGAGCGCCTGAATCAACGGTTCATCATCGATTCCGAGCGTCCGCAATAAAATGATCATATAGGCGTCTGTCGAAATGCCGGTTTCAAACGGAAACCGCCACGATCCGTCGGCCGCTTGCGACCGTTTGAGCACGGCAATCAACGTGCTTCGTTCGTCGGCCACCATGCATCGCCTTCCTTTTTCACAAAATTCCGTTTCCTTCCATATTTATTCGTCTGGTGGGCGGTCGATGCACCAAAGGGGGTCACTATGCGTTGCCTGAGGCCGAAAGCGTCATCCCTTCCCCTTTCCCTTGTTGACGTCTATCGGGAATTAAAGAAAAAGCAAAAGAAAGGGTACACGATCGTATCTGAACGTGACTTAACCGCCAAAGAGCGGCAGCTCATCCGCCGCATCCGGGCGGTGACCGCGGAACACAACGAAAACAATGTGACCCGAACGGCGGCGTATCTCGATTTTTACTTGCGCCATCGCGAAATTCATTGGGCGTTTTTAGGACATATGGTGTCGCGCAACGGCGGCTGGAACATGACCGACTTAAAAGGGGAGCTGCTCATGCGGCTGCTCTCGGAAGACGAGCGGCAGTCGTTTTTCACCTTTTTGGAGCGCGGCAACTGGCTGATTTTCCAAGATATTTATCCGCAGTTTTTGCTGTATGAAGAAAGCCAAAAGTACGGCCGACCGCTCTTTTATTTATTGCCGTATGTTGGCGTTTCGACGTTTATGGAAACGATATGGAACCATTTTTGGCACCGCGGCGATCTGTACACGTTGGCCATCGCCCTCGTGATTAACGAACAAAGCTATTTGGAACGACGAGTCATTCAACATCCCGTATTTCAGCAAACCGTTTTTCAGACGCTCAAATTTCAACTACAAGAGCTGCTCCATTTCAATCACATCTTGTTCCCGCATGACGACGGCCAAGGCGGCACCGCTTTGATCGGTCAAACGCTTCATCAGTTTGAGTCGCTCCATGAACGCATTTTGCTTGGCAAACGGCTGTACTCGATTTTGTTTGACAATGAAGAAACGCTGGAAAATGCGGTGCGCTGGGCTGTCAGCCATCCGCATACCGGTTCGCGCAAAGATTATTGGCCGCACTTGTTTAACGATGTGTGCGAATCGTTTCCAAGGGAACCGTACCGCCGCCGCGTCCGCGACTGCCAAATCGTTCCCGGCGCCCCGCGCCTGTACAGCCCACAGCTTCGTCACGCGTGGAAAAACGTCGTCCATGAGGCGGCCGAACCTGGCGATTGGTTTACAGATCCGCACGTCGTCCGCTATCTTGTTAAACCGGAACAACGGATCAATGGGGAGATCGTTCATGCGTATTGTGAAACACTTGAAAAAATCGAACTGGCGATCATCGCCAAAAACGCCTTCTTCCACGCGCGCTAGGCGCCGCGCCTATCTTGCCTCGGCGCTGCTTTCCTCTTGGGCCGGGACGTATTTGGATTTGTATTTCACCGGAAAAGGGGTGTACGTCTTTCCGAAGCGCCCGTTTCCATCCCTCTTTTCGATCGATATTTTCTTTACGATGGTGGTTCTTCCGCTATGCACCGTCTTGTTTCTTTGCCTGATGGAGCGGCTTGGCCGCCTCGGACGCATTGGCTTGATCATCGCATCGGCCGCATTGATGGCAACATTCGAAACGAAAGCAGAAGCGTACGGCTTGTTCGTTCACGCCGCTCTGTGGAGGCATTCGTATTCTTTTGCTGGGTATGGCGTATTTCTCGCCGTCATCTGGAGCTTTTATCGCCGGTTTCAACGGATTGACTAGCATCGATGCGCATAAACAAGCGGCTGACAAGCCACGATAACAACGAAACGAACTGTTGGCGAAAATAGGACGAACTGTTGTTGAGTAGGAGGAACCTGTTTGAAAAGAAAACAAGCCGCTTTCTTGTGCTCCGTCATCATTGCCATCGGCGCCGTTCTAATGGCTAGGACAGCGACGAACGGAGATGCAGCCAAAGCAAGACGGGGGACGACCATTGTCATCTATTTGGCCGGCGACTCGACGGTCGCCGCCGCTCCCCGCTCCCGCGCTCCCCGGGCCGGATGGGGTGAAATGCTCGATGATTGGTTTGATGACAACGTCATGGTGAAAAATATGGCCGCTTCCGGCCGCAGCGCGAAAAGTTTTGTCGAAGAAGGACGGCTCTCCCGCATTTTGCGGGAAATGAAAAAAGGGGATTACTTGTTCATCCAATTCGGTCACAACGATGAAAAGGTGAACGATCCGGCACGCTACACCGAACCATTCACCTCCTACCAATCATACTTGAAACGGTATATTGACGGCGCCCGCACGAAAGGAGCAACCCCTGTCCTCATCACTCCGGTCGAGCGGCGGCGCTTTTCTGCCGACGGACGAGCGCTCAACTCGCATGGACTTTATCCTGCGGCCATGAAGGCGCTTGGGGAGAGAGAGCACGTTCCCGTCATCGATTTGACGGCAAAAAGCAGACAACGGTTTGAACAGCTCGGTCCGGAACAGACGAAACAGCTGTTTCTATGGCTTGCGCCCGGCGAGCATGCAAATTATCCGCACGGAATCGAAGACAACACGCATTTTCACAAACGAGGAGCGAAAGAAATCGCCCGGCTAGTCGTCGAGGGGATTATGGAGCTCAACCTCCCCCTCCGCCGCCACCTCATCCGTTCACCGAAACGAGAACCTATACGAGACCGCCTCAGCGACGAAACGCCGTGACGTCGAGCACCCCGCTTGCTTTCCCCGCACCTGCCCGCCCGCCTAGGACGGGCGTTTTTTCGCTTTTTGCTCCCGCCAGGCGCTGCATACCGCCTGCCCTTTCCATCCCTACCGGGCGCTTCCGGCGTATGGCGCTCTGCCGCTCGTTGGTGAATGGTACGTTTTGTTCAACAAGCGGTGGTATAGGGACGCGAGCACTTGCTGAAACAGCATGCCGAGCACGACCGGCACGCTCACTGGCGGCGGAAAATAGGTCATGGCAAGCACCGCGCCGGCGCTGATGTTGCGCATCCCGCCGGTAAACGTTAACGCAATAATATCCGACGGGGCAAACCTGAGCCATCGGGCCGCCATCCAAGAAAGAAAATAGCCGGAGCTCGCGATCGCCAAGACAAGCAGCGCCATGAAAAACAGCCGGGCGTCAACACGGCCAAAATACGGGGCGACGACTGCGCTGTTGATCATGACGACAAGCGCCAGCGCCAGCTTGGAAAACGGGGACAGCACCACCGCCAGCTGCTCGTTCGCTTGAGCAGACAGCCGTTCGCCCACGAACATGCCGGCTAGTGACGGCAAAATAATCATAAAAAACAAGCCGAGCATCATCTGGCCCACGTCGAGCTCGACCACGCTTCCGGCCAATACAAGCAACGTCAGCGGCACAACGATGGGCGATAAAAACGTATCAATCAAAATGACAGAAAGGGCAAGCGCCAAGTTTCCGCGGCCGAGCGACACCCAGATAAAGCTTGTCACCCCGGTCGGAATAGCGGCCGCCAACACAAACCCGATCACCGTCCAACGGTCGCTGCCAAAAAACAGATGTCCAAGCCCAAACGCCCACAGCGGGATGATGAAATGGAGCAGACATAGCGCCGCAGCGATCGGGCCAGGGTGAATGAGCGCCTCTTTCAAATTGGCCAAACGCAAGCGCAAACTGCCGCTAAACGTCATCAACGCAAACAGCCACGGCACAAGCGCGGCATAGCCGTGCAGTTCGTCCGCCAGCCAGATGCCGGCCGCCACGCTCGCCGGCGTAAGAAACGGCAGCGCCTTCTCAAGCCGACGGTTGATCGATTGCCACATCGGTTTCATCTCCCTGTCTCACCATTCAAGGGCTCTTTTGCTATGCCTACACCTCCCCCATTATACACCGTAATCGCCCCATTGGAGCGACAAATTTTCATGAAACCGATGGACAACGGTTGACCAGCCAGCTCCTTAGGCTATTTCGCTGCTTTTCCCCCTCACCATTCAGCAACAAAACGACATCGCCTCGCTTCACATCATACAGCCCAGTCATTGCTTTTTCCATCCGTTCAAGCCTTTCTTTGTTCGTCCATGCGCCACACAATAATACAAAAAGATTCCAACTCTCTAGCAGCTGGACATCGGTCATTGCCGATAAACGATTGCATGCCGATGCTCCTCTTTTTGCAATTCACCGACAGACACCAAATATTCCAAATGCGCCAATGTCTCAGCCACTGCAAACCGCCATTGGTGCACGGTCAGCGGCTTATGGCCGAACACAAGATGGGCCACTTCATAGGCGGTGCGCCCCGATGTTGCTAGCGTTTTCATTTTTTGCAACCGTTGTTCGTGGTGGCGGAAAATGTCGCTGATCCGCTCGCGAAATTGGCGAATGACCGCGCCATGGGCAGGAAGAGCCACATCCACCTCCAGTTCCTCCACTTTGCGAAGCGAGGCAAAATATTGCTCGAGTGGATTTGGATAAGCGCCGGGCCATACACTAATGTTCGGAGTAATGCGATCAAGCACATGATCTGATGCAAGCAACTGGCGCGATTCCGGCTGATAAAAGCTGATCAATCCATCGCTGTGCCCCGGGACCGGGATGACCGCCCATCGCCGCTGCCCCAGCACAATTTCCGAACGATCCAAAACGGTTAGCACCGGAAACGGGCTAACGCGCAACGACAGCTTCCACATGCTCTCCTCAATGTCCGTTACCAACTCATCCGGCACACCATGGCGGCGAAACATGGCACCCACTTCGCTCGCCTGAACGCTCTCTTCCCCCCACACTCGTTCCGCCATCGCATAATCCGGCTCGCTGATCCAGACAGGCGCCTCCGTCTGCTGTTGCATCCACCCAGCCAAGCCAAAATGATCCGGATGAAAGTGAGTGATGTAAATGGCCTGAACATGCCGCGGTTTGATTCCAAGCTGCCGAAACACTGCTTCCCAAGCGCTAATCGCCTCTGGATAGCGAAAGCCGACGTCAACAATGCTCCATCCATCCGCTTCCCGACCTACGTAACAATAGACATACTTCATCGGAAATGGAACTGGGATTGGAACGCGGTACATTTCATCTCCTATCCACTCCATTTCGATCTGCGTCATCCATTCTCCCCCCTTTTTTGCATCAAATCTTTTTTCATGTACCAAGAACGCTTCGCTTTTATTTTATATTTCTGAATATTTAGTTAATAAAAATATTATGCTACAATCTTCTATCTTTTTCAACCTTCAAAATCATTAGGACAAAACAAAAGGGTGCCCATCCATCATTTTGGAACACCCTTTTCCATGATCCCATCGGTCATCCAATACTATCACAAGCGGCTACATCTCATTACTTTTGGATGATTTTGCAGGAAAATCCATTGCAGCAGGCTGCATCGTTCCCATCCGCCGGCTCATCCAGCGGTTGAGGCCGCGAATCACGTTTCGCATCGGTCCTTGCGTCATCGGCGCCATGCGTCTCCCTTGTCTCGCCCCCAACATCGCGGCTGCCACCGCTCCTAAGCTTACGCTGACGAGCGTCCAAATGGCGTTATGGTTTCTTCGCCGTCTAACAACCCCCAACCATGGATTCCACAACCCGCGGCCGCGCTGAACGCGGAACAGACGGAATAAGCGGTCCATTGTACCTCCACCTCCTTTTGCTCGACAGCTCCCGTTCAACGGTTAGCATACGTTGCCTCTAAAAAGTCATACGTGGAAAACATTAGATGTAAACAGGGAGGGTGTTCTATATAAAAATTTCCATATATTTCACTATTTTCGTCCCTTTCATGTTCCTATATACTGAATTCGTATATACAAACAAACGGAGGTCACGACATGAAAAACATCGTTCCTTTTGCCTTGGCCGCATCCATAGCCACTGTATGGCCAGCTTCAGCGTTCGCCATTGAACGCAACGATCCAGCTTTAGAGCAGTATTTAAATGAAGCAGGGATCACAGTCGAAGAGCTGGAAAATTATTTGGACTATGAAGGCTATTCGCTCGATGAGTTTGACAGCGTGGACGAAATGCGCCGTGAGTTCGGCGAGCCGCTCACGGAAGAAAATTTAGCTCAGTTGCTCGCCAAACACGGGTTGACCGAACAACAGCTTCGACAAATGCTCATCGACAATGGGGAAATGGAAGAGTCACAGGCCATTACTGATGTGTTTTTATTTTACAATGATCTGGAAGAATATATCGAACTGTTTAAAGATTACTCCGTTCCGATCACTGATGAAACGCTGGCCGCCTTTCTAAACGAACGCGGAATGACAAAGGAAGAGCTCATCGCCCTTCTTGATCGGCACGGCGAATCGTTGGCCGATTACCACTCGATCGGCGAGCTGAAAGATATCGTCGATTATTATCGAAATTTGACGCCGTTGACCGAAGAAACATTAAACAAATTTTTACAAGAAATTGGCATGACGAAAACGCAATTGGAAAAACTGCTGTCTAAAAACGACGATTCGCTTGACAATTATGCGACGGTTGAGGAACTGTCGGAGACAGTCATCGACTACTTGCTTCCGGATTTAGACGAGCTTGGTTTGACGGACGCAGAGTTGGAAAAGCTCTATAACCATTTTGAATCGCTGAATATGGAAGATCCGCAATTCGCCGAGAAAATGGAAGAAATCGGCCAACGGCTTGAGGCGATCGGTGCGTACGATTTTACGAGCGTGACGGAGCTATCGCCAACGCAAATCGCTGAGATCGCCAATGTATGGACCGACCTGCTTTCCACATTTCAGCTGGAAGCGAAGTTTTATTTGACAAAAGGTGGCGAGAAAAAGCCGCTCAGCCTGTCGACGCTGCTGACAATGGAATCAGCGAACGGCTACGATTTGCTTGTTGAAATTTACAGCACCGAAGGCGAGCTACTGGCTGATTTTGTCGTGACCGAAGAGATGTTTGCCTCCGACATATTCGATGAAATCGGCGAAGACTTGCAACAGAGCGGCCAGGCAGCGAAAATCGAAAAAGTGGTGAAACCGGCGCCGCCGAAACCGCTGAAGCGGACCGAAGCCGGAGCGAAACTGCCGAAGACGGCATCCCCGTATGCCGCTTATATGCTTTTTGGTTTGACCTTAATCGGTGTCGGCGCATTCCTTGTCCGCTTCCGCCAAGGAGCCGAGGCGAAATAAATGAACCGGAAACGGCTCGTGCGCTTTTTTGGAGCAAGCTTGATCGCAGCAGGAATCGCCGTAGCCGCCGTTAGCGGCTTGAAGTGGAAAAACGGCTTGGAGGCGGTCAAACCGCTGTCTGTTGAAATAGAGAGACAAACAGGCGCTGCGCCGATGCAAATCCAAAGTTCACTCTACCCAAAACAGCCCAAAATCGGCGAACAAATCGGCGAACTCATCATCCCGAAGCTCAACATGAGCCTAGCGATTTACCACGGTACAGATGAAAACGAGTTGGAAAAAGGGGTCGGCCATTACGCCGGCAGTGTCCTGCCAGGAGAGGCGGACAACTGCGTGCTTTCTGGCCATCGTGACACGGTCTTCCGCCGTCTTGGCGAAGTCGGCCAAGGCGATATCTTGATCGTCCGTACGTCCGCCGGCACATTCACCTATAAAGTGCGCAAAGTGCGCATCGTCGACGCCGACGACCGGACGGTCATCGTTCCAAAGCCGAAAGCGACACTCACCGTTTCCACGTGCTATCCGTTCCGCTACGTCGGCCCTGCTCCGCAGCGGTACGTGCTCGTCGCCAACTTAATCAATGATCGCTCTTAACCTTGCAAAAAGCGAAAGGATGGCCGAAACAAGGGCCATCCTTTTTTACTTCACTTCGTACGCGGTCCAAGTCGGCTTTTTGATTTTCGCCGACAGCGAGACAATTTTCCGTTTCACTCGGGCTGCTTCCCCTCCCGCTAACGGCATCGGCTGGTAGTTGTTCCTTGTCGTCACCGATGAAATGCGAAACGGGATGACGCGGATTTCTTTTTTGGCCGTCCGCTTGCCGTTTTGAAAAGAGAACACTTGCTGGAAGACAAACGTATCTTTGTCGCTCGGATTTTTGTTTCCGCCGAACATAAAATTGCCGAGGCTGTAGACGATGAACTTCCCTTTATACTCCTCAATCCCTTGAATGACATGCGGATGATGGCCGACGACCAAATCGGCGCCGCTGTCAATCGCAAAGCGGCCGAGCGCCTTTTGCGTGCTGTTTGGCACATAGCTTCGTTCCACTCCCCAATGGAAATGGACGAAAACGATGTCGGCTCCTTGTTTCCGAAGCGTGCGAATATCGTTGGCGATTTGCTTGCGCAACGTGCTGGTGTTGCTCCAGCCTTCATAGCCAAGCGCTCCAACTTGAATGCCTTTGACCGTTTTCAACAGCCGGAGCGTGCGGCCGAAATAACCGATGTTTTCCTTTTTTAAACAGGCAATCGTGTCATTGTATCCTCGTTGCAAGTAATCGTATGTATGATTATTGGCCAGATTCACAGCATCAATGCCGCCATAGGTTAAGATTTTCGCATAACTCGGGTGGCCGCGAAAACGAAATTTCTTGCTTGCCTTCCGCGTCGAGGTCGTCAGCGTCGTTTCCAAATTGACGGTCGTAAAATCGTCCTTTTTGAAGATCGGCTCAATGTATTTCGTAAAATAGCGCAAGCCGTGCTTCTTCGCTTCTTCATCAAACGAATACGCATAGCCATAATTTTCATCGCGCCCGAGCGTCACATCGCCCGCCGCGCTGATGGTGATGCGCACTTCGTTCGGGTTCGGCGCCGCTTGTTTGGCAGAGGCTGACGCTATCACCATCTTATCGATCGGACTCGGCAGCGGTGGATGCTCGATTGTTTGCCCCGCCAGTTCGTTTGGCGCTGCCAGCACTTCCTCGACGCCGCGATCAGCCGCATTGCTGCAGGAAAATAAAAAGACGGACGCCATACACATAAGCGCCGCATTTCTTCCCTTGATCCATGCGTTCATATTCCCTCTCCTATCAATCTATTTTCTTCAAACTACCACAACTTCTGCTAATGACGTATTCAACACACCCCCTATTTATCCCTTTTCTTTCCCTCAATTTAGGAGTGATGACCTAGCCAAGCCATGATATAATGAGCTTGTAGGCGTTTCCTCTCCTATTTCCACATCTTGGACTCCTCACGTTTCATGGTTGAAACGCCCCGAGTGAATCCCATCTCGATAAGGAGGTTTCTTCATGGAAGAGCTGTTGCGGCAGTTAACCACACTTGTTCAAGGACTTGTCGATGACATGTCCGTCCTGAAGCAAGACATGCAAACGGTGAAGCAAAAATTGGGTCAACTTGAACAACGGGTGGACAAACTTGAGCAACGGATGGACAAACAGGAAGAAGAGCTGCGCTGGCTGAAGGAGCAGATGAAAGAAAACACGGAAATGATCAAAGCGATCCGCGACAATCAACTCGAACAGCGCAGCATTCAAGACGGCATGCGCCATGAAATCGCCAGCCTCCGCGGAGAAATGGCCGGCATTCGCGAGCAGATGGCAACAAAAGACCAGCTCTCCCGACTTCGCGAGCAAATGGCGACAAAAGAAGACATCTCCCTCATTCATCAGCGGCTTGATTATCAACTTGGCCGCATCGCGAGAGTGGAGGAGGAGATGTATTTGCTGAAGAAAGTAGATTGACACTCCACACGCTTAAAGGCATGGGATTCTTGGATCGTTTGCGTCCTCATCCATTTCTGGTTCGGACAACGCCCAAGTTTAGGGGGGTGTCATCACCCCGTCCCATCGGGTTAGGATGTACCCCCATGAGCGGCGCACCTGTGACCAGTGCGCTAGGTTAGACGGCAAAGCCCGAAATCGCTTTGGCGATGTTGATGGCGCCATTCAAGTCGGCGTGGAGAGTGTATCCACACCTTTGGCATCGAAAGCGGATGCCGTTTCGGTTCGCTTTCTCTCGATAACCACATTTACACGTTTGGCTCGTGTAGGTTGGATTCACCCACTCAACGCGAATGCCCGCCATTTCCGCCTTATAGGCAATCATCGTTTGCATAACGCGGACAGAAAACAAAATGATAGTAAATCAACGATACAGTTGTTTTCGTTCTTCGATATTCTTGTTCCATATTATAGATCGTATCAGTTTTAATGATTATACTACAACATCTAAAGAGAAAGATGGTGGCTCTAAGCAATCCTCTTAAGGGATTACCGAGCAATGCCGTCTTTCATCCCTCGATTGAAACCGTGGGCTTTCAGACGGCTTTTTCTGTAATAAGATCCCCCATCCTGACCGTTTCCGAATGCATTGTCTGTTTCTCCCGTTTCGTCGTCCATCGTTTTTCGAAAAAACCCCGCTACCCCACCATAAGGCTGCAGTAGAGAAAACATGCTTTTCTTTACAATAACCACAATAACCTCACACTTGCAGGGTTGAAGCGATCCAAAGATATGAAAATCCTTCGTACAGTGCCGGCGCAAGCCATGCTTGCGCCGGGCAAACTGCTCTCAACGCCCCGCCATCTCAAAAGTTCGCCGTGCGATCTCCACTCCAATAGGGTCAGTACAATCCTTTGTAATGAGCAAGTACCCAGCATATCCGTTTTTAACTTATGAAAACCACTTTATCAAATACCCTAACAAAATCCCCACAATCCCAAAATCCGAATCCCCAAACGTCGTCCCTTCAAACCCAAGCGATCCAAGTACTGGAAGCAAAAGTGCCGGCAAAAAGGAAATCAAAATGCCATTAGCAAACGCCCCCAGCACTGCCCCCCGTCTGCCCCCTGTAGCGTTGCCAAATACACCGGCAGCGGCTCCCGTGAAAAAGTGCGGAATTAAACCTGGAACGATGACCTTTAACCCAACGAGCGGCAAAATAAACATCGAAAGAATTCCAGCCGCAAAACTCGACAAGAATCCAACAATAACAGCATTCGGGGCGTATGGAAAGACAGCTGGGCAATCAAGCGCTGGTTTCGCATCTTGTACGACTTTATCCGCAATCCCTTTAAATGCTGGAACAATTTCAGCAATAAGCATCCGCACCCCTGCTAGTACGACATATACTCCTGCAGCAAACGTGATCCCTTGCATAAGAGAGAAGACGAGAAAATTGACACCGCCGCTTAATTCCTTCTCGATAAACGATTTTCCAGCAAACGGAGCAACAATAAAAAATAACAGCACCATTGTCAACGACATGGCCACCGATGTATCACGAAGAAAACCCAATGACTTTGGCACTTTAATATCTTCAGTAGATTGGGTCTTGTTTCCAAACCACTTCCCGATCCATGCCGATGTAAAATAGCCGAGCGAACCGAAATGCCCTAACGCAATCTGATCCGTTCCAGTCACTTGACGCATATACGGCTGCAAAATGGCGGGCATCAACACCATCAAACTTCCCAAAATAATAGAACCGATGACGACAAGCGGAACACCTGTTACTCCACCCGTCGCAAAAACAGCAGAAATTAGACACGCCATAAACAACGTATGATGCCCTGTCAAGAAAATGTATTTAAAAGGGGTCAATCGTGCGATCAAGATGTTCACTACCATTCCAAATAACATGATCAGCGCTGTTTCTTTTCCAAATGTTTGTTGGGCAATGGCAACAATCGCCTCATTATTTGGAATAACTCCCTTAATATGAAAAGCTTTTTCGAACATTTTCCCAAAGATATTCAACGAACCGATTAAAATATTGGCCCCGCCGCCAAGAATGATAAATCCCATGACAGTCTTTAATGTGCCTGAAACGATCTCTGGAAAACTTTTTCTTTGCAGCAACAAACCGATTAAGGCAAACAATCCCACTAGAATGGCCGGTGAACCAAGCACATCTTTCATAAGGAAATCAAACACCGAATATTCCCCCTTTTCACCCATAAGTGAGCTATTGTATGGACTTTTTTCTTGTTTTCTATTTTTATTTTTTGTATGCTTTTCTACATAGGTTTCTCTTTGTTGCAGGCGTATCGCCTGCTTTTTTATTGTTGTCACAATCTCTCTCTTAACACTCGCTTTAATTCATCAAGGTCAAGAATATTCGTCAACTTAGCTACATTGCGTGTACCGTCATCAAGTACTTCCACTAAATCTCTCGCTCCAAGATATAAATCCGCCTTTTCTGTTTGGCCGGTTGTTAAATCTGTATGGGATACTTCAGCTTCGATTCCTAGTTCGTTTAACACCTTTTTCACATTCATTTCGATGATAAAACTGCTGCCTAGCCCGTTTCCACAAACAACTAGAATTTTCTTCATCCTTCCCGCCTCCCATTTGTTTTTTATTAAGAGTACATTTCCACTAATGCCAATACTTCTTCTACAGATTCAGCTTTAAACAACATTTGAATATGTTCTTGATTGGACAACAATGTTGTCAGCTGGGATAACGCTTTTAAATGAGTCTCATGATCAATGGCAGCTAACACAATCAAGACATACACTCGATCTTCTTCCCTGTCAGAAAACAGACAACCTTTTTTGATTCGAAGAAAGCTCATACCAAGTTTTTTTGCGCCTTGCTCCGGCCGGGCATGAGGCAAGGCCACTCCTGGTGTAATCACAATATAAGGCCCGAGTGTGAGAACGTTTTGAATCATGGCTTCAATATACTCACTTGTAATATAGCCTTCTTCTAATAATGGTCTTGCTGCTAACACAATCGCCTCTTTCCAATCACCTGCCTCTTCAATAATCTGAATATGTCGCTTCGTAAGCAAATCTTTTAGCATCGGTTTTTGCCAAATCTCCTTTCTTTTGCTGTGGCTAAAGTAAGCATTTAGTTCTTGATATAATGTCTTTTCATCGATGACCGTTGCGTGTTTTTTGATGATGTCCAACACCGCTTCGAGACCAAGGGATGTGGTTTCCGTCCATCCCTCGATCTCCCGTAAAAGCAACATTTTATCCTCCGTTGTTAAAATGGGGCGAACCGTATAAACAGGCACATCCTTCGGTTGCAATGGCGTTGTCGTCACCACAAAATCTACATGCCCCTCAAGAGAAATATAATCATATTCCCTTGCTGAAACGACGCCAATGACATCGACCGTTGATAACAGTTCCCCCAATTGTTTTTGCAACATTCGCGATGTTCCAATCCCGCTCTCGCAGACGATCAACACCTTTTTCCGTACTGGAACCGACACCCCCTCTCTGTCCAACCATCCGCCAAAATGCATGGCGATATAAGCAATTTCATCGTCGCTGACCGGCTGGCCAACTACACTTTCTAAATGATGGACGACTTTTTTCGTTAAGGTAAATAAATCTTGATAGTTCGCTTTGATCGATTCGGTCAGGTCGTTTTGTAGATGAAAACCATATTTCAGTCGATAATAGGCAGGCTTCATATGAACCAATAAATTTTTTTCCAACTCTTCGCGACGCTTGAATTGTACACATGCATAAGTTTGAAAATCATCCACCATATGTCGAATGATTCGTTTCAAAGTAGTGATGTCATCGTTATGATCAATTTGCTTGTCATCTGCAACTCGAAAACTGAGTAAATGGGTCGTCAAATAACAAACCTCGTCATCGGGAATAGATATTTGGGAAACGTTTTCAATTCGTCTAACGAGATGATCAGCAATCTGGTATTCCCGCATTGACCTTAGCACTTCTTTTTCTTGCTCATCCATTTGCACAAATTTGCCTCTAGCCCACCGTCTTTGGAACAATGCGAGATAAATAGGTAAAGTTTGAATAACCTCACCCGCATAGCGAATAGAAAAAGCAGACTCGAATTGGCGAATCCAATCAAAGATTGGCCATTGACACTCAGCTGACAACTCTGCAGCGAAATGCTGGTCATCCATCGTCGCTAATAGTTGATGAACATAACGAATCATCAATTTCCTCTTTTGGATTTCTTTTCCTGATAAGAAATACCCTTTTTTGCGATGGAATGACAATTGCAACTGAAATGACTGCCAATCTTCTTTCAGTTCCTTTATGTCATTTAACAACGTGCTCCTGCTTACATGTAATTTCTCTAAAAAATCAGACAAATACAGTGGATGAACGCGAGTCAAAATCCATAAACCAATCCAAGCTTTTCGCTCCCATGACTGATATGTGTAATGTCGGGCAGGTTGTAATGTGTTCCACTTTGTTGTTATTTCTTGTTTCACTTCATCATCCAAGCGAAATCCGAGCCCGCGCGCATATTGAATCGGCTTCAGCCCTTCATGATGCAACCATTCATTCGTTTTTTGTATATCGTAATAAATCGTTCGCTTGGATACATTCAATGATTGCGCCAATTTGTCAGCGGTAAGATAAAGAGAAGAGCGAAGCAACAACTTCATAAGTTGGATACAACGGGCATTGAGCATCATGATGGAGCGCTCCCTTTTATTTAGTTGTGCAAATCCTTGGACTTTTGATTAGAGAATCCGGATTCTCCTTACTGTTCATTATAGTTGATTTTCTTGAAAAGATAAGCCCAAATTCCAACACCCCAATTGCGCAAAAATTGGACTGATTCAATAAAAAAGCCACACGATCGATTTGTGTGACACCATCTAAACTATCTGCCCCTTCCTTGTCCGAACTCCTGCACTAACCGTGCGTGGACGCTTCCTAAGAAGGAGTGACCGTAAGGCAGTTGTCATTGCCCCCAGTTTTTCTTCGACTTATCTTTGCACGATCATATCCCGATCGTAAAGAATAGTTCAATCCTCATCCATTAAATATCGTTCCCATTCATCGTCGTCAGACGAACGATGAGGTTCATATCCGCTTCCTGTTCCTATTAACCGAAGCAGCGCGATAATTAATGCCAAACGGATCAGAATACGCCGTAGTCTTCCTCCAATATTCACCTGCATAACAATAAAATCATCGCCAACTCCCAATAATGTTCCGTGGAATTTTCCATGCACCGTCACAACAGTCACACGCTGCCCAACTAGCTGACGGGCTTGATGTTTAAAATCCATCGTTTCTCCTCCTTTCTACACTAACTATGTAATGTTTTGCAGGAGAAAAAGGTATGGTCATGATAACTACTGCAACAGCGGATTTTTTAACATCACTTGTCAAGAAGTCTCCCGCCTCTACACAAAATGTAGGTGTAAAAAATCAAAAAAATCCTCCCAGCCAATAAAGGCTAGGAGGATCAGATTCTTTAACGAATCCCTTTCATCAATCTCCCGATTCTTGGTGCAATGGCCAATAAGATCAAGCCTAGCACAAGCGCCGCACCGCCGATCGTGCCGAAATAGGCCGTTTCGTTTTCCGGCGTATAGAAGCGGACGAGCTGGGCGTTGATCGCTTGCGCGGCGGCGTTCGATAAAAACCAAAGGCTCATCGTTTGCGCTGAGAAGGCCGCAGGCGCAAGTTTCGTCGTCGCCGACAGGCCGACCGGCGACAGGCAAAGTTCACCAAGCACGACGATGAAATAGCTTAACACAAGCCAGATCGGATGGACGAGCCCTCCGCCGCTTAAATGGCCCGGCACGAGAATGACGATGAACGACAGGCCGGCAAACAACAAGCCGAGCGCGAATTTTTGCGGGATCGTCGGCTGCCGTTTACCGAGCTTCACCCACATCCATGCGAACACCGGAGCCAAAATGATAATAAATAACGGGTTCAGCGACTGGAACCATGCAGGCGACAAGTGGATGCCTGCTACATCCAACTGCGTCCGCTTGTCCGCATAGTTCGCCAAAATTGTCGATCCTTGTTCTTGAATCGCCCAAAACATCGCTGAAGCGACGAACAACGGAATGTAAGCGATCACGCGCGACCGCTCCTCCGCCGTCGTTTTCGGGCTGCGGTACATGACGACAAAATAGATGATCGGGATGATGATTCCTAAGATGCCGACAAGGGAAATAAACGTTTCCACAGTGAACCAACCGTTCGGAATCAAGATTGCTAGCAGCACGGCAATCACGACCGCCCCCACGGCCATGATCGAAGCCGCTTTTTTCTTTTCTGCCGGCGTCAGCGGGTTGGGCACGTACGTCCCCGCCAACCCGAGGTTTTTCTTTCTTGTCGCCACAAATACGACAAGCCCGAGAAACATCCCGACAGCTGCAAGGCCGAAGCCAAGGTGGAAGTTGTACTTCATCCCGGCCGTTCCAACAACAAGCGGAGCCAAAAAGGCGCCAAGGTTAATCCCCATGTAAAAAATGCTAAATCCGGCGTCGCGGCGGTCATCGCCAGGCTTGTACATATCGCCGACAATGCTCGAAACGTTCGGTTTCAACAACCCGGTTCCCAAGACGATGAGCGCCATCGACACAAACAGCGCCGTCACCCCGCCCGGAATCGCCAGGGCGATATGACCAGCCATAATGAGAAGGCCGCCGTAAAAGACCGCGCGCGACGTGCCAAACACCCGGTCGGCAAGCCAGCCGCCAATGATTCCGGACATGTACACAAGCGCCCCATAAATCGACATAATCGCGAGCGCCAGATGTTCATCAAGCCCGAGCCCGCCTTTCGATACTTCGTAATACATGTAGTACACTAAAATGGCGCGCATGCCATAGTACGAAAAGCGCTCCCAAAACTCGGTGAAAAAGAGCGTAAACAGCCCTTTCGGATGGCCGAAAAAGCCGCGCTGGGGAACGCTGGCAGCGATTTGTTGCTTGTCGATCGATGACATAACCACTACCTACCTCCTTTAAATTCTTTTAATATAATAATTCATTATGTTTATATTGTCAAAAAAATTTTGTATGATTTATATCATGGTAAATAAAACAATAATATTAAGAAAAATAATATTATTTAAATAAAAATTCTGAAAAACATTTCTCCCTTTCCGTTTTCTTCGTTATAGGAAAAACCCTTTTCCGCTTTTCGTTGATCATGTATAATCAATGGCAGGGAATCGTCGTTTCCCCACAACACCATTTCCTCTTTTCCATCTCATCTGCATCTTTGTGTCCACCGCAATTCCCTTATCTTATTGACGATTAGGAAAGGATGTTGCCCATGAGCGAGCCGTGGCATCTTATTTTGGACAAGCTCGAAATCATGCAGCAGGAAATGGCAGAGATGAAGGCCAATATGGCCACCAAACAGGAGCTTGAAGACATCAAAGCCAATATGGCTACCAAGCAGGAACTTGAGGACATGAAAGCGAATATGGCGACAAAAGCGGAGTTGAATGAAATCAAAGCCGACATGGCAAAGGGATTTGCCGCTGTTCATCAAGCCATTCGGGAAATCGATGTGATCGTGAAACGGCTTGAACAGAATCAAGAGCAACAAATGCAACTATTGCTGCGCCAAGAGCGGATCATCGATATGTTATGCCGCCGGTCGCTTGAACATGAAGCGGCAATTTCAGATCTTCGCCTTGCCCTCAAAGGCTGATGCCCGCCTCATTGCCGCTTTCGCTCCGCGAGGCATTGTGCATGAATCTATGCTTATTGATGATGGGAAAAGACATTGTTCATTCCGTCCATTTTCTCCCCCGTGCAAAATGTGTTATACTGATCATGACACATAAAATGAAGGGGGATGTGGGGATGCTATACCCGTATAACGGAAAACGTCCGAATGTTCATGAAACCGCATTCATTGCCCCGGGAGCCTATTTGATCGGAGACGTCACCGTCGGTCCGGAATCGACCATTTGGTTCAATGCCGTGCTGCGCGGCGATGAAGGACCGATTACGATCGGCGCTCGAACGAGCATTCAAGACAATACGACCTGCCATTTGTACGAAGGGTCGCCGCTCATTGTTGAAGATGAAGTGACGGTCGGGCATAATGTGATCCTTCACGGCTGCACGATCCGCCGGCGCTCGATCATCGGCATGGGGTCGACGATTTTGGATGAGGCCGAAATCGGTGAAGAATGCATCATCGGCGCCAACACGTTGATTCCGTCCGGCAAAAAGATTCCGCCCCGCTCACTCGTCATTGGCTCGCCTGGAAAAGTGGTGCGTGAACTGACGGACAAAGACCTTGAGCTCATCCAGCTGTCGATTGATACATACGTGCAAAAAGGAAAAGAGTATCGCGAACAGCTGGCCAATCATCGGTAATAACGCCTTGAACGCTCTCCCACCTACGCTAAACGCTTAAAGGTGGGAGATTCTTGAGAACACCCGCCTCACAGCAAGCTGTTAACCAAGCCATCCCCGCCCACTTCAAGTGGGGGGCTTCTCGGCGCGAGATGATCAAAACAAAATCATCAGAGAACAGATGGTTGCACGAAAAAACGATATTCGCGGCCATCTGTTCGTACAGCTTTTAAAAGAAAAAGAGCCAGCCAGAGGGCATGGCTCTTCGTTTATGATTCATCCGTGTTTTGCACAATCATCTTCCACACTCGAAAAACCGTTTCAATGCGGCGAGGCGGTGTTTTCCGAACTTGCTTTCTGTTTCATTGGCAAAAGATGAATGATTCCTGATCTCAATGCTTCTACCGCTTCTAACAAACATTCGTTGCTGCTTGGGTGCGGACAAAAAGGGAATTTCATGTCTTCCTCTCGCGCCGCTAGAAATTCATCACTTTTTCGATGGCATGCAAAACGCGCGCTGGCGTTGGCAAATAATCGTCTTCATAAGCGAAAAACGGCACAGGAACGTCAAATCCCGTCACCCGTTCGACCGGCGCTTTTTGATAGAAAAACGAAGTATCGTTGATGACAGCGAGAATATCATTGGCCAATCCACCCGTCGCATGCGCTTCCTGAACGATCACGGTTCTCCCTGTCTTTTGCACCGACTCGGCAATCATATCTTTATCGAGCGGGTAAAGGGTGCGCAAGTCGATGACATCGGCATCAATCCCTTTTTTCGCCGCCTCTTCCGCCGCCTTCATGGCGACCGGCACCATAGCGCCCCAGGCGATGACGGTCACGTCGTCCCCTTCGCGAAGTTTTTTTCCTTTGCCAATTTCAATCGCATATTTTCCTTCCGGAACGTCCTCACGAAACGCCCGATAGCTGCGCATCGGTTCCAAAAAGAGGACAGGGTCCGGGTCTTCAATCGCGGCGATGAGCAACCCTTTGGCGTCATACGGCGACGCGGGGCAGACGACTTTGATGCCTGGCATATGGGTAAACAGCGCTTCCGTGCTGTCCGAATGAATTTCCGGGGCCCGCACGCCCGCGCCGTACGGGGCGCGAATGACCAAGGGCACGGTAAAATGCCCTCTCGTCCGCGAACGCATGCGTGCCGCATGGGTCATGATTTGTTCATAGGCTGGATAGATAAAACCTAAAAATTGAATTTCGACGACAGGACGAAATCCACCAAGCGCCATTCCAATCGCTGCACCCGTAAATC
Organism: Geobacillus thermoleovorans; assembly: GCF_001610955.1. Lineage (GTDB taxonomy): Bacteria > Bacillota > Bacilli > Bacillales > Anoxybacillaceae > Geobacillus > Geobacillus thermoleovorans. The sequence goes on from NZ_CP014335.1 coordinate 1,898,585, forward strand.
CAGCTTCGCTTAACGGAGTGTCAATCACCCTCTGTTCGCCAAATTCCTCCAGCAATCCGTCCGTGGCGCGAAACACCCCGCCGTTTTTCCCGACGTCTTCTCCGAGCACGATGACATCTTCACGCTCTTTTAACATGATGCGAAGCGCGTCATTGACCGCTTGCACAAGGGTCAGCGATTTCGTCCCCACCTCGGTGATCATCTTTCCATCCCCCGCTTCCACTGAAGATACGCTTCTTTCTGCTCCGCAATCGTCCATGTCGGTTGGGCGAACACAAAGTCAAACATGTCCGACGCATCCGCCTTTGGATAACGTTCCATTTCGGCCACCGCCTGCTCGATTTCGGCGTTCACTTCCTCTTGCACTTGATTCGCCCACTTTTCATCCCACCAGCCTTCCCGCTGCATCAACCGCTCGACCCGCTTAATCGGATCGGTTGTTTCGCGCCGTTTTTGGCTTTCCTCCTGGTCGCGGTATCTGGACGGGTCATCGGACGTCGTATGGGCGCCATAACGCCATGTCACCGCTTCGATTAACGTCGGCCCCCCTCCGTTTCTCGCCCGCTCGAGCGCCTCAGTTGTTTTGAAATACACGGCAAACACGTCATTCCCATCGATGCGGATGCCGGGAATGTCATACGCCAGCGCCTTTTGGGCAATCGTTTTCGTCTTCATCTGCCGGGTGATCGGAACAGAAATCGCATATTGGTTGTTTTGGTTGAAAAAGACGACAGGCGCGTTGAAAACGCTCGCGAAATTCAATCCCTCATGGAAATCTCCTTCTGATGTCGCCCCATCACCGAAGTACACAATCACCGCATTTTTCGTCCCCTTCCATTTTTCGGCGCACGCCGCCCCCGCTGCATGAGGGAGTTGCGTGGCAATCGGAACGCTCGGCGGAACGATTTTTTTTCCCTCAGGTGGAACACACCCTTCCGTCCGCCCTTTCCAGTATAAAAGCGTTTGCGTTAAGGAACGGCCGAATGTCATCATCGCCCCATGATCGCGATAGGTCGGAAACATCCAATCACCATCGTTGAGTGCAAGCGCGCTTCCGACTTGACACGCCTCTTGCCCTTCGTACGGCACATACGTCCCGATGCGGCCTTGTCGTTGGAGACTGACACATTTTCGGTCAAACGTCCGCGTTCGAATAAGATGACGGTACATCGTCATCGTCAACGGTTTTGTGATTCGTTCACGATACTCAGGCTGCACGACCGTTCCGTCTTCATTCAATACTTGCACGATCGGGAAGTTGAGTTCCATACCATTCCTCCTCATCCTGACAATATCAACTCAATACCGCGCGGTCGCTTGCGAGCTGTTCCCCACGAATACGCCGAAATTCCGCCAACAGCTTCTCCACCGTCAAGCGCTTCTTTTCCGCTTCATCCACTTCCAAAATAATCTGCCCTTTATCCATCATGATGAGGCGGTTTCCTAACTCGATGGCTTGCTGCATATTATGGGTGACCATCAAGGTCGTCAATCGATATCGCTCCACAATCTCTTTTGTTAAGTTGGTGATCAACTCCGCTCTGGCTGGATCGAGAGCCGCTGTATGTTCATCGAGCAGCAAAATGGCAGGTTCGGTGAAGGTCGCCATAAGCAAAGACAACGCCTGCCGCTCTCCGCCCGAGAGCAAGCCGACTTTCGCCTGAAGACGGTTTTCTAAACCGAGATGAAGGGTGGAGAGCAACTCGCGAAAATCATCGCGCCGTTTTTTCGTCACTCCGCGGCGGAGCGTGCGCTTTTGATTGCGTGTATACGCCATCGCCAAATTCTCCTCAATCGTCATGTTTGGCGCCGTTCCGGCCATCGGATCTTGAAACACCCTTCCGATATAGCGGGAGCGGACGTATTCCGGCATCATGGTGACATCTTGACCGTCAATCCAAATCGTCCCTTCATCAGGAAACAACACTCCTGAAATCAAATTCATCAAGGTTGATTTTCCTGCTCCGTTGCTGCCGATCACAGTGACAAAATCTCCTTTTCGAAGTGTTAAATGAATGTTTTGGAGCGCGATCTTTTCGTCAGGCGTTCCCTCATGAAACACTTTATAAATCCCTTTTAACTGCAACATCCGCCTCACCCTTTCCCGTTGCGGCAACGTCCATCACCTGCGCTCGATTCCATCTTTTTTCTTCTTTGCGTTTTTTCTCTTTTTGTTGACGAACCATTTGCGGAACAACGAGCGCCAAAATGACAATGCATGCCGTAATGAGCTTCACATCCCCTGTTTCGAGAAATTGGACGCGCAAAGCGAGACTCACAACAATGCGGTAAATGATCGCTCCACCGATCACGGCAAGCGTGGCTCGCGCGATCGTTTTCGTTCCAAATACCGCTTCGCCGATAATGACAGAAGCCAGACCGATAATGATCATGCCAATTCCCATCCCGACATCGGCAAACGCGCCGTACTGGGCAACAAGCGCCCCCGAGAACGCGACCATGGCATTGGAAAGGCCCAACCCTAAGACAATGAGCAAATTGGTGTTCGCCGACAGGCTGCGAATCATGCGCGGATTATCGCCCGTCGCCCGAATCGCAAGCCCAATTTCCGTCTGTAAAAACCAGTCTGTGAACCATTTAAACAAAAGAGCAAGCAACGTCATCGACAGGAGAATTCCCCATGTTTTCGCCGCGGCCGAGTCAAGTCCGATTTTCGTCCCCCATTCTTGAATGGTTGTAAAAACCGTCTTCTCATTCAAAAGCGGCACGTTCGAACGCCCCATGATGCGAAGATTGATCGAATAAAGCGCAATCATCATTAAAATGCCCGACAAAAGCGGATTGACCTTCCCTGCTGTATGAAGAAGCCCGGTCATACACCCGGCAGCGAATCCAACGAAAAGCGCCAGACACGTCGCCACAAACGGATTGATCCCGTTGACAATCAACGTCGCCGCCACAGCAGCTCCTGTCACAAAGCTGCCGTCCACGGTTAAATCAGGGAAATCCAACACACGAAACGACAAATACACTCCCAGCGCCATAATGGCGTAAATCAGTCCCGATTCCACTGCTCCCGTGATGGACGCCAGCAACAGCACTCATCCTTTCATTCGATGTATTCCGCCATTTGATCCCATTCAGGCTTCAGTTTGATTCCTTGTTTTTCCGCTGCTTGTTTATTGATCACCAATTTTAATTTTTTCGGATATTCTGGTTTGATCTCTGATGGTTTGGCTTCTCCTTTTAAAATGGCGACTGCCATTTGCCCCGCTTGATAGCCGATATCGTAGTAATCAAACCCATACGCCGCAAAACAGCCTCGTTTTAATGAATCGAGCTCTCCCGTAAAAACAGGGATTTTTTTCTCGTTGGCAACGCTGACAACCGATTCAATGGCAGATACAACGGTGTTGTCCGTCACGATGTAAAACACATCTGCCTTGCCAACTAACGACTCTGCCGCCTGTTTCACCTCGGCTGTGGTCGAAACGGAGGCTTCCACCAACTTCAAATCCGTATGTTTCGCCGCTTCCTTCACTTTTTCAATTTGCGCCAACGAGTTTTGTTCGCCCGCGTTATAAATAAGCCCAACGGTTTTCGCATCCGTTTGCTCATCGATGAATTGAATCGTTTTGCGAATCGCATCGGGATGGCTGTCCGTTGTTCCCGTGATGTTTTCCCCTGCCTTGTCCATCGATGGAACTAAACCGGCGCCGACCGGATCCGTCACGGATGTAAACACAATGGGAATGTCTTTCGTCGCATTGAGCGCACTTTGCGCGCTCGGAGTCGAGTTGGCAAAAATAAGGTCAACCCCATCCGATACAAAGTTATTGGCGATCGTTTGGCTGTTATTCATGTCGCCTTGGGCATTTTGGATATTGTACCGAACATTTTTCCCCTCTTTAAATCCCCCGTCTTCGAGCGCCTTTTTAAATCCATTGAAGGCAGCATCTAACGATGGATGTTGAATGATTTGGGTGACGCCAATCGTAAACGTTTTCTGCTTTCCATCTTCTTTCGCACCGTTCGTCGCGGCCTTCTCTTCTCCCCCACAGCCTGAGAGTGCCAAAACTCCGAAAACGACCGGTATCGCGAATCGTTTGATCGCTTGTTTCATGAATGATTCCTCCTCGCCTCTTTGATCGCTGCTTTCCAAAAGGATTTTTCTCTGAATTAAAAAATAAGGTATTATATTACGTATTTTCAGACATTTTTTTATATGGATAGACTCGGCATTAACGTCGAATATCCCACTTCGGCCGCTTTTGGTGCGTGAAAAAATGATTGCGGCGTTTGCGTTTCTCGAGCCGCTCTTCGCAAAATTGATCGGCTGCCTCGATCGTCGTTATTCCTTCCGATTCAGCCCGCGCATAAATGGCGAGCAGCGTATCATAAATCGCTTTCGTTTTCGCCAACACCCGCTCTTTGTTCGCTCCGTACAGTTCATCGGCCACTTGAATGAGGCCGCCGGCGTTGACGATATAATCGGGGGCATACATGATGCCCTTTTCTTTCAACATACGGGCGTGGCGTTTGTCAGCCAGCTGATTGTTCGCCGAACCGACGACCGCTTTCACTCGCAGCTCGGCGATCGTTTCATCGTTGATGACGCCGCCAAATGCGCACGGGACGAACACATCGGCTTCGACGCGATAAATATCCGTTCCGTTCACCGGCTTGACGGACGCCCCGATTTGCTTGCCGTACGCCACGACCTCTTTGACTGCCGCTTCGTTCAAATCGCACACATACAGATCCGCCCCTTCTTCAAGCAAACGAAGCGCCACTTTTTTTCCGACTTTTCCGAGCCCTTGCACCGCATACGTTTTGCCATGCAAATGCTTGCTGCCAAACACAACATCGTTCGTCGCCTGAATGCCGTAAACAACGCCCTCGGCGGTCGGCACGGATGAGTCGCCGCTTCCGCCATACGCTTCCGGAACGCCGACGATGCAATTCGTCTCTTTCAGCGCGTGCACAAAATCGTCCGGCGTCGTCCCCATATCCGTGCCCGTGTAAAACCGGCCGCCTAATGACTCCACGAACTGGCCGAAAGCGCGAAACAATTCCGGCGATTTGTCTTTGCGCGGATCGCCGATGATCACCGCCTTGCCGCCGCCAAAATCGACATCGGCAGCCAAGCATTTATACGTCATCCCTTTCGACAGCCGAAGCGCATCGGCGAGCGCCTCTTCCGTCGTGGCATACGGATGCATCCGACAGCCGCCGAGCGCCGGCCCAAGAGCCGTGCTATGAATGGCGATGATCGCCCTTAGGCCGGTCGCTTCATCGAGACAAAACACCACCTGTTCATGTTCACGCATTTGGAAAAACAAATCCAATCTTTGTGACATGTTTGGCGATAGCATGACATTCATCGCTTCCCCTCTCCTTTGCTTCACCGCTTGAAAGCGTTTTCAAGTTAATATAACAAAAAATATTATCACGTTAAAATAACGTAATACTATTTTTATAGTAACGATGTTCATTGTTAGTGTCAATCCTCTATCAACCAATTTTTCATCGCCAAAAAAAGACGCCGTTTGACAGGCGTCTTCGTTCGATCAGCGAAATAGTGTGGATAATGATTGCCACTGCGTTTTGGCTTCTGTCATCATTTGTTCAAACAGCTCGGCCACCGTTGGCACGCCATCGATGAGGCCAGCGATTTGCCCCGCGTTGATAAATCCTTCATGGAAATCGCCGAGGAGGGCGCCGCGGCGATGACGATCCTCCGATGTATATTCTTGAAACTGCTCGAGCGGCATGCCTTGCTGTTCATACTCCAGCAGCTTCTCGACATACGGCGTGCGCATGACGCGGCGGATGCGCCCGACCGAACGGCCGACAATGACCGTTTCATTTTCCTTTGCCTCGACAAGCCGCTGTTTATACGCTTCATGAAACGGCGCTTCCTTCGTGGCCACAAGCCTGGTGCCGAGCTGCACCCCTTGGGCGCCGAGAGCCAGCGCGGCAAGCAGCCCGCGCCCATCGCCGATGCCGCCGGCAGCGATGACAGGAATGCGGACGGCGCTGACGACTTGCGGAATGAGCGTCATCGTCGTCAGCTCGAGCGGCGAGTTGATTCCCGCCGCCTCATACCCCTCAGCGACGACGAGATCCGCTCCAGCCGCTTCCGCTTTTTTCGCTTGGCTGACCGAGGCGACGACGACGATCACCTTGATGCCATGTTCCGCAAAACGTGGAATCCACGGCGCCGGATTGCCAGCTGAAAGCGAAACGACCGGTACTTGATGTTTGATGACAAGCTCGGCGATCTCCGCGGCGTGCGGCGTCACCTGCAGCGGGATGTTCACAGCAAACGGACGGTTGGTGCGCCGCTTCGTTTCAATAATCAGCGCCTCCACCTCATCGGGCGTCATCGTTCCGGCTCCGATCGTTCCAAGCCCCCCCGCTTCCGATACGGCGCTCGCCAGCTCGGCGTTGCTGATGTTGCCCATCCCCCCTTGAATGATCGGATAACGAAGATCAAGCAAACGACAAACATCATTCATTATATTCACACCCCGTGAAAAATACGTTATATATAAACGATACCATATTTTTTAGAAGATGCGAATGGTTGATTTATATAACGAAGAAAAAACGAACACCAATTTAACCGTATGAATTTCCTTTGAAGCCTATTTTCACCAGTGAAGACTGCCGTAAGTCAACACCGCGCCCCACAGCGATGAAAAATCGACAACGATTGGTGGGCGTCCACACCAATGATGATCGTTTGGACGACAACATGCTTCTTCCACGTTGCCGTACCGAACGTTCCATGAACGTCAAACAGGATGCACAGCTGTTGTTGCGCCGTGCATCCCGGTTCATTCCACCGATATCTCTTCCTCTTCTTTTTTGTCAAGCTCTGCCCCTTCTTGAAACACCGCTTCAAAGAAACGGCTGGCCGGTGCCGCGAGTTGTTGATAATAGTCGTTGAACAAGGCGGCCGCATGGCTTCCCATCCACTCATTCGGCAACAGCTCTTCCGGCAAGCCGGGGTCGATGAACAAAAATTTTCGGTATTCATGGACGAGCTTCGTCCGCTCGACAAAACATTCCGCGTCCGACATTTCGCCGCGCTCGATTTTATGTTTGTCAATCACATATTTTTGACTGTAGACCGCAATAAACTGCTCGTATTTTTGGTTGATCTCTTCTAAGTTCCAGCACTTTTCCACAAGCTGCTTATTCGTATGCGGTCCATCGTATTCGGCAAGAAAGAAGTCGACATACGGGCGGATGTCATACTTGTCGATCAAGTCGTACACTTGTTGCTCCAAATTATTCGGTGAAATCCAGCAGCTGTTGGAAATCGTGCCGAACCCGCTCCAAACAAGCTCCTTTCGCAGTTCATCGCGCAAATGCCGCTTATCCTCAGGAATCGTATAGATGAGAATGCGCCATTTCCCGTCCCAATGCTCGGGGCGCGTTTTGTAAATGCGCCGCGCCGCTTCTTCCATCCGCTTGACGCCGCGTTCCGTGAGCGAATAGTAGCTTTTATTGCCGCGTTTTTCCGCGCGAATCCAGCCTTGTTTGCTCATGCGCGACACCGCCGCCCGCACCGCCTGGTCGTTATGGCCGAACTCGCGGAGGAGGCGGATTAGGCTCCCGATCCAAATTTCACCGCCGTAATGGCGGATGTAGTCGCCGTAAATCGTAAAGATCATTGAGCGTGTGTTCATTGTGAATGGGCTCCCTTTATCTTGTTTTCGAAATATAATCGTAACAAACTTTTATCACGCTGGCAAGACGGACGAAAAAACAAAAGGAATAAAAAAGAGCCGCACCGCTAAAAAAGCAGGCGGCTCTCAACGGCATGCAAACATGCGGCCGCAGCTTCGGCAGCTTCATCAACTTAGGCAGACGTCATTCAACCAGACCGGCTGTATGACGGGCCGTCGTCTGAACATAACCATCCTTTCCGCCGAACGAAGACAAGGCGCTCTCACCGTTCGTCCGCGTTTTTCACAATCGTCGCGATTCCTTGGCCGACGCCGATGCACATCGTTGCCAAGCCATAGGTGACGCCGCGTTTTCGCATTTCGTAAATCAATGTCGTCAAAATGCGGGCGCCGCTCGCGCCAAGCGGATGGCCAAGGGCAATCGCTCCCCCGTTGACGTTCACTTTCGCCCGATCGAGCTCAAGCTGCCGGATGCATTCCAGCGCTTGCGAGGCAAACGCCTCGTTCAGCTCGACAAGTCCGATGTCGTCAAGCGACAACCCTGCGCGGCGCAACGCTTTGCGTGTCGCAAAAATCGGGCCTATCCCCATCACCGCCGGTTCGACGCCGGCGACAGCCGAAGTGACATAAACCGCCAGCGGCTTGAGGCCGAGTTCCTTCGCCTTCTCTGCGCTCATGACTAGCAGCGCCGCCGCCCCGTCGTTGACGCCGGAAGAGTTGCCGGCCGTCACCGTGCCGTTTTCAAACAATGGGGGCAGCTTCGCCAGTTTCTCAAGCGTCGTATCCGGACGCGGATGCTCGTCTTTATCGACGACAACGCGGTTGCCTTTTCGATCGTGATAAACGACCGGCACGAGTTCATCGGCAAACCGATTCGTTTCGATCGCTTGTTTCGCTTTCATTTGGCTTTCGTAAGCAAACTCATCTTGCGCCTCGCGCGTAATGCCGAATCGCTTCGCCACATTTTCCGCCGTTTGCGGCATGCTGTCGGTGCCATACATTTCGTGCATTTTCGGATTGATAAAGCGCCAACCGATCGTTGTGTCATACATCTCGATGTTGCCGCGCGGAAAATCGCTTGACGGTTTGGCCATGACAAACGGGGCGCGCGTCATGCTTTCCACGCCGCCGGCGATCATGATATCGGCCTCATTGGCCAAAATCGCCCGCGCCGCATAATTGACCGCATCAAGCCCTGAACCGCACAGCCGATTGACCGTCACCCCTGCGACCTCAATCGGCAGCCCGGCCAACAGCGCCGCCATGCGGGCGACGTTTCGGTTGTCCTCGCCGGCTTGGTTGGCGTTTCCAAAGACAACGTCATCAATTTGCTCGACCGGCACATTCGGATTTCGCTCGATGAGCGCTCGAATGACAACAGCCGCCAAATCATCCGGCCTGACTTCTTTTAGCGCGCCCTTGTAGCGGCCAATCGGTGTGCGCACCGCATCCACAATCACGACTTCTCTGCCCATGTTCTCTCCCTTCCTTTTCTAGCGAATCAGCTGTTTTCCCGATTCGTATAGTCATAGACGCCGCGGCCGGTTTTGCGGCCAAGCCGCCCCGCTTTGACGTATTGCTCCAAAAGCGGCGCCGGGCGGTATTTTTCTCCGAGTTTTTCGTGCAAATATTTTAAGTTGTTCAATCTCGTATCAAGCCCAACTAAATCAGCGAGCTCAAACGGCCCCATCGGGAAATTGAGGCCGAGCTTGATCGCCTTGTCGATCTCTTCGGGCGTCCCGACCCCTTCTTGCAGCATGTAAAACGCTTCATTGCCGACAAGGGCGCTGATCCGGCTCGTGACAAATCCAGGAAATTCATTGACAACCACTGTCTCTTTTCCCATTCGCTCGGCCGCTTCTTTCGCCACTTGCGCCGTTTCGTCGCTCGTCTCAAGGCCACGGATGATTTCCACAAGCTTCATTTTATGAACCGGATTGAAAAAATGCATGGCGATGACCCGCTCCGGCCGCTTCGTGAACGAACCGATTTCGGTCGGACTCATGGTGGATGTATTCGTCGCAAAATAGCACGACGCCGGTGCATGGGCGTCAATCGTCTCGAACACTTGCTTTTTCAATTCAAGCTTTTCCGGCACCGCCTCGATCACCAAATCGGCATCGCGCACAGCGGCCGCCAAATCAAGTGAATACGACAGGCGCGCCTCGGCTTCTTGCCGCTCGCTGTCGGTCAATTTCCCTCGAGCGACCCCTTGTTCAAAAATCGAAGCAATCTCCTTCTGGGCGCTCTCCAATTGTTCTTGCTTAATGTCCACTAAAGTCGTCTGGAACCCGCCGACAGCGCCGACATACGCAATGCCTCTCCCCATCACGCCGCTGCCGACGACAACAAGGCGTTCGATCATCGTCTTCCCCCTCTCCTGCTTTCGCATATGACGGCTGATGCATCAAGCCGGCGTGCCTTTCGCCAAGCAGCGGACGCCGTCAAATGAATGGGCACCCCATCACGAGCGACGGGGTGCTCGGCAAACGAGCGGGCGTGTCTCTCCACGCTTGCCCTAACCGGCTCTTGCCTTCAAGGGCGGCAAACTGAACGTTGCTTCCAAGGACGCGACCCGCTCTCGTATAGTAGCAAACGCAAAACGGAGAAAATCTTAGACGCCAAACGGATTAAGCGGACGCGGACCGTAATACGACAGCACGCTTTTCGTTTCTGTGTACAAATCAAGCGCCTCGACAGACAGCTCACGCCCAAATCCGGACTGTTTGTAGCCGCCAAACGGCGTGCCTGGGAAAGCGGAGAATGGGCTGTTGACCATGACAATGCCGGAGCGCAGCTGTTTCGCTACGCGAACGGCGCGGCCATGATCTTTCGTCCAGATCGCGGCGGCCAGTCCATAGTCGCTGTCGTTCGCCAATTCAATGGCTTCGGCTTCATCGCGGAATTTCATCACGACGACAACCGGTCCAAAAATTTCTTCACGAACCGCTTTCATTTGATGGTTCACGTTCGTCAAAATCGTCGGTTCATACCAGTAACCGTTTTCAAACCCAGCGACAACTGCCTCTTTTCCCCCGGCGGCGACCGTCGCTCCGTCGGCGACAGCCGATTGCACGTATTCGTCAATCACTTCCAGCTGCCCGCGGCTGATGATCGCCCCAACATGCGTGCCGGCATCAAACGGGTCGCCGAGTTTCAGCTGCTTCGTTTTGGCCACGAACGCTTCCATAAACGCGTCATAGATGCTTTCATGCACATACAAGCGGGAACGCGCCTCGCACGATTGGCCGCTGTTGTAGAAAATGCCGAACAATGAGCCGGCGACAGCGGCTTCTAAATCAGCGTCCGCAAACACAAGGCTTGGCGATTTGCCCCCCAGCTCGAGCGTCACCCGTTTTAATGTTTTCGACGCCTTCTCCATAATTTCCTTCCCCACCGGCGTCGATCCGGTAAACGCCACTTTGTCGACGAGCGGATGTTCGACCAAATAGTCCCCAACTTCCGCTCCGGCGCCCGTCACCACATTGACGACCCCTTCCGGCACGCCGGCCTCATGGCAAATTTCCGCCAGCACAAGGCAGGTGAGCGGCGTCAGCGACGCCGGTTTAACGACGACCGAGCATCCAGCGGCAATGGCAGGCGCGATTTTCCAAGCCGCCATCATGAGCGGATAGTTCCAAGGAATGATTTGGGCGCACACACCGACAGGCTCTTTTTCTGTATAGTTGTGAAACGCGCCCGGCATCGGGTTGACCGCCCCGCGGTGCCCAATGATCGCCCCGGCGAAAAATTCAAAGTCTTCAATCGCCTGCATCACTTGCCCTTGAGCAGCCGACAACGCTTTGCCGGTATTCAAAATTTCCAATTCCACCAATTCATTAAAACGTTCGCGCATGATGGCCGCAATTTGGTACAAGATGCGCGCCCGTTTTTGCACCGGAAAATGACGCCATTTCCCACGGTCAAACGCTTGCCTTGCCGCCTGCACCGCCCGTTCGGCATCCTCGCGCGTCCCTTTGGCGACGCGGGCGACCGGTTCGCCAGTGGCCGGATTGGTCACCACAAATGTTTCGCCCGAGGCGCTTTCGACCCGCTCCCCGTTCACAATCAAATGATAGAAATCACGTTTGGTCGGCATCGGTTCCATTTTCTTTTGTTTGACAGTCGCCATCGTTTTTTCCCCCTTGCTTAGTTTCCTTGGAATAGTGGTTTTCGTTTTTCAAAGAACGCCTTGACGCCTTCGCGGTGGTCGGATGTCAATCCCGCAATGCGCTGGCATTCCGCTTCCCGTTCGAGGTAGCGGTCAAACGTCGTTTCCTCGCTTTCGCGAAGCAGCCGTTTGATGAGTCCAATCGCCTTCGTTGGCATGGCAGAGAGCCGCTCGGCAAACTGCTTTACTTCCTCCTCCCAATCAGAGAGAGGAATCACCTTTGTCGCCAGTCCGAGCGAGGCGGCCTGTTCAGCGGAGATTTTATCCCCGAGCACCGCCAGCTCAAGCGCCTTCGCCCTCCCGACAAGACGCGGCAAATAGTAGAGATGGCCCGCGTCCGGCACAAGACCGACGTGAATAAACGCGGGAGCGAAACTCGCCTTTTCCGAGAGAAGCCGGAAATCACACGCCAGCGCCAAGCTCATGCCCGCGCCGGCCGCCGCCCCGTTCACCGCTGCGACAACCGGTTTTTCAAGATGATGAAGCGCTTTCATCATCGGCGCGTATCGGGAGCGCAACACGTCGCCATGGTCCATTTCTTCCGTCACGCCGCTCAAATCTTCCCCCGCACAAAACGCCCGGCCGGCGCCTGTGATCACCACGCAGCGGACGTTTGGATCCGCCCCTGCTTGTTTTAGCGCCTTTGTCACTTCCGCATTCATCTGCTCCGTAAACGCATTGAGCTGATCAGGGCGGTTGAGCGTCAGCCAGGCGACTTGTCCCTTCACTTCATAACGGATCGTTTCGTACATCGAACGCCCCCCTTATTTTCCTTGGAAGCGCGGCTTTCGTTTTTCGAGGAATGCCGCCATTCCTTCTTTTTGGTCTTCCGAGGCGAACAATAGGTAAAAGTTTTTCCGCTCAAATTGCATGCCTTCATACAGCGGATAGTCGACCGCTTTCTGCACCGCCTCTTTGATCAGCCGGAGAGCCAAAGGCGGCTGTTCAGCGAGACGCCCGGCCAGCCTCATCGTTTCTTCCATTAAAAGCTCCGGGCTGACGACGCGGTTGACAATCCCCAGCTGCTCGGCTTCTTTCGCCGACATACGCGCCCCAGTCCAAAGCCACTCGAGCGCCCGCTTCGGACCGATGAGCTTTGTCAGCCGCTGCGTGCCTCCCGCACCTGGCATGACGCCAAGGTTCACTTCTGGAAAGCCAAATTCGGCCGCCGACGACGCGACAATCAAGTCGCACGAAAGCGCCAGCTCAAAACCTCCCCCTAGCGCCAACCCGTTCACCGCGGCGATCATCGGCGTTTTCACGATGGACAGGCGATCCCAATCGGCAAACTGGTTCAGCCACTCAAGACGAATGGGGTCATCATCCGCCATCTCTTGAATATCCGCCCCAGCCGCAAACGCCCGTCCACGCCCGGTCAACACAATGACACGCACCTTCTCATTCCGATCAAACGCTTCCACTGCCGCCACGATTTCCGCCACCATTTGACGGCTCAGCGCATTCAATACATCAGGACGGGCGAGCTCGATGATGCCGACCGCTCCCTCTTGACGCGCCGCAATGGAAACAAACTCACTCATGTTCCACTTCCTCACCGACCATAAAGGTGACGAGGTCGCCGGCAAATGACATGACATCTTTTGCCGATGCCTTCGCTTCTTTCGTTTTCATCGCCTCTTGAAACGCCTCTTGACTATCGTAATACATTTCACACAACAAATAATACTCGCTTTCCGTCCCCATCGGCGTCCCCGTAATTTTCGTCACCTTGATTTTTCGGAGGCCAGGAATTTTTTCCGTCAACGGCACATGCGTCCCATAATAATGGGCGTCAAACTGCTCCTTATCTTTCGGCTGTTTGTACAAGGCGATCATTTTAAACATCACGAACGTCCCCTTTCCCTTTTCTTATCCTGAAATTAATACGGGCTTCATCGCCTCAAACGGATTTTTGCATTGTTTGCAGTAGAAAATGCTGCGGCAGGCGGTCGGGCCAAACAAATTTTCCATGACAGTCCGCTCCGCCCCGCAATATGGACACGCCACTTGCCATGCCCCTGACGGCATTTGCCGCGGCGGAGGAGCGATGCCAAACTGCTTCAGCCGCTCACGTCCGGCTTCGCTGATCCGGTCGGACGTCCACGGCGGATGGCGGAGAAACTCAACCGTCACCGCCGAGGCCCCTGCTTGCTTCACCGCTTCCTCAACCCGCGTGCGGATGATATCAAGCGCCGGACACCCGAGAAACGTCGGCAGCAGACAGACCGAGACCGCTCCATCCCGAACGTCAACCTGTTCCACCATCCCAAGATCGACAATGCTAATCGAATGAATTTCTGGGTCTTTCACCGTTTCTAACGCTTTCCAAACCTCTTCATTTGTCATGGTTCTCCCTCACATTTTCCAACCCGCTGCCGTTTTTCCCGCTTTGGCTGCCTAGTGCCGCCAATGCTGCGCCGTTTTGCTCCTTCAACAAACACTTCGCCGTCACAAAGAGGCGTCATGCCCAACGCCGCACGTTGGCCAACAGCGGCGCGGACATTACCATATCGCATGCGGGACGGCGCGGTATACTTCTGACAACGTCGCCAGCGCTTCGTCCAAATCCGGCGTATGTTCGCCGTTGCGGCCGTTGCCATGTTTCATGCCAAACGGCATCGGCCAATCAAGCCCCACTTCGGCAAACGCCGGCGCCAGCGCGGCAATCGTGTTTTCCGTCAGCACCTTTTCCTCATCAATCAGCCCCCACCGCACCATTTCCGTTCCTTTCGCCCCGAGCGTCAATACGCCGGCAAAATCAGCGGCCACATCCTGAATGGCTTTGGTCATTCGCGTCCGCGCTTCCAAAGGGGCATTCGTCAGCTGGACAAACCACGTATGCCAATGAAGCAAATGGTAGTGCAGCTCCACTTGAATTTTCGCTGCCACTTCCGCGAGCGGAGCATAGCTGCTTTTGGTGAGCGACTCGAGACGGACGCGCTTCGCCTGCGTATAAAAATATTGGCGAACAACGGTAAACGCCCAATCATAGCGAGGCTCACGCAAATAATGCCCCGGGCCGTTCGCCCGTTCGAGCAAAACCGCATTGCGCCGGGCCGAAGCCGGACGTGCGTGCGCCAGTTCGTCGGCTGATCCACAGCCAAGATCTTCAAGCAGCTGATAATACATGGCCGCATGCCCCATCGTATCTTGGCTGATGGAAGAAAACGCAATATCCTCCTCGATATGCGGCGCCAACCCAAGCCATTCCGAGCCGCGGTAGGCAAGCAAAAAATCATCATCCGCGAGCTGAAACAATAGCTCGACAAGCGCCTCTTGACCGTCTGGATGGAAGTGAATCGGTTTTTCGCTCATCGCCGAATCTCACCTTTCCATGACAAAATTTCCTTCTCATCAAGCACGTTTTGCTCATATTTGCGCCATCGTTTCTTTAAATCCCCATATCCTCGCGTCAACCGGTAATCTTTGTTGTCAAGCCGCTTGAGCGCTGCTTTTTCCTCCTCACTCATTCGCCGGATATAGTCCCGCTTCACGACCCAAAGGTCCGCGACCGGCTCGCGGCGCATAAAGTTTTCCTGCGCCATCACGAGCGCGATCTCCTCATTGGGGGCAAGCAGACTGAATTGATGCTGCATCGGCGCATCCGGCGCTTTGCGGCTGAACACTTCAAACACTTGATAAAATCCTTGTTCTTTCCCCGCCATGGCCATCCCTCCTCATCCGGCCGTCCGTACGGCGCTGAGCGCCTCCCGCACCCACGCGTTCTGCTTATACGCCGTCCGCCGAAGCTCAAGCCGCTCCTGCGACTTCGGCCCGTTGTTGCGGATGATTTCTTTAAACCGCTCCCAATCCGGCTGCCGGTAAATCCATTGACCCTTCTCTTTGTCAAAATGCATTGTCTCATCAGGAATCTTCAGTCCGAGCGCCCAAATGCGCGGCACATATTTCGTAAAGAAGTCTTGGCGCAGTTGTTCATTCGTTTTCGTGCGGATGCGGTATTTGATCGTGATGTCTTGCTTCGAAGTTCCCGTCGTATCGGCCGTCGGCGGGCCAAAAAACATGAGCAACGCCTCCCACCAACGGTTGAGCGCCTCTTGCAGCATCTCTTTTTGCTCCTTCGTCCCTTCGGCGAGCGCCAAAATAATCGACTCGCCGTGCTGGGCGTGAAACACCTCCTCGGCGCAAATGCGCTTCAGCGCCCGCGCATACGGTCCGTACGAGGCATCGAGCATGTTCGTCTGCGTCATAATCGCTGCTCCGTCGACGAGCCAGCCGATCAACCCGGCATCCGCCCATGTCGGCGCCGCCATATGAAAGACATTGTGAAACTTCAACCGTTCGTTCAATAAATCTTCGAGAATATCTTCCCGCGTTTTGCCAAGCGGCGCCATCAAATCTTCCGCCACCCGAAGCAGCAACTGGCCGTGCCCCATTTCATCCTGCACTTTCGCCATAATGCCGAGCTTGCGGCGCAGCGACGGCGCTTTCGGCACCCATTCTTTTTCCGGAAGCGCTCCCATAATTTCGCTCACCGCATGCATCGCAATGAGCTTGATCAGCGTCACCCGATACTCATCCGGCATCCAGTCATCGGCTTCGATTTTTTCCCCCGCCTCGATGCGCTGCATAAACCGTTCGTATTTCTCCTCATCTGACAGGCGGGTGAACGTCATCATAGCCGCCATCCCCCATCCACCTCTCGTTTAAAATATATAACGTTTGTTTAACGTTATTATATTTTAATGTCATATATTTTGCAATCGTTTTTTTCTCTATCAGATGGATTGCGGCTCTTCAAGATGGCGGCGGTCAACGATGCGAACCGCTTTCCCTTCCGAGCGCGGGAGCGTTTTCGGCGAATGGAGACGGACGTCAATCGAAATGAGACAGTGCGTTTTCAACAATGACTGAATGCGCCGGGCAAGCAGAGCGGCCTGCTCGCTTTGCAAATCTCCGCCGACCTCGCTGTAAAAACGATCGGTCACTTCCGCATGCAGCTCGAGCGCTTCCAAATGGCCGTGGCGGAGACGATGCAGCTGATAGTGCGGAGCCAGTTCCGAGACGCGAAGCAGATGGTGCTCAATTTCCGACGGGAACACATTGACGCCGCGGATGATGATCATATCATCAACCCGCCCCTTGACCCGCGACATGCGCGCCGTCGTCCGCCCACAAGCACAACGCTCTCTCGTCACGGAAGCGATATCGCCTGTCCGGTAGCGGATGACCGGGAACGCCTCTTTCGTCAAGCTCGTAAAAACAAGCTCTCCTTCTTCCCCTTCCGCCACCGGCTCGAGCGTTTTCGGGTCGATCACTTCGACAAGGAAATGGTCCTCGGCGATATGGAGGCCGTTTTGCGCTTCATGGCACTCCATCGCCACCCCCGGGCCGATCACTTCACTCAGTCCGTAAATATCACATGCCTTCATATCAAACGTCTCTTCAAGCGTGCGCCGCATTTCCTCGGACCACGGTTCCGCACCGAAGATGCCGTATTTCAGCGATGTTTGCCGCGGATCTTTGCCCAGTTCTTTCATCCGCTCGGCAATGTTCAATACATAGGACGGCGTGGCGCAAATGACGGTCGGCTGAAAGTCTTCAATGATCATCACTTGCCGGTCGGTGTTGCCTCCGGATACCGGCACCGTCACCGCCCCAAGCTGCTCGCTGCCATAATGCAGCCCGAGCCCGCCGGTAAACAGCCCGTATCCATAAGCGTTGTGAATCACATCTCCCGGTTTCCCGCCGGCGATGACAATCGCCCGCGCCACAATGTCGGCCCAGCGCTCAATGTCCTGCTTCGTGTAAGCGACCACCGTCGGTTTGCCGCTTGTGCCGCTTGAAGCGTGCACACGGACGCATTGGGAAAGATCGACCGCGAGCAAACCAAACGGATAATGGTCCCGCAAATCCCGCTTTGTCGTAAACGGGAGTTTGCGTACATCCTCAAGCGTGCGAATATCCTCCGGCTTCACTCCCTTTTCATCAAACCGTTGCCGGTAAAACGGCACCCGCTCATACACACGCTCCGCCGTCGCCCGCAGCCTCACAAGCTGGATCGCCTCCAGTTCGCTGCGTGCGGCCGTCTCAATGTCATGCAAAATCATCGTTTCCGCCCCCTCTTTTAAAGCGCTTTCATAAAAATGAAAAATACAAAACTATATAACGTTATACAAACGTTATATAGTTTTATCATGATATCTAATTTTAAAATAGGCTAAATATTTGAAAATGTCAACATATTTTCAGACCGACAAAGCTGTAAAAAAAGGAGGCGATGGACGCTCCTTTCCAAAATAAATGAAAGAGGCGGAAAAACCGCCTCTTTTGATCCTGATCGTCTAATGGCGTCCCTCGCGCGCTTGGAAGGGGACAACGCTCTTACAGAAATCCGCTAAATCTTCATAATCCCCCCCGTGCTCGCCGATGTGACGTGTTTCGAGTAGCGGGCGAGATACCCGGTTTTCACTTTTGGTTCAAAGCCTTTCCAGTTCGCTTTCCGGCGTTCGAGCTCTTCATCGGACAGCTTGACGTTGATCGTTCGTTTCACCGTATCGATCTCGATGATATCGCCGTCTTGAATGAAAGCGATCGGTCCGCCTTCCGCCGCTTCCGGTGAAACGTGGCCGACGGACAAGCCGCGCGAGGCGCCGGAGAAGCGGCCGTCGGTGACAAGCGCTACCTTCGTACCGAGCCCCATGCCGACGATTTGCGACGTTGGCGCAAGCATTTCCGGCATCCCTGGGCCGCCTTTTGGTCCTTCGTAGCGGATGACGACGACATGACCCGGCTTGATTTTGCCGCTGGCGATGCCTTCAAGCGCCTCTTCCTGCGAATCAAACACGATCGCCGGACCTTCATGGCGCGTGATGCCGCCTTGGACCGCGCCGGTTTTGATGACGGCGCCGTCCGGCGCTAAGTTGCCGAACAAAATGGCGAGCCCGCCCGTTTCCGAATACGGGTTGTCAATCGGGCGGATGACATCGTAGTTTTTCACTTGGCAGCCGGCGATGTTTTCACCGAGTGTTTTGCCGGTGACAGTCAGCGTATCTAAATGAAGCGTGCCTTCTTTTTTCGCCAGCTCGTTCAACACCGCCGAGACGCCGCCGGCTTCGTGCAAGTCTTCAATGTAATGCACATCCGACGCCGGCGCGAGTTTGGCCAAATGCGGCACCCGCGCCGCGATTTCGTTGATGCGCTCAAGCGAGTAGTCGATGCCGGCTTCGTTGGCGATCGCAAGCGTATGCAGCACCGTATTCGTCGAGCCGCCAAGCGCCATATCGAGCGCGAACGCGTTGTCGATCGCTTTTTCCGTTACGATGTCGCGCGGTTTGATGTCATGTTCGATCAAATACATCAGCTGCTTTGCCGATTGGCGGACAAGCTCTTTGCGCGCTGGGTCAACCGCCAAAATGGTGCCGTTGCCCGGCAAAGCGAGCCCGAGCGCTTCAGCGAGACAGTTCATAGAGTTGGCCGTAAACATGCCCGAACACGATCCGCACGTCGGACAGCCGTAGCGTTCAAGTTCTTCGAGCCCTTTCTCATCGAGCGTTCCGCCTAAATACGCCCCGACCCCTTCAAACACGGACGAGAGCGAAATTTTCCGCCCGTCTTTCGTCACACCAGCTTTCATCGGCCCGCCGCTGACGAAAATCGTCGGGATGTTGAGCCGCATCGCCGCCATCATCATCCCTGGCGTAATTTTGTCGCAGTTCGGAATGCATACCATGCCGTCAAACCAGTGCGCCGAGATGACCGTTTCGATCGAATCAGCGATGATTTCCCGGCTCGGAAGCGAATAGCGCATCCCGATATGCCCCATGGCGATGCCGTCATCAACGCCGATCGTGTTCATTTCAAACGGCACGCCGCCTGCTTCGCGAATCGCTTCTTTCACGATTCTCCCAAACTCTTGCAAGTGAACGTGCCCCGGAATAATGTCGATGTACGAATTGACAACCGCGATGAACGGTTTGTCAAAATCCTCATCTTTCACCCCGGCCGCCCGCAGCAAACTCCGGTGCGGGGCGCGGTCAAATCCTTTTTTGATCATGTCGCTGCGCCGCTTTTTCATATTCTGGTCCCTCCATCGTGCAGATTGCTAGGTTGCTAGTATTGTACCACTTTTTCTAATAAAAAGACAATTATCTTTATTCTGAATGCGTTTTCATGATCTACTCTGCGAAAATGAGTCAGAAAAATCAGCCGCTCCTCTTGACAACCGGAGCATTTGGCGTCATAATTTCTTACAAATTATAAATCGCAAGTCTATCCTTGACAATGAAACAACGAGAACGGCACGGGATTAGTAAACCGAGGGAACGCGCCAGAGAGTGGAACCCACAGGCTGGAAGGTTCCTCGCGGGAAGCCGGTTGAACCTGCCCTAGACGGCCGCTTATGCAAACATAAGCCGCACGCCTGCGTTACAGGCCAGAGGTGGGCGCTTTGTGCGCCAAAAAAGGTGGTACCGCGGAACGCTTTTCCGTCCTTTTGCAAAAAAGGAGGAAAAGCGTTTTTTATTGGCCGGCCGCTTCGCAGAGCGGCTAGGCGATCCAACTCATGCCATTCAACACGCAAAGGAGGGAGGAACGCGATGAAACGGCAGCGCGTGGTGGTCAAAATCGGCAGCAGCTCGCTCACCGATCCGAAAGGCGGCCTTTGCCATGACAAACTGTTCGATCACGTTGAGGCGATCGCTTATCTCAAACAGCTCGGCCATGACGTCATTCTCATCACGTCCGGCGCTGTCGCCGCTGGTTTCGGACCTTTAGGCTACCCGGCGCGCCCGACGACAATCGCTGGGAAACAGGCAGCCGCAGCCGTCGGGCAAAGTTTGCTCATGCAGGCGTACAGCTCGGCGTTCGCCCAATTCGGCTTTA
The DNA here is from genome assembly GCF_001610955.1 of Geobacillus thermoleovorans. Classification (GTDB taxonomy): domain Bacteria; phylum Bacillota; class Bacilli; order Bacillales; family Anoxybacillaceae; genus Geobacillus; species Geobacillus thermoleovorans. Next base: position 1,919,258 of record NZ_CP014335.1, read on the forward strand.
CGGCCGCTCAGCTGTTGTTGACGCGCAGCGACTTTTACAGCCGCGAGCGGTTCCGCAACTTGTTTGCCACAATCACCACACTGCTTGAGAACGGCGCCGTGCCGATCATTAATGAAAACGACTCCGTTTCCATCGAAGAATTGACATTTGGCGACAATGACATGCTTTCGGCGCTTGTCGCCGGCTTTTTGCACGCTGATGCGCTCATTTTGCTTACGGACATTAACGGGTTGTATGACGCCAATCCGAAAACGAATCCGCAGGCGAAAAAATACGCCTTTTTGCCGGAAATCACCGATGAGATGATCGAAGCCGCCGGCGGCATCGGTTCAGCCGTCGGCACCGGCGGGATGCGCTCGAAGCTTCTCGCGGCTCGAAAAGCACTTTCGTTTGGCGTCAGCGTGTTCATCGGCACGGGAAGCGGCCGAGAAAAACTGGCTGATATTTTAGCTGGAAAAGGAGACGGCACGTACATCGGCGTTCCGTTTCCGAAACAAATGCAAATGCGCAAACAATGGATTGCCTATCATGCTCCTGTCGCCGGCATGATCACGGTCGACAGCGGGGCTGAAGAAGCGTTGCTTATGCGTGGGAAAAGTTTGCTCCCTGCTGGCGTAACAGCGGTTTCCGGCGACTTCCATGCGATGGATGTCGTGGATGTCGTCAATGAAAAAGGGATCACGATCGGACGCGGCCAAGTGTATTACGCCGCCGCCGATTTGAAAAAAGTGAAAGGGCGGCCGAGCGAAGAGGCCCGGCAATACTCTTACCTTCACCGCCCGGAAGTCATCCACCGCGACAATTGGGTCACGTTGCGAAAGGAGAGTGTATCGAAATGAGCGAACTGCTCGAAAAAGCCGAACGGTTGAAAACCGCCTCACAAACGCTCGCCATGCTGTCAGCGGAGGAAAAAAATGAGGCGTTGGAACAGATCGCCCAAACCCTTGACCGCGAACGCGCCTTCATTTTGCAAGAAAACGAGAAAGATATGGCCCAAGGCCGCGAACAAGGGCTGTCGCCGGCTTTGCTTGACCGGCTCCAACTCACCAATGAACGCCTGGACCAAATCATCGACGGCGTCCGCCAAGTCGCCTCGCTGCCTGACCCGGTCGGAGAAATCATCGCAGAGTGGACGCGGCCGAACGGGCTCCGCATCCAAACGGTGCGCGTGCCGCTTGGGGTCATTGGCATGGTGTACGAAGCGCGCCCGAACGTGACGGTCGATGCGGCGAGCCTTTGCTTGAAAACGGGCAACGCAGTTTTGCTTCGCGGCAGCACATCAGCGCTTCATTCGAACAAAGCGCTTGTTGCCGTTATGAAAGAGGCGCTTCGCACAACGGCCATCCCGGAAACAGCCATTGAGCTGCTCGAAGACACGAGCCGGGAAACGGCGCAGCGTATGTTCCGTCTCAACAACTACTTGGATGTGCTCATCCCGCGCGGCGGAGCCGGGCTCATCCGCTCGGTCGTCGAAAACGCCACCGTGCCGGTGCTTGAGACCGGCGTCGGCAACTGTCATATTTTCGTCGATGAATCAGCCGAGCGGCAAATGGCCATCGAGATCGTCCTAAACGCCAAACTGCAGCGCCCATCGGTCTGCAATGCCGTCGAAACGGTGCTCATCCATGAGCGTTGGCCATATGCCGCCGACTTGCTTGAGACGCTTCACGCCCGCGGCGTCGAATTGCGCGGCGACCAACGTCTTGCCTCCGCCTATCCGTTTATCAGCGAGGCAACAGAAGATGACTGGTATACGGAATATTTGGCGCCGATTTTAGCGGTCAAACTGGTCGCCGATGTCGACGAGGCGATTGGCCACATCCGCCGCTACGGGACGAAGCACTCGGAAGCGATCATCACGGAAAACGAGGTGAACGTCCGCCGCTTTTTCCAGGCGGTCGACGCGGCGGTCTTGTACCATAACGCCTCAACCCGCTTCACGGACGGCGAACAGTTCGGCTACGGGGCGGAAATCGGCATCAGCACGCAAAAGCTGCACGCCCGCGGGCCGATGGGGCTTGTCGCCATCACGACGACAAAATCGCTCGTGTACGGGACGGGGCAAATTCGAACCGTGTAACCAAGGGCGGGAAGCGGGACCCCGCCCCTGCGCTCCCGTCCTTTTGACGCATACAACGATTAGGAAAGAAGGGGGGCCACGATGCCGTTCATTGATTTTCGCAGCGATACCGTGACCAAACTGACGCCAGAGATGCGCCGGGCGATGTCGGAAGCCGAAGTCGGCGACGACGTATACGGCGAAGATCCGACCCTCAATCGTTTAGAAGCGTTGGCGGCCAAAATGCTTGGAAAAGAAGACGCCTTGTTCGTCACGAGCGGCACGCAAGGAAATCAAGTCGCCATCTTGACGCATTGCCGCCCGGGGTTTCTGTGAAAATGTCGCACCGACGAGCCATGATTTTCACCCTGAGTGGAGAGCGGACCGCGGCTCATGGACCTTTCCGTGAAAATCCCATGCGGGAAGCGATGATGTTCGTCTCCGGGTGGAGGGCAAACCGTTGCTCGTGAGCCCTTTCTGTGAAAATCCCTGGCCGGCAATCCATGGTTTTCATCCCCAGGTAGAGGGCAAGACGTCGCCTATAGATTTGTTTCTGTCAACGTTCGCTTCGCGGTGCCGCAAACACCCAACAGCGGCTGCCGATGAAATTCACCGCCATGCCCATGATCGTGGCCGCACCTTTCGCGAGCCAAAGCGGTCCAAGCCGTTCGGCCGCCAACAAGACAACAAGCGACACCCCAAGCGACAGCCCGTTGACCGCAAGAAACCGAAGCAATTCCCCAATATTCGCCCTTTGCTTCATTTGAAACGTCCAGCGCCGATTCCAAACGTAGCTGTTCGCCACCCCGGCGCCATAAGACACGACCTGAGCGATGGCCGTGGGAACGCCCGCGGCGGTGAGCAGAAAAAAGACAGCGAAGTCGACCATCGTATTGCCCACCCCGACGACGGCAAACCGCCATATGGCTTGTTTTTCTTTACGGAAGGTAGGAAGGCTTTCGTTCATGTCTCATTCCGACTCCCCATGTTTCATTGATAATATATAGAGGCCGCTCTTTCACTTCATCGTAAATGCGGCCGATGTATTCACCGGTAATTCCAAGCATCGTCATCGTCGCTCCGTTGCAAAACAGCATGACTATCAAAAGCGATGCCCATCCGGCCACGGTCGAATGGGTGAACCATTTCAAGTACAATACCGCCATCATGCCGACCACACTTGCCGCCGACAAAGCAAACCCAAGCCAGCTCGCCAATTTGGGCGGCTTATGCGAAAAAGACGTAATGCCGTCTACCGAAAAACGAATCATCTTCTTAAGTGGATACTTTGTCTCCCCAGCCAGCCGCGGCTCTCGCTCGTATTCCACCGCTATGTGCCGAAAACCGACCCAGCTGACAAGCCCCCGGACAAAACGATTTCGCTCTCGCATATAGCGTAACTGATTACACACTTTACGGTCAATGAGACGAAAATCGCCGGCATCAGCGGGAATGTCGATCTCGGTCGCCGCCCGCAGCAAGCGATAGAACACATACGCTGTCCATCGCTTGAACAACGTCTCCCCCTTCAGCTTGACGCGCCGAGCATAGACAACATCATACCCTTCTTTCCAACGCGCAATCATGTCCAAAATCAGTTCAGGAGGATCTTGCAAGTCGGCGTCAATGATGATGACAGCCTGGCCAGAGGTGTAATCCATTCCTGCTGTAATCGCGATTTGATGGCCGAAATTGCGGGAGAAGTCAATGTACTTCACCGTTTCATCTTTCACGGCCAGTTCCCTCAAGATATCGAGCGTCCCATCGGTGCTGCCGTCATTAACAAACAACAATTCATACGGCTCACCCGTTTGCTCCAGCACCGTTTTCAGCCGTCGGTACGTCTCACGGATCACGAGCGCTTCATTATAGACAGGAATAATGACAGAATAGGTCGCCATCGATTTCCCTCCTTGCTTCTATGGATTTCTTCGGCTACGAAGCTGATCAACCGCCAATGATCAGCTCGAATCAGCTTCATTTATTTTAATGGAGAATCCCATAAAAAACGCTTTTCTACGAATATCCTAGTTTTGAAAAACAGCGATGGATGTCGTCCGTTTTTCTCGCACCTTCTATCCGTTGTATACGTAGAGCGTCATTTCTCTGCGCTCCGCTCCACCGTCGAGGGCCTTTTGTCCGCCATTCCATTCTGAAAATGGAACTTCTTTGCAATGTGTTTGAATCCATTGAACAAGCTCATGATTTCCTCGCCCTTCACCGGAAAGGAGAAAATACTTCACCTCACCGTTGCGAGCCATTTCCTCTAGCTTCTTCGGCGTCAGTACGGGATCCGTTCCTCCGAATCCGCCCATCGCCATCACCGCTCGATCGGTGTGAAGCATCAACTCCGCCGCTTCGGTCGCACGGATGGTGGCCGCTAAATATTTGGCTTCACCCACATGCTGCTCCAAATAGGACACTAACGCTGTCAACAAGTGAGAAGTTTGCCACCGCCTTGCCCCATCGCCGGGTTGTCCCGTCTCTCCTCTCAGCAAACGCTCCTCTTGTCCATCCGGCATCCCGGCTGTCGGCATGGGCGCGCCTCTGTCTCGTTGTAAATCTGGTCCAGCGTATGGAATGGTGCTGTTTGTCCCATATAGCACTGGCGTCAGCGACCAATAGGCCGGCAATGCCAGCACGCCAATCAGCGCAGCTCGATAGACGATCCGCCTCCCATGCTCGCGGCCTTCCATCGCGAACCAAAGGCAAACCATTCCAAGGCCGTAAAATCCGACAGCAAGCGGCCATACCGGGGAGAACGAAGCACGGTATTGACAGGCTGTCCATACTTCAAACGCATACGTCGCCACCAAGGCGGCCGGGAACAACCACATCGTCCGCCGTCCGCTGCACGCCAACAAGGCCAACATCGCGCCGCCCGCTCCCACTAATACCGCTATAGCCGGCGCCAGCATACTTAAATAATAGCGGTGATAAAATCTGGCAATGCTAAAAAATACGAGCATCGGACCAAGCCAGGCGAACCAAAAAAGCAAAAATTGATGAAACGCGGTCATCTGCCGGCGTCGCCATACGTCCATTCCCAAGCCGATCGCTACGACGGATGCAAACGGCAACAGCCAGCTCGCCTGCCCGGCAAGCGGCAGTTGAAACAAAACCACACAAGTTTTTTTCAATTTGAAAAACAAGGTGGTGATACAACATGCTTCTTATCATCACCCATCTTCTATGGTTACGTTACATAGTGTTGGTGAAAGTTTGGTGAAAAAATGAAACGAGCGGACTAGATTTTCATTTTCCCGATGCCGGCCATGTGCTATGATCAGAGTAAAGGAGGTGAAACTCATGGAAGGAGAAACGATCGTGCAGCAAATTCTAAAGGCGCTTGACCTGCATTCCGGTCAACTCCGTCAACAAATGAAGGAAATGGAAGATCGATTGCGCGTCGAAATCCAAGATACAGAAAACCGATTGCGTGCCGAAATCCAAGATACAGAAAATCGATTGCGCGCCGAGATTCAGGATACAGAAAATCGGCTGTATGCCAAAATCCGCGAGACGGAAGACCGGTTGCACCAAAAGCTTTTAGATCTGGAAAAACGCACGGATGCTCGATTTGAGCGCTTGGAAACGAAAATGAACTATTGGCGCCTTGAATGGTCGGAAACGCAGGAAACGGTTGACTTCCTCGCCCGCAAAACCCTCCAACATGAACGAAAACTCCGTTCCCGGGCTGGACAAAACGAAATCTCCTAAAAACGAAAAAGAAACAAGCCAACCGGCCGCCAGCATGTTTTTGCTTGAGGGCCGGTTGAACTTTTGTCTCCTGTTTGCCGAATTCTTTTTTGGACAGACGACCGCCTTGAAGGATCATCGTTATGGCTTCAGCCACCAAAGCCAATACGGCGCCGACAGAAGCAGCACCGCCAAGACAATATATACATAAAACCAGCGGAACGCCCTTTCCTCCATCTTCCCACTCTCCCTCACACCCGGTATCTTCCTTATAACAAAAGGAGCGCTTGTCCGGCAAGAACAAACAGGCATTTCTGCCCAAAAAAGAAAAGAAACGCAGGGTCGTTCGTCTTCCCTCCGCTCCCTGAACGCGACCCAACGTCCGATCCCCGGACACGAAACAGGCCTCTCTGATGGCTTCCGAAAACGAGTCCGCCCATCACTCACATCCACACCCTTGCCGATCAAGAACGCGAGACTGAACGCAAGGCGAGGACAAGCGGATCCGGCTCCCCCGAACCGCTTTGGCCGCGTCCGCAAAACCTGCTATTGGAAAAACCGCGATAACGGCGCCGCATTCCTCGTTCCATCACCAGCTTTCGATGCGGCCATCCAACACGAAAAGGCAAGCTCCCAACAAGAGCCTGCCTTTTCGCCATGACCATCTATCGATTTGGTTCATATACATCCCACGTCCATTTGATCGACTCGACGATTTGCTCGGCCGCCTGTTCGGCTTCAAGCTCATTCAACACCACGCGGGAATGATGGAGGGCGTAAGCCGACTGCCGCTGGAAAAACAGCTGCTCCACCTCTTCCAACGTTTTGTTTTTCAGCACCGGGCGGCTGTCGACAATGAGCGGCAGCCGTTCCTCTTTCCAATAATCCCATGACAAGTCAAGGAAAAAGACGATGCCATGAGCGAGGCATGCGCGCCGCACCTCCTCCTGCAAATACGCGCCGCCGCCAAGCGAAAGGATTTTCAACCTTGTATTTGTGCATAAATCGACGATGAGTTCCCGTTCCACCTTTCGAAAATACGCTTCTCCTTTTTGCGCGAAAAGCTCCGGAATCGACATCCCTTGCCGCCGCTCGATTTCCGCGTCGACATCGATAAAATCGCGGTACAGCTTTTTCGCCACCAGCTGCCCGATCGTTGTTTTCCCCGCTCCCATAAAGCCGATTAAAATGATGTTCCGCTCGCGGAGCGGGATGGTGGTTTGCCTCTCCACGTTCCCTCACTCCCTTTTCAATCGCTCTTTCTAGATGACTGCCGGATGACGAGCTCTGGATGCAAAATCGTCCGTTTCGGCTCGCTGTCATCCCCTTTCATGCGTTCATGCAACCGCCGCGCCGCGCACGCACCGATCTTTTCTGGGAACGCGGCCACCGTCGTTAACGGTGGTTGAAACAACGCTGACTCTTGAATGTTGTCAAATCCCACGACCGCGATATCGCGTCCCGGAACGATTCCTTCCTCTTTTAAGCCGAGCATCGCCCCGAAGGCGACAACATCGTTATAACAAAAGAGCGCTGTCGGCGGGTTCGGTTGTTGCAAAACTCGTTTCGCCGCCATCCGCCCGCCCTGCCTTGTTGTCGCCGACGGCACAAGCAGCGCGTCATCCACCTCGATGCCTGCGGCACGCAACGCCTCGCCGTATCCCCTTTGGCGCGCCTTCCATACGGACGACTGCGGAGAACCGCCAATAAAGGCAATGCGGCGATGACCCTGATCGAGCAAATGCTCAGTCGCCATCCGCCCGCCGGCCACATTATCGATTCCGATATAATCAAACTGTCCAGCCGGAAGTTCATCACGAGCAAACAACACGACTGGAATATCCCATTGCCGCAGCCGCTCAACCATCTCGGTCGAACACCCCGGAACCGGGCTCATGATGACGCCGCCAACCCGATGCTCAAGCATCGTCGATAGTAATGCATCTTGTTTTTCCGGCCGGTCAAACGTCGTGCCTAAAATGACGGTATATCCTTCCTGATCAAGCGCCTCGTGGACGCCGACAAGCAGTTCGGAAAAAAACGGGTTGTCAAGTTCCGTAATAATCAACCCGACGGTGGAAGAGCGCTGCGAGCGCAAATTGGCGGCTACACGGTCATACACGTAGCCTAATTCTTTCATCGATCGAAGCACTTTTTCCCGTGTTTCTTTCGAAATATTCGAACTCCCACGAACAACAAGCGAGGCTGTCGCCCGCGACACGCCGGCATGCTTGGCCACTTGTTCGAGCGTCACACGGGAGCGCTTTTTATCCGACACGGTTCGAATCACCTGCTTTACCGTTGCTTTAACCTACTAAAAGTATAAACGGTTGCTGCAAACAGTGTCAACGCACAGCGCCGGCTGGGCAGGAAAAAGGCGCCTCATCGTTCGTTATCCAAACAACGCAAAAAAAAAGCCCGGCGATCTCCAAACGAGAAGCCGAGAGTCAACTGCCCGCCGCATGAACTACCCGCCACCTACGCTTTGCTGAGAGGCGGGGGCTTCAAGCGACTTGTGCATGTTCGCTGAACGGCAAGCCACACAAAAACCCTTTATGCTTCCCCGCGTTCCGAAGGTGTCCGTTCTAACCATCTATTTATCATATTGGTTGGCTATCGTCCCCCCCGAAATTCATCTCCCACTTTCACTTTGTTTCGAAGTGGGAGACTTCTTTCGGAACGTTAAATAATCTCTTTTTCTCTTAACTTCTGAATGTCCTCCTCGGACAGGCCAAGCATTGTCTGCAAAATCTCTTCCGTATGCTCCCCTAAATCGGGCGCAATACGGCGCACCGCGCCCGGCGTTTTTTCAAATTTCGGCACGATGCCGGGCACTTTAATTTTGCCAAGGCGCGGATGGGCGACTTCAATGATGTTTTCCCGTGCTTGATAGTGCGGATGCTCAAAAATGTCTTTAATGCTTAAAATCGGACTGACCGGCACCCCATGCTCATCCAAAATGCGGAGCAGTTCATCGCGCGGCTTGGTGCGGATCCAGTCGGCGACGATGCCGTTTGTTTCTTCATGATGGGCGAGGCGCCGTTCATTCGTACAAAACTTCTCATTGGTCAACAAATCTTCGCGGCCCATCGCTTTCGCCAGCCGTTCGAACGTCGAATCGGTGCTCGTCACCAACACGACCCAATGCCCGTCCTTTGTCATAAACGTGCCGGCCGGGCTCGAATGCCCGGACAATCCCGGCGACCGCTCGCGCACTTTGCCCAACTGGTCATATTCAGCGATCAAAAATTCCATCATGCGGAATACCGATTCGTAAAGGCCGATATCGACCATTTGCCCTTCCCCATCGGGGTGAACATCGCGGTAATAAATGGCGGTCACCGCTGCAAAGGCGACATAAATGCCGGTAATGTAGTCAGTTAACGAAAACGATGGGCTGACCGGTGGACGGTCCGGATACCCTTGCAAATACGTAAACCCGCTGAACGCCGTCGCCGGCGTGCCAAACCCGGCTTTTTCGCGAAACGGCCCCGTTTGTCCGTAACCAGAGACGCGAATCATGACCAAATTCGGATTGATTTGTTTCAGCTCTTCATATCCGCCTCCCCATTTTTCCAACGTGCCAGGGCGGAAGTTTTCAATGACAATATCGACGTGGCGGACAAGTTGTTTGAAAATGTTCATTCCTTCTTCTTTGCGCAAATCCAACGTGAGCGACCGTTTATTGCGCGCCAACCCCGGCCAGCGAAGCGGTTCTCCATCCTTAAACGGCCCGACATGGCGCAATGTGTCCCCTTTCCCCGGCAACTCCACTTTAATGACATCGGCGCCAAAATCGCCGAGCAATACCGCACCGAACGGCGCCGCGATCATCGTTGAAACATCGAGCACTTTGACACCCTCCAACGGCAAACGACCCATGATGCTCTCCTCCCCCAAAGTCCAATTATTGGCTGTATTTCATGATGACCGACAATACATCTCTGACTTCTTCAATGGGAATTTGCCCCGGAGCTGAGCTTTGTTGGCCAACGGCAAACGTGACGGCCGAACCGAACAATCCCCCGACCAAACGAGTGATGGCGCCCAATCCTCCCATCGACATCGTAATGAGTGGGATCTCCAACCCCTGCCGCGCCTCCTCGGTCGCTTGCAACAAGGCAAGAACGTCTTGTCGCGATGTTGGCATGACCGCCACTTTGGCGATATCGGCACCATGTTGCTCAGCTTGGCGCATTTTGGCGACAAGTTCTTCCTTAGATGGCGTACAATCAAAATTATGATAGGACAAAACGAGACGCACTCCATAGCAGCGGGTCAGCTGACGGACAGCGGGGACATAGGGCTCATGGGCAAGCTCGTAATCAAGCAAATCGATCGCGCCGCTTTGGCACACTGTTTCAAACAACCGCAGCTTTTCCTCTTCTGTCAAGGAAATCGGTCGGCCGCCCTCCAGTTCGGAACGAACCGTAAACAAAATCGGGATGTCTCCGGCGATCGCCCGCATCTCTCTCGCCGTTGCCGCCACTTGCTGTTCGTCATGAATCGCCTGGAAAAAGTCCGCACGCCATTCAATCAGATGCGGCTTTTTCGCGCTGATTTGCCTTGTTTCCTCTAACACTTGCCCCGCATCCGCTCCAACGACCGGGGCGCAAATGCACGGCTCGTCTCCCCCAATCAAGACATTGCGCACACGGACGGCGCGTTTTGAAATCGCCATATGCTCTTCCCCCTTATGGTCGATAACCTAGTTTTTCTGAAATCGCTTGCGCTCCTTCTTTCACGATCGTTTCGAACTTCTCGAGCACGTCCGGCGTAAACCGATGCGTCGGCCCGGAGATGGACAAGCAGGCGCTAACTTCCCCACGGATATTGAAAATCGGCGCCGCAACGGCCGCAGAGCCGACTTCCCGTTCATCGATGCTAGACGCAACGCCGCGCTCCCGAATCACCTCAAGCTCCGCCGCTAGACGAGCCAAGCGTTCCTTTGTCGGCATTTGCGCGAAAATTCGCTCTTGAAAGGCGGGCGATTGGTATGCCAACAATACTTTTCCTCCCGCGCCCGCCCAAAGCGGCAGCCGCTCGCCGATTCTCACCATATGGCGCAGCGCCTGAAGCCCCTCGCACTGTTCGACGCAAACGCGGGCATCTTGTTCCAGCACGTATAAGTTCACCGTCTCCCGCGTCTCGTCGCGCAGCCGCTCCATCACAGGCCGCGCGATTTCCCGCACTTTAATCGATTTGCCGGCAATATATCCTAAATAGTACAATCCTTGTCCAAGACGGTACTTTAACGTCTCCGGATCTTTGACGACCAAGCGGTTTTGCTCCAGCGTAGCGAGCAGGCGCGTTGTCGTTGATTTGGCCAGCGAAATTTTTTTCGCAATTTCGGTGAGCGATAACGCTTGTTCCTCCAGGGTGAAACAATATAAGATGTCAATGGCCCGTTGCACCGTGCGCAAGCTCGTCTCATGTTTCTTTTCTTCCGTCAACTCGTTCATTGTCCCTCCTTTCTTCATTGTTCCGACAAATGGAATTTAATTTCTATCAGTGGAACTCTATTTTCATTTTAGCATCTTGTCTCATCGCTATTCAAGCATTTTTCACTTTTCTTTACATTTTCGATTTCAGAGGAAATATAGCTAGACAACGACGCTCCGCAAATGGAGAAGGTTTATGCAGCTTGACCTTCCCGATCTTCGAGAATCAGCGATTGAGAAGAAATGCCGCTTTTTGCCGAACTCTTCTTTTGACATCCATAAGTTCCCGCCCCATTGATTTTCATGACTCATCGCATAAATAGTTCAAATTTTTCAGCAAGTTATAGACAAAAGAAAGTGAAATTTGTTATAATCCATTCAAGAGTTCCATTGATAGAAAATGAATTACATAGAACGGAACAAAGAGAAGGAGGGACGAACGACAAGACTTTCGGCTTCACTGTAAAAGGAAGACAAACAACGTTGTCAAACCGTTTAGCCCAACACTTGCTATGGAACCATCATTTCTCATAAATCTCACGTCCATTTTTTTCACTAAGAACTGTATACGTTTTCCTACTAAGAACCAAACAAGGATGGTGAATGACCATGAAGAAAAAACGACGTTGGGCGATTGCATTTTTGATCGCCTTAGGAGTCATTATCAACTATTTTGATCGCATTAACATGTCGGTCGGCATTCAGCCGCTGTCGAAAGAATTCAGCCTAACGCCCGGACAGCTTGGCATTTTGTTGTCAGCCTTTGCTTGGTCATACGCCATTTTGCAAATTCCAGCCGGCGTTATTCTCGATAAAATCGGCGTCAAATGGGTGACGCGCGTTGGAACGATCATTTGGGCGGCGGCGTGTTTCTTGACCGCCATCGCCAGCGGACAAGGGCTTGTCATGTTATCGCGCGTCTTGTTGGGCATCGGGGAAGCTCCGTATTTCCCGTCAGCCGCCAAAGCGGTCGGTCAATGGTTCCCGCGTCATGAGCGAGCCACCGCGATTTCCCTTTATGACGCCCAATCAAAGCTGTCGAACGCCATCGGCACCCCGATTATCGCTTGGATCATCACCGAGTGGGGATGGCGGGCTGGATTTTATACGACCGCGGTGCTCAGCTTGATTTACGCCGTCATCTTCTGGGTGACATACCGCGACCCGCATGAAGACAAACGGCTGTCCAAAGAAGAGTACGATTACATCGTCCAAGGCGGGGCGCAAAAGTCGGACGAAACATCCGGAAACGTTTGGGAGACGATTCGGTATTTGCTGACGAAGAAAAAAGTGTGGGCGACATTGATCGGGTTTGCCGCCTACGGTTACTCATGGTTTTTGTTTCTCACGTGGCTGCCCGGCTATTTGGCGACGGAAATGCACATGTCGGTGTTGAAATCGGGCTGGTACGCCTCAATTCCATGGATCGTCGGCACGATTTCGGAAATCGTGATCGGCGGATGGCTCGTCGACCGGCTCATCAACAAAGGAGGCCATTCGACGCGCGTGCGAAAAACGTTTTTAGTCATCGGCATGCTGCTCGGACTGTCTGTCATCGGCGCCGCCTTTACGACAAATCCGAACATTGCGATTCTTTGCATTTCGATTGCACTCGGCGGCTTAGTCATCACATCATCGATCGCCTACAGCATTCCGACCTTTATTGCTCCTAAAGGAACTGTTGGAACATTAACCGGCCTTTTGACGTTCGGCAACAACTCGATGGCAATTGTCGCACCGATCGTCACCGGCTTTATCGTTCAAGCGACCGGCTCGTTTATGTACGCCTTTCTCGTCGCGGCGCTTATTTTGCTCGCCGGCATTTTCAGTTATATCTTTTTGCTAACCGATTTGGAGCCGATCGAGCCGATCCCAAAGCCTGAAGCAGCTCAAAGAACAGTCATCCCACACATCAAAGCGTGATAAACAAGCTAGGAGCGCCTTCACCCGAGCGATGAGCAAGCCGGATGGAGGCGCTTTTTCATCAGTTCGCTGCCGAATGATGTGAGATTGCACTAGCCACATTCAAAACAATGGTCCGAAGCCTCGACAGTGGCTCTCGGACCTACCTTTTCTCGCCATGACTTCTGTCCTTCCAAGATCAAGTTTGCATCAATGCCCCGCAAACCACCCAAGCGGCACGGTCACAAGAGACGGGAAGAAAATCAACAAAAGCAACAGGAGCGTTTCCACAAGCAAAAATGGCCAAACTCCTTTCATAATGTCTTCCATGCTGATTTTCCCGACCCCGCAGGCGACGTTCAGCACCGTGCCGACCGGCGGCGTGAGCAGCCCGATGCAGTTGTTCAGGATAAACAGCACCCCGAAGTACACCGGATCGATTCCCGCCTTTTCGATAATCGGCATCAACACCGGCGTCAAAATGAGCACCGTCGGCGTCAAGTCCATCGCTGTTCCGACCAATAGCACCAACGCGTTAATGGCCAAAAGCAGCGCCAGCGGATGATCGATGAGCGGCGCGAGCACGTCCGTGACGATCGCCGGAATGTTGGCGACCGTAATGAGCCAGGCCGACACCATGGCCGCCGCCACCAAAAACATGACGACACTTGTCGTTTTCGCCGCGGCCACGAGCACGTGAAACAAGTCTTTCACCTTCAGTTCGCGGTAAATGCACATGCCGACAATCAACGCGTAAAACGCGGCCACCACCGCCGCCTCGGTCGGCGTAAACACACCCCCGCGCAGCCCGCCGACAATGATCACCGGCAGCAGCAGCGCCCAAAACGCCTCGCGGGTCGCCCGCCAAATGTCTTTCGCCGATTGGCGCGGAAGCACCTCGGCTTGATCCCTCCGCGTCACCCACCACCAGCAGACCGCCAAAGAAATCCCAAGCAGAATCCCCGGAACGATGCCGGCCATAAACAATTTCGTAATCGACACGCCGCTTGTCACCCCAAAGATGATCATCGGGATGCTCGGCGGAATGATCGGCGCGATAATGCCGCCGGCGGCGATGAGGCCGGCCGACCGATTGCGGTTGTACCCGGCTTTGACCATCATCGGGATGAGAATGGCCCCAAGCGCCGCCGTGTCGGCCACCGCCGAACCCGACAAGCCGGCAAACAGCACGCTCGCGATAATGGCGACATACCCCAGCCCGCCGCGGATGTGGCCGACAAGCGCCATGGCGAAGCGAATGATCCGTCTTGATATGCCTCCGGCGTTCATCAGCTCTCCGGCGAGAATAAAGAACGGAATCGCCATCAGAGGAAAGCTGTCCGCGCCGCTGATTAAGTTTTGCGCGATGATTTGCGTATCAAAAATATTCAAGTAAAACATGAGGGCAACGCCGCTGACTAACAGCGCAAACGCGATTGGCATCCCGAGCGCCATCACGCCAAGGAGCGATCCGACAAACACGACTAACGCCATCTACCGTTCACCTCCCGCGGCGCCTTGCTTTCGCCCGAGCGCCAGTTCTGTCGCTTCGTGTTGCACTGGAGCGGCCGCCATGATTGCTTCTTCGGATTCTTTCATTCTCGTCAACTCGTCAATCGCCCCGGTGCGAAACAGCGCCTGATACAGATGAAACAAGATGATGAGGCCCATGCCGATGCTCACGACAAGCCCAGTTCCGTAGATGAACGCCATCGGCAGCCCGGTCGCCGGAGCCCGGCTTCCGACACTGCTGAGCGTAATTTTCCAGCTTCCGTCAAACAGCAAATAGAGCACGTAAAGCACGATGGCGTTGCTGATGACAAACACGATGCGCTTGGCGCCGGTCGGCAGCTTTCTCACCAATGTGTCGACGCCTAGATGGTCATTGTCCTTCAAAGCACCAATGGCTCCAAGAAACGACATCCAAATGAAGAGAAAGCGCGACATTTCTTCCGACCAAGTGATGCCGGAGTTAAACCCATAGCGGAGTACGACATTGCCGAACACAAGAATGGACATGAAAGCGAGACAGAACGCCATCAATGCGTTGAGCGTCTTCTCCAGAACGGCTCCGATCCTTTTCATCGTTGTTCCCTCCAAGTCTGAAAGAATGGAAGGACTCTTAAGGGGCAGTCCCCCTTAAGAGCCGGCTTTGCCATTCTGTTATTTTCCTGCTTCAATCAATTCGTTCACTAAATCTTGCCCAAATTTCGGCGCATATTTTTGATAGATTGGCTGCACTTTTTCCACGAATTTTTGCTTCTCTTCCGGGGACAGCTCGGTAATGACCATTCCTTGCTGTTTCAAATAGTCGAACATTTTCTCATCTTCTTCTTGATTAAGCTTTCGCTGATAGTCTCTTGCTTCTTCCGCCGCTTTTGTAATGATGTCTTTTTCTTTGTCCGTCAACGTGTCCCAAAACTTTTTGCTGATGAGCAGCGGGCTCGCATTGTAGACGTGGCCGGTTTTCGTCAAATATTTTTGCACTTCGTAAAACTTATTGATTGCGACATTCCCGACAGGGTTTTCCTGGCCGTCTACAACGTGTTGTTCTAAAGCGGTGAACAGCTCGGTAAAGGCCATCGGTACCGGAGTGGCTCCTAACTCTTTCCACAAGTCAATATGAAGGTCATTTTCCAATGTCCGAATTTTCAACCCTTTAATGTCATCCACGCTTTTGACTTCCCGCACGTTGTTCGTCAAATGGCGGAAGCCGTTTTCCCAATAGTTCAGGCCGATCACGCCGACAGACGGCAAATCGTTGAGCAAGTCTTGACCGATTTTCCCATCCAGCACTTTGTAAGCGGTTTCCCGATCTTTGAATAAAAACGGCAAGTCTAACACCCCAAGGCGCGGCGCAAAGGAAGCGATCGGACCGGTCGACATCGTCGATCCTTGGATGGTTCCCATCTTCAGCGCTTCAAACACCGCCAAATCTCCCCCAAGCTGCCCATCCGGATACACTTCGACTTTGATCGATCCGTTTGTCTCTTTTTCCACGATTTCGGCAAATTTGTACAGCCCTTTCGTCAACGAACGATCTTTTGATGTCGCGACGGCCATCTTCATCACTTTTGGTTCTGCTTTTTTCGCCGCACCGCCTCCTTGCGGCTCAGATTTCGATGAGCACCCCGCAAGCACCAACAGGCAGGCAAACAACAACACCAACATCTTTTTCATTACCTTTTCCCCCTTCTTTCCTCTATAGTGCAATGGTTGATGCAGCCGAACGGATCAACCGGCTGGCATCGTGTTGTATGTTGAACCCGCATTCCCGTTTTGCCGCAGGCCATTCTGTTCTCTCTCGACCGCGGCCGGTCATGCGGGAAACAACCAAATGAATGGAGCATTTATTTTTAATAAACAGAATTAATATATAAAATTTTCAGATAACTATGAATACGTGTATGGCAGCCTCCCTTGTAGGAAGCGCTGCCAAACTTTTGTTTATCGATCACGCCGATAGATCGCTTTGCTCCGTGACATGACGAGCAAAATAGTCTTTCGCCGACTGCAGGCAACGTCGCGCATGCTCTTCGTAGCCCAATTCCTTTACACGCTTGATGTTTGGCAGCTCGATCGAGCAGGGAATTTCCGGAATGCGACGGACAATGTCGGCAATATCAATCCCGCCTTCGCCGATGTACAGCCGCTCTTCGCGGAGAATTCTCGTCATCTCTTCTTTTGACGCCGGAATCTCGCCCGGCGCGTCGCAAAGATGGAGAAAATGGAACCATTCCCGCGGCACGGCTTCCAGCGCTTCTGGCGAATCGCCAGCGCGATGAAAATGATGCAAATCAATCATAACGCCAGCATTGTCTTTCTTTACCGTCTTTAACACATCGACGACTCCTGCCAAATTCGTCACCGCTGCAATCGGCACGTACTCCAAATCAACCGTCAACCCGTATGGTTCCGCCAGTTCGCACAGCTCGGCAAATCGCTCGATGTAAACACTGCGGTCGGTCGTCCAAATGCTGCTTAAGACGTGGCGGCCGCCCAGTTCAGCCGCCACTTCCAAGGCCGGTTCATACCGTTTTGGATCCGTATCGGCATCAATGCGGGCCAGCTCAATATCCAGCAGATTGACGCCGGTTTCCCGCAACGCTGCTTTCGTCTCACGCAACAGCTGTGGATTTTCCGCCAACGCATAGTTTGGCTCGCCGGGCAGCCCCATGTAGATGATCCGAAAACTGACGTAATCATACCCTGCCCGGGCGGCAATATGCGCCATCTCCGGCGGCGGGCAGCCGAGCACCGTCAAATGGGCCAATGAAAAGGTTCTCGCCATATCCTTCCCCCCGATCTTGAAGGTTTCTTCTTACCGCTCCACCGCAACATGGTGAACACGTTTGCCTGGGGAATAGATGTCCATAATATTCCAGTGACCGGACGTCGGCGTCGGGACGTTGATCATTTCTACATCGATGACAAACGGTTTGTTCGCCTGAATGGCCCGTTCGAGCGCCGGTTTAAACTCTTCCGCCGAGCGAATTTTCACCCCTTCAACGCCGTATGCCTGGGCAATGGCTGCATAATCCGGCGAATACGGCTTACCGTCCTTTTGGAAAACCGTCCCGTGCGTCGTGCCAAAATGCGCTTTCTCGAGCCCGGCGATCGTGCCAAAAGCGTAGTTGTTCATAATGACCCAAACAACGGCGATATTTTCCTCAGCCGCTGTCGCCAACACCGCCGGATTTTGGCCAAATCCACCATCTCCAACGAGCGACACGACGACGCGATCCGGGCAGGCGATTTTCGCTCCAAGTGCGGCCGGAGCGCCAAAGCCCATCGTCGCATAACCGCCTGGCGTTAAAATCGTCCCTGCGCCATACGCTCGGAACTGTTGGCCGACCCCGTTTTTGTTCCAGCCGACATCGGTCGTGATGATGGCATCTTTCGGCAGTACTTCCCGCACCTCATGCAAAATGCGTTCTGGACGCATCGGATAGCTGTCGTCTTGAATGTGCGGCGCATTTTGCCGCCGGAATTCCTCTTTATAGTTAGCGATGCGTTCTTTCAGCGCCTCGTCCGTCCGCCCTTGCGGCACGGTTTGTTTCGCCACGCGGTTCAACACGGTAAGCGCTTGCTTGACATCGGCGACGATGCCGAGTTCCGTTGGATAGTTGCGCCCGATTTCGTTCGGGTCGATGTCAATATGAATGAGCTTCGTTTCCGGAATGTTGAACGTATACTCCGGCTCCCATGAGCTGCAATCAGCTTCGGAAAATCTCGTTCCCAATGCCAAAATGACATCGGCGTTTCGGCACATATCATTGACAAATTTCGCCCCCCAAAATCCGCTCATGCCTAGTGTCAGCGGATGGTCATCCGGCAGCGCCCCTTTACCCATCAGCGTGTGCGCAACCGGGAGGTCGAAGTGTTCCACAAACGTTTTCAGTTCTTCCGCCGCATCCGCCAGCATAATGCCGCCGCCGACGTACACAAGCGGGCGTTCCGCCTGCATCAGCTTCTCAATGATGTGTTTCGCGGTTTCATCGTCAATCGACGGCTTATGCAGCGTTTTTGTATGCCGCTTTTGCTTTTCAAACAGCGCCACATCCACTTCTTTGGAGAAAATGTCCATCGGCACGGAGACAAGCACCGGCCCCGGGCGGCCGTTCTCCGCCAACTGGAACGCTTTTTCCAAAATTTCCGGGAACAAATCCGGCCGGTCGACCCGCCATGCCCGCTTCACAAACGGGCGGTAAATTTCATATTGCGACGCATCGGCGTGCAAGTTGATCTCCTGGTGCGGATGCTTCCCGTAATAATGGCTCGGCACATCTCCGGCGATGACGACCATCGGAATGGAATCAAGCGCTGCGTTCGCCACCCCGGTCGCCGCATTCGTCAGCCCTGGGCCAACGTGGCAGAGGACGACAGCCGTTTCCTTTTTCGCCCGCGCATAGCCGTCGGCCATATGAGCGGCAATTTGTTCGTGGCGGACGTTGACGAACTTGATTGAACTATGCTCCAAAGCCGCCAACACTGCGATGTTCGTATGGCCGCAAAGCCCAAAAATATGCGTAACACCGCGGTCTTCCAAATACCGGACCAACTGTTCGGCTACTGGTTTTTTCATCGCTCTTCCTCCTCCTTGAAACGTAACACGACTTTGCCCGCATTGCCGGATGACGCCAACTCATACGCCCGCTGATAGTCGCGGACCGGAAAAATGCGGGAAATGACCCGTTCGATCGGATGCGGCATCGTCTGCAAATAATGAATCGCTTGCAAATAGTCATCCGGGAAGCGATAGATGATCGAGCCATGCACAGTTACTTCGTTGCGAACGAGGCGCACGACCGGAAATGTCGCTTCATTCGCCAGACCGATCAACACAAGATGCCCCCCTGGAGCGACAAGCTCCGCCGCCTGTTCGACCGCTTCGCGCGCACCGGCCGCCTCGATGACAACATCAAACATTTCACCTGACAGCGCATCAGGCGCAAGCGTGCGGATGTCCGCCATCGCTTTCACCGTCTCCAGTTTTAACGGATTCACATCGACCGCCGTCACGTCCGCACCCAAATGGCGGGCGAGGACGGCCGCCATCATCCCTTCATTTCCGCAACCGATGACCGCTACGCGCATGGCGGGCTCGATCCGCACTTTGCTTAAAGCATGCACGACGACAGCAAACGGTTCGACGAGCACCGCTTTTTCATCGGAGAGATCATCAGGAACAGGAAGCACATACTTGGACGAGATGATGAATTCATGCGAAAATCCGCCGTCGACGTTGATGCCAAGCGATTTTTTATGCCGGCAGATGTTCGTCAACCCTTTTTGGCATAAGTCGCACGTTCCGCAATACGTATTCGGCAACACAACGATCCGTGTCCCGATGTCATACGCCGCCTGTTCTCCTTTTTCCACGACGACACCGACTAGTTCATGCCCGGCGCGAACGGGATAGTTCGCGTGCGGAAGTTTTCCTTTCAACACCCCAAGATCCGACCCGCAAATGCCTCCATAGATGAGCTGTATTTTCACCTCATCCCCCTCAGGAGAACGGACGGCCTCGAGGCGCCGCAGCTCTAATTCATTCGGCTTCGCCACGTAAAGCGCTAACATGTTGGCACCACCCATCATCCTTGCGGAAACTGCCATACAATCATTTTCATTTCCGTCATTTCTTCAATCGCATAACGCGGGCCTTCGCGGCCGATGCCGCTATTTTTCACGCCACCGTACGGCCAATGATCCAACCGGAAATTCGAGGTGCCGTTAATGACAACTCCGCCGACATCAAGCGCCTCCGCCACTTGATAGACGATGTCCATCCGGTTCGTAAACAGCCCGGCTTGCAGGCCAAAGGCAGAATCGTTCGTCTCTGCGATCGCTTCGTCAATCGTCCGGTACGGGATGACGCTGACAACCGGGCCGAACACTTCCTCACAAACGACTTTGCTTCGTTTCGGCGGGTTGAAGAGCACCGTCGGCTCCACCGTCGCCCCGCGCCGTTTTCCGCCGCACACAAGCGTCGCCCCGCCCGCGATGGCCTCATCGATCCAATCCATCACCCGGTCTGCCGCCCGTTCATCGACCATGCAGCCGACATCGGTGTCCGGCAGCAGCGGATCGCCGACTTTCAACGCCTCGACTTCCCGTTTGAGCAAGTCGGTGAACGGTTCAACGACCGACTCATGTACGTAAATGCGCTGGACGGAAATGCAGCTTTGCCCGGAGTTGCTGTAGCCGGTTTTCGCGCAAAGCGCGGCCGCCCGTTTCAAATCGGCGTCTTCATGGACAATCGTCGCCGCATTGCCGCCTAGCTCAAGCAGCACTTTTTTCATGCCGGCCAACGCGCAAATGTTGCGGCTCGCCACCACGCCGCCGGTAAACGAAATGACGTTGACGCGATCGTCTTTCACGATTTGCTGCCCAACCTCGGCGCCGCCAAGCACCATGTTGATGGCGCGCGGTGGAAGCCCGGCCTCTAGCAACAACTTCAACAGTTCTGTCGCAATAAGTGACGTCTGCGGCGCCGGTTTTAACACAACGGTGTTGCCCGCCGCAAACGCGGGTCCGACTTTATGGCAAATCAAATTGAGCGGGGCGTTGAACGGCGTAATCGCCGCCACGACGCCGACCGGCACACGGAACGTCACCGCCACCGCCTTCACCCCGCGCGCCGAGGCGTCGCCCGGAATCGTTTCCCCAAACAGCCGTTTCGCTTCTTCGGCCGACTGCTCGAGCGTTTCAATGGAGCGGGACACTTCATCCAACGTATTTTTGAGCGGTTTGCCGAGCTCTTCCGAAATATAGCGGGCAAACGTTTCTTTCCGCTCCTCAAGCAGCATCGATGCCTTTTTTAAAATGCGCGCCCGCTCATAGGCCGGAATTCTCGCGATGTCTTTTTTCGCCGCAAACGCAGATGCCAACGCTCTTTCAACATCATCCGGCGTCGCGAGCTGCTGTTCGCCGATCACTTCCCCGGTATACGGGTTTTTCACCGGCTCAACCGCACGCGGTTCTTCCACCCATGTCCCGTTAATATACAACTGTGCTTTTCTCATATTCATCACCTACTCTTCGAAATGACGTCTCCCCGGCCCAGTGTAGCGGACTAAATCGCTCCGGTTCGGGCACGGTCCTTTGATCAGCACGCCGTTTTGCCACTCTTCAAACGCATGGGCGACAATGCCCATCCCCCGCGACAAAGCAAACACACCTTTCGCCGCCGTAGCCGGCACGCCGAGCTCACACTGGATCGCGGCCGCCACCCCGTCGATGTTCATCGTCATCCGTTTCCCTTTCGTTTTCTCCAAATGGGAACGATACGCTTCCGCGATCGCTAAATACCGCCCGCTGATTTCTCCTTCTTCCACCAATTCGCCAGCTAACGCATACAGCCGTCTGACACGTGGGTCGTCATCATGAAGCTGATGGCCGAATCCTGGCAGTTTCCGCCCTTCACGGAAAAACTGTTGAAACTGCTCACGGATCACATCCGCCATGGCGCCTTCCCCGCCGCGAGCCTCGATTTGCTCGTTCGTCTCGTAAAACAGCGCCATCGCTTTTTCCACCGCTCCCCCGTGCACATCACCAAGCACGTTAATGCCGGTTGCCACGCACGAGTTGAACGAAATGCCGCATGTCGCCGCCATGCGGGCCGCCGCAATCGACGGGGCGCGCGGGCCGTGATCCGCCCCGGCGACAAGGACGCTCTCCCATAACTTCGCCTTTTTCTCGCTCAATATCTCGCCGCATAATAAGAGGTACAGCATTTGCGTGTACGACACATTGCCGATTAATTCTTCAATCGGATATCCGCGAATGAGAATTTCATTTTTGCGGACGTCGCTGATCGACGTCTCCCACCACGCCCCTCCATCGGCGTACATATCGAGCGCACTTCGTTGCTTCATCTAAGTCTATCCTCCTTCGTCGCTCTTTGTAGATCGATCTAAAAGAACAAGAGATAATTAGATCGATCTAAAACAAAGAATGAAAGGTAGTTAGATCGATCTAAAAAGGGTCTACAGAGCAGACCTTCTCTCTTTCTATTCCCTCAATGAGCCGATGATCACCCAACGCCCTGCCTTGACATCACCGGTTTTATTAGATCGATCTAAAATTAAGTCTCACTTATCAAAAAATTCGATTGATTCAATCTCATTATACCTTTCTACTGAAAACGCTGTCAACCAAAAAATATTCTTTCCACTAAACAGGCGATGCCGATTCCTGCTGTCATATAGCCGAGAGCGAACGGGACATTCCGTTTGCCGATCCGGTACGGGTTATCCCCAAGCTCCTCAGACAGCAAGGAAACAGAAATATTGTACGGGCTATACATCACTGTCGCCAAACTGCAGCAAATGAGCACGATCGACAACGGCACAGCCGGAACAAGCAGCCGCACCGGCTCAAGCAGCGGCATCAGCAACGTCAAGCTGACTAACGGATGAAACCCGACGAGCGACGTCGCGAAAAAATAAGCGGCAATCATGGCATACAGCCAGACGGAATGCTCCGCCCCGACGCGGAACCAGCCCTCAAGCACCGCAAGCAGAGGGGATCGGGCCAGCATCTCGACAAACAATCCAGCCCCTAAAAACATGAAAAAGTAGTTCGCCAATCCTTCTGTCCGTTCTCTCCAATGGCGGAACGCCACCGTCGCGTACCGCTTCACCCGGCGCGCGAGCAGCGCCCACCCGAAGCAAAACGGGACAAGCAATAAGACGACAGAAAACAAAAACCCTTTGCCAAGCCAATGTTGCAACAAGGAAACGAGCACGGTAAACACGACGAGCACCAAAAGCAGCTGGGCTGCCTTTTTCCCGACCGAAACAGTCATTTTCCCATTCGTTTCCACGCCGTTTTCCAACGGGATGCAACGGTACGAAACAGCGGCCATCCCCCAATCGACCATCGCCATCGTAAAGGCCAGCAGCAACAAAAACAGCGCCACTTGATCATAACGCACGCCGGTAAAGTCAATCGTCGTGCTGATCATCACTTCCATCGGACTCCACGTCAAACAAAGCGCATACGCCCGCAACAAATTCCGAACATAAAACGACTCGGCCTCCCGTCCGTCCAAATTTTGCAGCGCGGCGCGCAACGAACGGACAAGAAGCGGAATCGTAGCAATGTTTAAAAACAATCCAAGCAAATGGCAGACACTGAAACTGCGGCGGTATAACGAAGAAACGCTCTCGGCGTTCCGCTTAAGCCATTCGCTTAAACTATGGTCATACCGTCCGACGCGAATGAGCGTATTCATAAACGGCAGCACAAAAAACAGCGAGAGCAGCCCCAACACCCGTTCAAAATGAAGGACAAACGTCGGCCACGCATCGCCATAGAACAGAAACAACCCAACGCCAAGCCCAAAAAACAGAACTCCCGACACCATATACACCCCGTGGGCGTAAAACGCTGACACGACGAATGCCAACAGCGCCGCGGCTCCCATGACATAGTGAATGGGAGCCGCCACAAACTGCGCCAGGACATACAGCACCACCGCCGCTGTGTACACCGGCACCCGCAGTGTTCCGATCATGTCTTTGATGCGATCGTTCGTCATCGTTCTCCCCTTTCTTTGTAGTATATGAGATTACTATACTACATTTTTTCAGCAAGCGGCAGACAAATGAATAAAAAACGGGTGCTGCTACACCCGTTTCGCAAGCACCCGCTCAAGCCCCGCCGCCACGCCGTCTTCTTCATGGGAGAGGGTGACGAAATCACAATTCGCTTTCAATTCGGGGGCGGCGTTGGCCATGGCGACGCGGCAGCCCGCCACCTCAAACATCGACAAATCGTTATGGCTGTCGCCAAAGACGACCGTATCGCGCAAATCGATGCCGTAATGGGCAGCGAGTTGCTTGAGCGCCTCGCCTTTTGTCGCCCGTTCGTGGTTCATTTCTATGTTGTGCGGATGTGAGGAGGTGACCGTGACGCCAGGGAGCGCCGCGAAACGGGAGGCCGCATCACGCAACCGCTCGCGGTCAAGGGCGAAAATCAGCAGCTTATAGATCACCCGCTTCGGGTCGTCCCACACCGTGCGGATGTCGTCGACATACGTCACCCGCGCTTGCTGGAACTGCTTGTTCACCAGCCATTTCACATCCGGGGCCGCAGCGGCCATCTCGGAAGCGAGCGCTTCCCATTGGGCGCGGTTGTGCAAGCCGACATAGACCGCATCGCCCGTGTACGTCTCGCAATACAAATCCGACTGTTCGCGCACCCACTCCAGCGTCGGGCGGACCGCCGCCCGTTCGAGCGGCGCCTCGCTGATGACCGTGCTGTC
The DNA here is from genome assembly GCF_001610955.1 of Geobacillus thermoleovorans. GTDB lineage: Bacteria > Bacillota > Bacilli > Bacillales > Anoxybacillaceae > Geobacillus > Geobacillus thermoleovorans. The sequence goes on from NZ_CP014335.1 coordinate 1,944,129, forward strand.
CTCAAGCGTCACGATCGCTCCGTTTAAGCTGGCGATCGGACAGACGAGGCCTGCCTCACAAAGCGGGGCGAGCGCGTCTTTGCGCGCCCGCCCGGTCACGACGGCGACGATGTGGCCTTGCGCTTTTGCAGCCGCAATGGCCGCCCGGTTGCGCTCGCTGATTTTTCCTTCCCCGTTTAACAGAGTGCCATCCATATCGAGTGCAATCAACATAACTCATCCCTCTTTCCTTTGTCATGCAAAGAGCTTCTAGAAAAACGGCGTTCTGACAGAAGCAGGGGGCTAGTGGAAAGCTGGAAATTCCCGCACTTTTCACTCCGCACTCCAGCGCCTGCCTCCATCTGCTCTTGTTCTGCAACTCTTCCTTATTATTCTGAATAGCTGTCGGCTTCTTAGATCGCAAACTGTTCGAACAATTGCCGTACTTCATCAGAACGAGGGGTTGGACCTGTGCTCATATTGACGCCCAACTCGCGCAAAAGCGGCGCCAGCAGCGGTGCTTGTCCTCCATTATAACAAACGAATGGAAAAATGGTGAAATGTTCTCCCTTCTCGTAGTATAATAGATGAGAAAAATTCTCAATGAAAGCGAAGGGATGTGCATGTGGATCGTGTATGCTTTGTTGGCGGCGGTGTTTGCGGCGCTGACATCGGTGCTGGCGAAAATCGGCATTGAGAACGTGAACTCCCATCTAGCGACCGCCATTCGCACCGCCGTCGTGCTTGTGCTCGCATGGATGATCGTCTGGATGACAGGGGCTCATCAAGGCGTCAAAGCAATCTCAACGAAAAGCTGGGTGTCTCTCTGCCTCTCAGGAGCGGCGACCGGATTGTCATGGCTTTGTTTCTACAAAGCGATCCAAATCGGCGATGTCTCGCGCGTCACCGCCATTGACAAATCAAGCTTGGTGCTGACGATTTTGTTTGCGGCTATGTTTCTCGGCGAACCGCTGTCCGCGAAAGTGGTGATCGGGGTGTTGCTCATTACCATCGGGACATTGATCATGATGTTTTAGCCAGCCGCCTGCTCAAGCGCCTAGCCTGTCCTTCTGGAAAAACTGCCATCATGCCCAAATTTGGTATTTTTCCATCAAGCCTATAGACAGAACGATCCAAAAGATGTTACAATGATTCTTATAGTGACCAAGAGCTTTTCTCGTCCCTCCACATCATTTCGGCATGGATGACAGCTTTTGGGATCACCTTATGAAATAAGGTCTTCGTTGCGACCAAGAGTGTGTGAATGGCTTCGCCGCTGCTTGTCAAACGGAGAGTAGTTTGAAAGGAGATCACTGAATGAATGATTTTCACCCGTTCGGTTGGTACGCGGCGAAAATTGCCCCGCATTTACCGAAAAAAGCGTTTCAACCTGTGAAGTCCCGCTTGTTTGGAGGTTTGGCTTATGTAGGGCTCGTCATCACCGGCATCCTCGCTGTATCACTTTTTCATCTTCACCCGGTATGGAACCTCCTCATCTCTGTTGTGCTTGGTTTCAGTTTTGCCGCGTTAGGATTTTTAGGACATGAAATTTTGCACGGCACAGTCGTCAAAACGCCATGGCTGCGCGATCTTCTCGGAGCGATCGCCTTTTGGCCGCTTTGCACCGGTCCGAAGTTGTGGAGAAAATGGCATAACGCCAGCCACCATGTGCATACCCAGCATGAAGAAAAAGACCCGGACGCGTGGCCAAGCATGGAGAAATTAGCGAAAAGCCGCCTGCTCTCTTGGGTATACCGCATCCCGTTTCCGATTCGCGCTTCTTTCGCTTTTAGCTCCTTGTCCGTGATGTTTACCGTTCACTCGATCCGGATGCTGTTTTACTTTTTCAAAGACTTCCGCCGGAAGAACCGCGCGGTTGTCCTGTTTCAATTTTTCTTGCCTTGGGCGACATGGCTCGGGCTGTTATGGCTTGTCGGCTGGGAAAAATGGTTTTTCGCCTTTTTGCTTCCGCTGCTCGTCGCCAACACGATCGTCATGAGCTATATCTCAACAAACCACCGTCTCAATCCGTTAGTGCCGGTCAACGATCCGTTGGCCAACAGCTTGTCCGTCACGGTGCCAAAGTGGGTGGATATCCTTCACTTCAACTTTTCGCACCATACCGAACATCATCTCTTTCCAGCGATGAGTTCGAAGTACTATCCGCTCGTGAAAACATACATCAAACAAATGTGGCCCGACCGCTACCACGAAATGCCGATGGGAAAAGCGTTGGCCGCCCTTTGGAAAACGCCGCGCGTCTACTACGAGCAACATGAGCTCATCGAGCCAAAGCAAGGCCATGTTTACGGCACGCTTGGCAATGGGTTGGATCCCGACCGGATTGTGCATCGCGAGCTGGAAACAGAAAAACAGCCGCGCTCAGCCAAAAAACGGGCAAAAACCAAAAAAGCGGCGGGGCAAGGGAATTTGTAGAAAGGATTGGCTTTGCAACAATCAGCCCCCTATGTGATTCTCCTTTTGGATCATCGATCAAGAAGCGGCGGAGAAGGGAAAAGAGCGCTTTTCTTTCTGCAAACCTGCGTTTCCGTGTATGTGCGCACAACCAAAAGGTGCCCCATCACTTTGGGACACCTTTTTTCATTGCCCATCAGCGGCAGCGATCGAGGCAAGCGGCCAGCCGCTTCTCAATGTCGGCCGCGATTTCCTTCAAAGCAGGATCGTTCATCATGCCAACGAGCATCGTCGGTTTCGGCATGCCGATTTTCGTTGTGCCGTTTTCTTGGTAGACGACGAGTTTGCACGGCAAAAAGTAGCCAACCAAGAGGTTTTCGTTTAGCACCCGAGCCGCTTCTTGCGGGTTGCACACTTCTAAAATGACCATCGGCGTGGAAAAATCAAGCCCCTTTTCTTGCAGCTTCTCGGTTACGCTAAACTGCCAGAGCACGCCAAATCCTTCTTGTTTCAAGCTTTCTTCCAAACGCTCGATCGTTTCGTTCATGCCCGTTGACACGTCAACCGTGTAATGGAACATCGCTCATTCTTCCCTTCGTTATGTTTTCCCGTTGTTTAGCATGCCCAAATCGATCGCTCACCATCACGCAGAAAACGGACGGCGACACATGATCAGTTCCAGCATTCACATGTCTTTTCCCGTGACCCGTCGCCTTTCAAGCGCTTCGATCATAAAATATCCACCCAAATTTTCACCGCCGTCGCCAAAATCAACACGGCAAGGATGACTTGCAGCACTTTCGTGTTCATTTTTTGCCCCGCTTTCGCCCCTAGCGGAGAGGCAAGCAAGCTCGCGACGACCATGATGAGCGCCGGGATGTAATCGACTTGGCCGGTGGCGATTTTCCCGAACGTAGAGCCAATGGAGGAAATGAACGTAATGGCCAAAGACGTAGCGATCGTCATTCGCGTCGGGATTTTCAGGACAACGAGCATGACCGGCACAAGCAAAAACGCCCCCGCCGCCCCGACGATGCCGGACCCGACGCCGATCAGAAACGCCAAGGCGGCCGCCACCCCTTTGTTGAACGTCACTTGGTCAAGCGGAATGTCATCGATCCCTTTTTTCGGCACAAACATCATGATGGCCGCCAATGCCGCCAAGATGCCGTAAACGACGTTAATCGTTCCCTCGCTCATCAGCTTCGAGCCATAGCCGCCGACAAAACTGCCGACAAGAATGCTTACCCCCATATACAAAATGAGCGATTTATTCAAGTAACCGCTTTTTCGATACGCCCACACGCCGCCGATCGTGGCGAAAAACACTTGCACCGCGCTGATTCCCGACACTTCATGAGCGCTGAACGCCGCCAGCCCAAACAACGGCGGAAGATACAGAAGCATCGGATATTTAATAATCGACCCGCCGATCCCCACCATCCCAGAAATAAATGAACCGACAAAGCCGATTAAAAAGATGACAATGAGAAACGCGAGCGAAACATCCATCGACCATCCCTCCCTTTTGTTTTCAAAAGGGACGAGGCACGCCCCCGTCCCCTGCCAATCTGTGCCGCTTCTTTAGGCATGGGTATGATGCAGCGCGCAGCGGTTCGGGCCGATCTCAAGCTCCCGTTGCGTTTCGATATCAACGGTTTTGAGCCCGCGGTTGATGGCGACAATGTCTTCAAAGTTCGGCGGGGTTTCGGTATTGGCGCTTTGGATGACAAGATCGATAAATTCGTCTTTTGGTTTGTTTTGCATCATCTCATTGCGGGCGCGGATGCGGCCTAACGTATCGCCGACATACCCCTCCGCGTTGATTTCTTCGTCTAAGTTCGCGTAGTGAGCCGGCAAGACGATCACATCATCCGCCATGGCCGCGACTTTTTCGTACACGGTGTCATACAAATCCGCCGCCCATTCCGCCGCCTTGCCGCCGAGGTCCGGCCGCCCGAGACCGCCGACAAAAATCGTGTCACCCGAGAACAGCCATTTGCCGTTGACAAAGAACGAGACGCTGCCTGGCGTATGCCCCGGTGTTTTCACCGCCAGCACTTCAAGATGAACGTTTTCGAAGTCGATCGTTTCATGTTGCTCGAGCGGCTCGAAATCAAACACCGCTCCCTCGCTTTTCATCAAGTAGTACGCCGCCCCGGTCCGCTCGGCCAGCGCCTTGCCTCCGGAAAGATGGTCGGCATGCAAGTGTGAGTCCACGATATGCGTGATCTTTACCCCTTCTTGTTGGGCTGCTTGTTCGTACACATCGATAAACCGCAGCGGATCGACGACAAGCGCTTCGCTTCCCGAGATGACCATATACGACAGGCATCCTTTGCCGACGCGGATGAATTGGTAAATTTTCAATTGATCATCTTCGTATACTTTGGCTTGATGGAGATGCTCGCTCCACGCCTGCATCCCGCCAGCGAGCGTATAAACGTTGTCAAACCCGGCTTCCGCCAGCTGTTCGGCGACAAACGCCGCCGATCCTCCTTTGGCGCACACCACGACGATGTCTTTGTCTTTCGGAAGACGATCGACAATCGAGTCAACCCCATCGATCAACTCAAAATACGGAACGTTCAAATAGGCAAAGTTTTCCCCTTCGATTTTCCAATCGCGAAAATCGCTTTCGTTGCGGACGTCCAAGATGAACAGCGGTTCTTTGTTTAACACCTTTTCCGTCATTTGTTGCACGGTCATTTCTTTCACCATATTAACATACCCCCTAATGTATATTTGATTGTTTAAAAAGGCCGCTCCATTACGATTGAGCGGAATCGAGCGGCCCGTTCCATTGCGACATGCCGGGAACGACGTTTCGCACACGGTCAAATCCTTTTTCGGCCAGCTTTTGCGCGGCCAAATCGCTCCGTGTCCCTGTGCGGCACACGACGTAAATCGTTTTGTCTTTCGGAAGTTCCTCCATCCGGCGATCGAGCTCTCCAAGCGGAATCGAAACGGCGCCCGGAATATGGCCAAACGCATACTCCGCCGGTTCGCGGACATCCAAGACAAACGAATTAGGATCGTCCAGTTTTTCTTGCAATTCTTCATTCGATACGACATGAGGAAATGCCGTTTCTTTGCGTGCTTCATTTTCCGTTGCCTTGCGGATATAATGTTTCAAAATCCCATTTTCTTCAATTGTTCCTAAATATTGATGCCCTGTGCTTTCCGCCCATGCTTTGATATCGGCTTTGGACCCCTTATCCGTCGCCTGCACTTCCAACACTTGGCCCGGCTCCAATTCGTTGATCGCCTTTTTCGTGCGGACGATCGGCATCGGGCAGGACAATCCTTTCGCGTCTACCGTCATATCGACTTTAATCATTGGCAGATTCCCTCCTTGATGGTTTATTCGATCGGTCCTTCCCAGGCGAGCATGCCGCCTGTCATGTTGACGACGCGGTAACCGCGGCTGTCAAGAAACTCCGCGGCACGGCCGCTGCGGCCGCCGGAACGGCAGACGAGAATGTATTCCTCATTTTTGTCCAATTCATGCATGCGAAACTCGATCAAACCGAGCGGAATGTTGACCGCTCCTGGAATTTTGCCTGCAGCGACTTCCTCCGGCTCGCGCACATCAATGATATGAAGTGATTCTCCAGCGCGAAGCCGTTCTTCTACCTCTTTCGGTGTGATTGTTTTCATCATCATCCTCCTCTACTGCCAGGCGTTTAAGCCGCCTTTGACGTTCGTCACGTGCCGAAATCCCATTTTCTTTAACAGTCGGCTTGCTTTTTGGCTTCGCATCCCGCTTTGGCAAATGACAATCACTTCTTTTTCTTTGGATAGTTCGTGAACGCGTGCTGTCAATTCGTGCAGCGGGATGTTCCGAAACCCTGGCAGATGGTAAGACTGAAACTCCATCGGGGTGCGCACATCAATATATTGCACCCCAGGTTCTTTCAACCGGCGTTTCAATTCCGCCGCCGTCATCATCCGCACCCCTTTCGGCGGGATGAAGCGGCTGGTGAGAAACCAGACAAGCAAAACAAACAGGATGATGTTGAGGATCATTTGCGACATAGGATTCCCTCATTTGATTAAATGAATAAGTTCACATTTCCTTCCGACGCATCAGCCAAATACGCGGCGACGCCAGCAAACTCAACGCCATCGATCAATTCCTCCGGCTTCAGCCCAAGCAAATCGACTGTCATTTGGCAAGCGACGAGTTTCACGCCTTGCTCCTTCGCCATCTCGATCAACTGCGGAAGCGGCATGGCGTTATGCTTTTTGATGACCTTTTTGATCAACTTCGGGCCGATGCCGGCAAAATTCATGCGCGACAGCCCCATGCGGTCCGCGCCGCGCGGCATCATTTTCGCGAACATCTTTTCAAGAAACCCTTTTTGCACTGGAACCGACGCCTCTTTCCGCAAGGCGTTCAGCCCCCAGAACGTATGAAAAATCGTCACGTCATGGTCGTATGCCGCGGCGCCGTTGGCGATGATGTAGGCCGCCATCGCCTTGTCATAGTCGCCGCTGAACAAAATGATCGTCGTCTTTTTCTTCGGCTGTGTCATCTGGCCGCCTCCTTTCTATATACCTACACAGGTATAAGAAAGACCGGAAATTATCCTTTTTGAATCCAGAACGTCAACACACCGTTTTCCTCTTTCATATCAATAACCGTATGCCCGCTTGTTTTCGCCCATGCCGGCAAATCGTTTTTCGCCCCTTTATCGGTCGTTTGCACCTCCAGCACTTGTCCCGATTCCAATTCGTCCATCGCCTTTTTGGCTCTCACCACCGGCATCGGGCAGGCAAGTCCTTTGGCATCCAATACTTTCGCTACGTTCATTGTGATAACCTCCTTGACATCATATGTTTTATTACCATTACCCCTATGGGTATATTACTACAAGAAAAAGAACGTTGTCAACACGTTTTTCTCTTGCTGTTGACCAACGGGTTATCGGCTTTTTACCAATAGTTCAACTGCTTCTTTGACAAGGTCGTCTGTGTTCTCTCCTTTTTGCATGCTTTCACGCAGACAGTGCTCTAAATTCGTGCTGACGATCACGGCAATGGCGCGGTCAATGGCATTGCGCGCCGCTGAAAGCTGAGAAACGACGCTCTTGCAGTCCTTCCCTTGTTCCATCATGCCAAGAACGCCTTTAATTTGTCCTTCAATCCGTTTTAAGCGGTTTTTGATTTCTTTATTGTATTCCATTGGTCCATTCGCCCCCTTTCTCGGCAGTCGCAAGCGGCGATCGAATAGCTTTTCACCTCATAGCCATAGCGGCGCAACAGCCGGATGCCGACGTTTTTTTCGATGGCATCTTGGGCAATGATATGAAGCGGCTTTCGCGGGATATGCCGAACATGCCGTTTCAAATACGCCACCGGAATATGCAACGCTTGGCCAAATATGGGGCCATTGCTTTCATTATAATCGCGCAAGTCGACAAGAAGCAAGCCGTCCGGCACCTCTCCTACCGGAAGGCACGGAATATTTTTCACAGGATAGTAGCGTCGGTACAACGCAACGCTCAAAAGAAAAAGAAAGAATAACAAACTACTGCCTGTCAACGGTTCACCCCCTCTGCTTCTCCTATGCACGATCATTATATACCCTGTGCAGTATAATGACAACAAGAATCATTTCCCTGAACAATCGGCTATTTCCAGCGAATCAACAGACCATAGACAGCCGGGTGAAAACGGACCAATTCCACATCACTCGCCTTTTGTTTCACATAGGAAAGCAGTTCATCCGACGGAATCCGCTCATGAAGCGGCGGCCCCATTTCGCTTTCAACCGCTTCCCATTCAATGAAAAGAAATCGTCCATTCGGCTTCATCACGCGGCGAATCTCGTCGACGACAGCGTCTTTTTGTTCCACTTCATGAAAGACAAACGCCATGATTCCTTTATCCATCGAATGAGAAAGCAAGGCGGTTGAAGCGACATCCGCCACCTGATATTCAATGTTGGTTATCGAAAACTGCTGCGCCCGTTTTTTTAATAACTGGATCATTTCCGGCTGCACATCGACCGCGTATACTTTTCCATTTGTCGCCTGCGCGAGAGGAATCGTAAAATAGCCATTCCCGGCGCCAAGATCAACGACCGTGTCATCCGGTTTCACGGACAACATCGAAATCGCCTGTTGCGGGTCGATCCACTCTTTGCGCTTCGGGTCGAGCAGTCGATCAGCGTGTTCATAATGAAAACGATGCCCTGTCATCCTGTCCCCTCCTATTCGACAACTTGTATTCGTTATTGTATTCTTTTTATCGGTTTCCAAACGACTCACATCAACCAGTCGACACGCCCATTATGAGTCTGAAACATGAAAAGGGCCGGCATCGGAAAACGCCGGCTTCTTTTCCCTACCGAACGGCGCAACGGTTTGGACCGATTTCCATCTCCCGTTGTTCGTCTTCTGTCGGATGCAGTTTCCCCATATTCGTCTGCCGGATTTCCTTATAAGCATTCGGCTGCGGAGCAAGTTTTCATACCGCCTTCGATCGAATAAACATCCGTATAGCCCGCCGCTTCCAACTGCTCTGCCACAAACTCCGACGAGCCGCCTTTGGCGCAAACGGCGTAAATCGTCTTGCTTTTGTCTTTCGGCAAACGGTCCAAATACGGTTCGATACCGTCCAACACGTCAAAATACGGAATATTGACGACCTCAACGCCTTTGCCTTCGATCCGCCAATCGGCAAAATCTTCAGGGTTGCGGGCGTCTACAATAAACAACTCTTCACCGCGCATGATTTGATTGGCGATTTCTTTGACCGAAATCGTTTTTGCCAACGATATCCCCTCCTGATGTCATGATTCACGTTATTCTCAACGATGATTCGCTTGATTCCACAATGCCATAATGGCATCCGGGTCATACCCGAGCACCCAGCGGCCGTTAATTTCGATTTGCGGCACGCCCATTTGCCCGGTCGTTTCCACCAGTCTCCGCGCCGCTTCCGGATTGAGCTCGACATTCACTTCCTTGAATGGAATCCCTTGGGCGCGCAAAAAGTTTTTCGCCATTACACAATATGGGCATGTAGTGGTTGTATAAACGGTGACTTGCGCCATATTCTCCTTCCTCCTCTCCCTCATTAGAAGGCCAATGTAATGTCCGCGTCTTTCGCGAACTGCAGGAACGTCGCCGCCCCCGCCACTTCAATGCCATCAACGAATTGGTCTTTGTCCAACCCCATGACGTCCATGGTCATTTGGCAAGCGATCAGCTTCACACCCATCCCTTGCGCCATTTGAAGCAATTCTGCAATCGATGGGACGTTCGCTTTTTGGAACCCTTGTTGAAAATGTTCTTTCCCTTCAGGAATCGGCAATTGTTTGTGCGCTTCTTTGTGGATGAGATTCAACCCTTCAAACGTGAAAAACACGCCGACTTCTGCGTCTGCCGCCGCAGCGGCTGTCGCGATGTTGAACACCTTGTACGCATCAAACAACCCGCCGTTTGCCGCAATGATCGCTACTTTCATCGAGATAACCTCCTTATGTTTTTTGTTATTATGTTTGATACCTATCCCGGTTTTATACACGTACATGCGTTGTATACACATACGTGTATGTGTATTACAATCCCTATGTTATCGAATCGCTTTCCTTTTGTCAACAAAAAAGAAAAAATGGCGAGAAAGTGCCGCTGTCAAAGCAAAGTGAAGAAATAATAGCCAAACAATCCAGTGATCAGCAACAACAAGGACGCCAAAAACCAAATTAACGGGCGTGACGGCCGGAACGTTTGTTCATTAATTTGTTTTGTCTTCATGACATAACTAATGGTGGAAAACACAATCGTGCAGACGGAAATCACCACCGCCAATGCCCCGATGAGCTGGACAAGAAATGTCGACAGGGCGCTCGCCGTTGATTTTTCATGCAAGTTGATCATCAAGAAAGCAATTCCGATCACAGCGATCGAAGTGCGAATCCAAGCGAGAAACGTCCGTTCATTGGCTAAGTGTTGCTGAATATATTTTGAATCCTCTGTCGGCTTTGGTCTTTCTTCTCTCATTCACCATTTCCCCTTTTGCCAAACTTACTGGATCGATTGCATATGATCGACGATCCAGTCATAACTCATCGGTCCGATCATTTTTTCTGTATGATTCCTTTTCTGTATGATTCCTTTCGAATCGATCAAGTAGCTCGTCGGAATCGCTTGAGCTTGGTATTGCCGGGATACCTCTCCCTTTTCATCAAGAACGACAGTAAACGTAATTCCATACTCCTGAATGAAGCGCGCAACATGTTCCGGCTGCCTTTCCGATTGAGTTAAATTGACCGCGACAATCTCCACTCCCTCATCTTTATACTGCTCATAAAACTTTTGCATATCCGGCATTTCCGCACGACAAGGCGGACACCAAGTCGCCCATATGTTCACCATCACTCTCAATGAACCCACGATATTGAACCAACATCTGTCCAATCGCACTTGCCGTCGCTCCCATCAGCACGAAAATGACACTGAATCCGCCGATAAACGCAAGGGAGCGCATGAGGATCTCCCGTTTTCCAACTTGGATTCTGTTTTCCGCTATTGGAGTGCCTGTTAAATGGGCAACATAAGCAGGAACAATCGGAAAAATGCAAGGGGAAAAGAAAGAAAGCGCCCCTGCAACGAAAGCGAATATCACTGACATATAGATCGACATCCTTTCATCATTCCTATGCCTTCGAATGAGGAAAAAAAGTTTTATTCACAAAACTACCCCTACGGGTATGTTAACTAGCCTTTTCACTATTGTCAATCTACCTAACAAAAAACAGTTCATTAGAACGAAAAAAACGCCTTGCCGCTATCGGCAAGGCACCCCATTCGTTATCGCTTGACAGCGGCGTACAGCCGGTATCCGCCATCTACGTTTTTCGCCTGAAACCCATGCCCCTGCAAAATCCTTACGGCAATGTATCCTCGCAGCCCAGCTTGGCATGTCACATAGATGGTCTTTCCTTTCGGGAGCTCATGCAAACGGTCACGCAATTCGTCCAATGGAATGTGAATCGAACCGCGGATCATGCCGCGCGCCGTTTCCTCCGCCGTGCGGACATCGATCAACACGCCCCCTGCCTCCACAATCCGTTCGATTTCATGCCACTGCACCGTCTCGACAAGCCCGTCCATGATATTGGAGGCGACATACCCAGCCATATTGACCGGGTCTTTCGCCGAAGAGAACGGCGGCGCATAAGCTAATTCCAAATCCGGTAAATCCCGAACGGTCAATCCCCCTTTGATCGCGGTGGCAATGACATCGATCCGTTTGTCGACTCCCTCTTTTCCGACCGCCTGCGCGCCGTAAATGCGCCCGGTCTTGCGATCGAAAATCAATTTGAACGTCATTGGCTCGGCGCCCATAACATCACTGAAACACCTGCTAAACAAATCGCCGCGCCGATCCAATCGATTCGATCATTCATTGTCGGTGCAAAGCCAACAGCTGCAACACCGTTTGTTCTTTCGATCCACAGGCTGCGGTCTCGATTCGATGAACGATAGCCCCATTTTTCATAAATACAATGATATCCCCGATATCTGCGGCCACATCCATCATATGTGTCGAAAAAATAATGATCGTCCCCTCGTTTTTTCTCTGTTTCAATATATCGATAAACCGATCAATCCAAAACGGATCGAGACCGTTTGTCGGCTCATCAAGAAGCAATAACGCCGGATTTCCTAATAACGCCTGACCGAACAACAACCGCTGCCGCATTCCTTTTGATAAATGCTTGATCCATTCCTTTTTTTGCGCTTCCAATCCTATGTCACGAAGCGTTTCTTCCACCTGTTCTCGCGTGACTTTTCGCAATGATGCATAAAACGAAAGAAATTCCCAAACGGTCATCATGGGCGGCGCATGGAACTCATCCGGCATGTATCCGATGTGCGAAATGTATTGCTTTCGATTCATCCGCAAGGAAACACCGTGAAGGGTGACCGTTCCATCTGTCGGCGGCAAAATGCCCGCTAAAATTGAAAGAAGCGTGCTTTTCCCCGCGCCGTTTCCTCCGCATAAAACGATACACTCCCCTCGATTCGCCTGAAAGGACAGCGAAGACAACGCGGTTTTCTTCTTATACATTTTTGACACTTCCCGCACATCGAGTCCGGTCATCGTTGTTTCCTCCTTGTTAACTTCCACGTTGCCATGGACCATAACAAACATAGATAGCCAATGGCATATACGGTCAATATCAGCCTGAACTTTTTTTGCCATAAATGGATCAAATGATCATAAGCTTGTCCGAAAATGGCGCTCCCCCCCAATTCGACCACAAACGCCACACGCAACACCTCGGCCGGATTGAAAAGCGTCGCCGCTTGCAACAAAGGGGCAATGAGCGGATATGGAACGATGTTAAGCACAGCAATTAACAACGTCGGCCAAATCATAATGAACAAAAACCATACTCCGACCGATACCGTCAACGCTTGCCATCGAGTCGACGTAAACGCGCCGACGGATAGACCCAACATGAGAAACAAAGCGATGAGGAATAATGAAAAACTATAGAGCGCAATCACCCATTTCACCGGCAATGCGATTCCAGCAAAGGAACTGATCGCTACGCTCACGCCAAAACTAAACGTAAACAATGTCGCCTGCCCTAACCATTGCCCAAGCCATTTCCCGGCCACATACATGGCCTGTGACAGCGGATACGTACATAACAGGCGCCATTGTCCATTTTCCATCTCACCCGCAATCGCGAACGAACCGGCAATGAGCATAAACAGAGGCAAAAGATATAAGATAATGTTCGCGATCGTTCCTGTGACATTCGTATATCCAGCAAAATCTGCATCGTTTTTGGCGATGAAAAATAATAGCGACAATATGACAACCCATAACAAAACAAACGAATAAGAGGAATATTGGCGCATCAGCAGCCGCCATTCCATCCGTCCGATATTCCACATCCTTCTCTGTCCTCTCCATCGATGTTTCAGTTTCAACAGCCACTCGAGAAACACCTAAGAGTTTCGAAACATTAGATCTCTCTACAGAACAGCCCGTGCAGGCAACGGACAGATAAACAAAAAGGCAACTGGCGCTCAGTTGCCCATATGGTTATCCTTCTGTTTGTCCATTTTCATATGTTCTTTTTTCATTTCCATCATCATCTCTTTATTTCGTTCCCATGTATGGCGACCCAGTTCATTATACGTCAAAACCGCTCCACCATGTTGTTCGACAAATTTCTTTGCTTTATCTTCATCTTTAAAAGAGATCACATTGTATGCCATAGGAGTGCGAATTGTTTGATCATATACATATGTTGCTTGATCCACCTCCAGCCAATCGTTCGTTTCATAATCGCGAACAAACATGGCTTCGACCGTTTCGTTTTTATGTTCCTTCATCCATTGATACATACAACCGATGTCATCAAACTTCAACACTTTGCCATTTTTCAATACGAGTTCGGTCGCAAATTGATTATTTCCTACCGCCATATGGCAAAAATCACATTTATCGTTTTTTTCATCAATGGCTACCGGCTCAGCCTTTTGGTTGCAACCAGTTATGACGCCAATAATGAAGATAAAAATGGCCAACCATATTCCTTTTGCTTTCATGGTCGTTTCCTCCCTATTATAAATCCACTAATGCTTCCAGCGATCATCACAGCACTCATCACATACAACAGGCTTGCCGACCGGGAAGGCCGATCCTTCCTTGCCGTCGGTTGCTCCATGAGCGGAGCGTCATCCGTCAGCACTTGTTCGTCAGGACTGCGCAACAACTTTTGCAAGACAATCATACCTGGTGACTGAAAAAACAATTGGTATTCCGGCACGTCGACGGTAAGCGCTAGGAAAAACGGATCAGCTCGATACGGGATGGCGCTGACTCCCTTGCCCGTGACATCTAATTTAGTCGCTGCGTCCCAATAGTTACGAACAATGGTATTGTCAGGACTGCGAATGGCTTGTGCGTCATAGACATTGCCAATGAATGAATTGTCCGAAACACGATTGTTCGACGATTCATTCCACTGCATGCCGATAAAATTGTGGGAAACATCGTTCTCAGTCAATTCGTTATGGCGCGCTTGTTCCACATAAATTCCGACTCGATTGGCCGCGATTCGGTTCTTTCGTACAATCGTTTTCGCCGCATCGTATAACAAAAGGCCTTGAGAGTGGACATTTCTTTTGTTTTGCACGAACGAATTTTGTTCAATCGTTGTTTGCTCTGTCCCCATCACCATCGCTCCAGCGATATTTTTTTCGGAAATGTTTTTTCGCAACACGATGCGATTCGAAAACATGACATGAATGCCATAGCGGGCATTGTCAATGTGATTGCCGCTTAGTACGTTGTTATGGCTGTTTTCCATGTAAATTCCGTCTTTTACCCGCTCAATCGCCGTATAATGAATCACGTTTTGCGTCGATTCCCATAGATCAATGCCATTGCCGTTTTTCTCGCCTTGAACAGCGCAGTGGACAATGGTTGTATGATGCGCGTGATCAAGCTTGACGCCTTGCTGATTCGTCAACACGCGCACACCGTCGATCGTATGATCATGTCCGGTTACGTAAATCGCCGGCATATCGGGCGCATCACCACATTGCACCACACGAATATTTTTGAGCACAACATGCCGGCCGTATATCGCAATGACAGGAGACTTGCGGCACGAACGAATCGTCACCTCCCCAATCCCTTCCAACGTAAGTGGTTTCGATAATACGATCGCTTCATCATAGACGCCGCTCGCTAGCCTCACCACCCCATACTCCGGCGCTTCGTCGATGCGGGCTTGAACGGTTTCTTCCGCACGCGCCGGCAACGGAAAGACAAGGAGCAGCAATAGGACAAGCAGCCAATGATCTGCATATCTCCTCATCGGCTCACCACCTTCTTGTGATACAATACCAAACAATGATGTGAACTTTGTGAAAACCGTTTGTCAATTGTTCAACATTCACGTTTATTATTTTTGAATCGTTGCGTTGATTGCTTTGCGTTCAAAAAACAAATGCGACACCGTTTTCGTATATTTTTCCGCCAATGGGCGTTCTCTTCACAACATTGAACGCTCTCCCACCTACGCTCACGCTTAGAGGTGGGAGATTCTTGGGAACACCCGCCCTACGGCAGGCTGTTAACCAAGCCATCCCCGTGCGTCCCACGGTTCAGCTGTCTTGCCAAAACAGCAAACGAAGCCCTTCCTGCAAAATATTTCGGGCGGCGTTATGGTCCCGGTCATGTTCGGCTCCGCAGTTTGGGCACACCCACTCGCGGATGTCGAGCGATTTCACCTCAATCTGCCGATGCCCGCAGCACGAGCACAATTGGCTCGATGGGAAGGTGCTCGCGACACGGACCAACGTCCGCCCGTACCATTTCGCTTTATACTCAAGCATCTTGAGAAAACGCCCCCACGCGGAATCGGAAATGCGTTTGGCCAGCTTGCGGTTCTTTTGCATGTTCCGCACGCGCAAGTCCTCCACGCACACCACTTGGTTTTCGCGGATGAGGCGGGTGGACAGTTTGTGCAGGAAATCGTTCCGGCAGTTGGCGATTTTCTCATGAAGCTTGGCCGCTTTCAAGCGGGCTTTATGCCAGTTCGAACCGCCCGGCTTCCGGCGGGACATCACCCGCTGCCAGTAGGCGAGCTTTTCTTCATATCGGCGCCAATACCGGGGGTGTTCGATCTTCTCACCCGTGGAAAGAACCACCATATGCTTCAACCCCACATCCACCCCCACTTGCTTGTCGGTGGTGGACAATGGAGGAATCTCCGTTTCCACCAAGATGGAGACGAAATACTTCCCTGTTCGGTTTCGACGAATGGTGGCCGAGAGAATGCGGCCTTGAACCTCACGGCTTTTGGCAAACTTCACCCATCCGAGCTTGGGAAGTTTCAATCGATGGCCGTCCACTTCGATCGATGGGCGCCCTTTCTTTGAATAGTTGCACTGGGCGGTGTACGATTGGTTCGGATGTTTTTTGCTTTTGAAGCGGGGAGCGTTCGCGATTCCATCGAAGAATCGGTCAAACGCCTCGTCCAACTGTTGCAGCGCGTTTTGCAAGGCGGTCGAATCGGGAGTCTTCAGCCACGGAAGGGTCTGCTTTAAGGCGGTCAGCCGCTTGGAGCACTCGTTGTAGCCGAGTCCTCTTCCGGTGGTTTCATACGCCTGATTCCATTCGGACAAAAAGTGGTTGTACACAAACCGGCAACACCCGATGGTTTGATGGATCCGTTCCGCTTGTGTGCGAGTGGGATACAGCCGGAAGCGGTAGGCTTTGTGCATGACCTTCCCTCTTTTTGAACGGAACATTTGTTCTGTTTCTGTCTATTTTACACCTTTGATTCGTTGGAGGCAAGAGGGAAATCGATGGCGAATACCGATTCATCCCCCACTTACGCTCACGCGTGGAAGTGGGGGTCTTCTCGATTCAGGATGATAAATGGCAAGGCATGGGAGTAATCAAAAGAGATAGCCATATACACTTCTCCTTTCTCATTCTATTTTGCAGCGCATGTCCATTGTAAGTCTTACTGCAAGGGGATTTTATGTTATTTCTTCTCATTTTTTTCTACAGCATGTCCGCCAAATTCATTGCGTAGAGCGGCTACCACTTTTCCTGTAAATGTATCGCTTTCTAATGAACGATACCGCATCAATAAGGCCATGGCGATGACAGGAGTGGCCGTTTGCAGATCTAATGCTGTCTCGACCGTCCATTTTCCTTCACCGGAAGAATGCATAATTCCTTTGATTTCCTCTAATTTTGCATCTTTTGAAAACGCGCGTTCTGTTAATTCCATGAGCCATGAACGAATAACCGAACCATTGTTCCACACTCTCGCCACTTTTTCATAGTCGTAATCGAATTCGCTTTTTTCTAATATTTCGAATCCTTCGCCAATGGCAGCCATCATTCCATATTCAATCCCATTGTGGACCATTTTTAAGAAGTGGCCGCTACCTGCTTTTCCAGTATATAAATACCCATTTTTTACAGCAGTGTCGCGGAAAAGAGGCTCGACCATGTTCCAAGCTTCGGGATCGCCTCCAACCATGTAACATGCTCCGTTTCGAGCACCTTCGACTCCGCCAGAAGTTCCCGCATCCATAAAGTGAACTCCAATCTCCTTTAGCTCGTTGTAGCGACGAATTGATTCTTTGTAGTGAGAATTGCCACCATCAATCACAATGTCTCCTTTGCTTAAAAATGGCGCAATTTCACTAATCACCGAATCAACAACGGTGTGGGGAACCATTATCCAGACAATTCTCGGTTTTTCTAATGATAGGACGAGTTCCTTTAAAGTGGATACGCCTTTAGCACCGTATTTTTTTATTTCTTCAACCGCATTTGCATTTATATCGAACGCCACTACTTCGTGCTTATGGTCCATGAGATTTTTGCCTAAGTTTAATCCCATTTTTCCTAAACCGACTAGCCCGACTCTCATGCTGACTACCTCCTAAAAATATCTTGGTCAAAGAAGATTAGCTATTCCTATTTCATAGTTAGTTTATCCAGAAATTATGTTTTCGGGTTTGCTCCGGAAGAGCTTATTTACCGCCAATAAAATCCGTCTTCTTTCAATAATTGATAAGAAGCCTCTGGCCCCATCGATCCTGAACGATAGGAGTAAAGAGGAAGGAGGTTTTCCGCAAATGCCTCTAAAATAGGTTGCAGCCATTTCCAAGATAGTTCGACCTCTTTCCAATGGGCAAAGAAAGTCGAATCGCCGTGTAAAGCGTCAAAAATTAAGAGTTCATACGCTTCAGGCACCTCTTTCTGATTCGTCGCGAAGTCCATATGGACAGGCTCCATCTTTCCGTTGTTGAATACATTTTTACTATTGAATTGCAGCGAAACACCTTCGTTCGGATTGATTTGAATCACCAAAAGATTAGGAGCTGTTTCTTCATTTTTTGGCAAGTACCATTCCTTTAATGGATTTTTAAACTCAATCACGATACGTGTGGACTTTTCCTTCATTCTTTTACCTGTACGGATGTAGAATGGCACCCCGCTCCAGTTTTCATCATCAATCCACAGACGGGCCGCAACAAATGTCTCCGTTGTCGAAGAAGCATCGATGCCAGGTTCTTCTTTATATCCAACCACTGGTTTGCCATCGATTTCTCCAGGACCGTATTGGCCGCGAACGACGTGCAAACCTACTTCTTCCTTCTGTATTGGTCGAAGAGATTCCATAATTTTTCTTTTCTCGTTACGGATGTCTTTTGCGCTAATTTGTTTTGGCAAGTGCATGGCTGTCATCATCAACAGTTGCAACATATGGTTTTGAAACATGTCGCGAATGGCGCCTGCCTGATCATAGTAGCTTGCTCTTTGTTCTACCCCAACGGTCTCGCTAGCTGTAATTTGCACATTGGCTATAAATTGATTATTCCATATTGCTTGAAACACAGGGTTGGCAAATTTTAAAGCTTCAAGGTTTTGCACCATCGGCTTTCCAAGGTAATGATCTACCCGATAAATTTCTTCTTCTTCGAAAGTTTGGCTTAATTTTTCGTTTAAATCTTGGGCCGATTTGATATCGTGGCCAAACGGTTTTTCGATAATCAGACGTTTCCAACCTTTTGTGGATCCTAATCCGCTTTCCTTGATGTTCGACGCGATCACATCGAAAAATTCCGGCGCAACAGATAAATAAAACACGCGGTTTTCAGGAATATTCAATTCTTTTTCCCGTTGTTGAACCATTTCGAGCAACTTTTTATACCCTTGTGCATTTGTTACATTTAAAGAAATATAGCGAAACGCGCGAAGAAACTCCTTCATTTTGGAACGGTCATTTGTCAAACGTCTGGAAAAGGTTTTTACCGAATTTTCCACATATATTTGAAATGCCTCATCGGATAATTCTCTTTTGCTTACACCAATAATGGAAAATGACTGCGGCATTTTTTGATCAAGAAATAAATTATATAATGCAGGGAAAATTTTTCGTTTCGCTAAATCACCTGTTGCTCCAAACAAGATAAAGGTCATTGAATCCAATGTGATCCCCCCTGACTTTTCGAAACATTTTTCAAAAAGAATAAAGTTGATAGAGCAGATATAACGACGTTTACTACATTGCTCGAATTGGTATTTTTATGAAGAGAGCATTCTCTCCAAAATAAATATCGCGAGGAATAGTAAAACGATTCATGCTGCTCCCTCCAGTACTCGTGATTGTTTACAGATGCTAGTATAATGTGTATAAAACTTATTGAGAAGTACGCACTTTATTATCATGTAGTGACAAAAATATAATATAGTGTAAAAAAATATACTTAATGATATAAAAGGCATCCAGATGCAATGAATGGATTGTATTATCCAGAAGGAATGAATACCATTTGCAATGAGTGAAAATAAAAGATATATAACATTTATTTGTCAGTATGTGCTTTATGATTATAAAGTGACAAAAAGTATACCATAGGTTATAATCAACATGGGAGGTGAAACGATGGGGCACGTTTGTGGCAAGACGTATAATTGTGAAAAAGAATTAACACTCGCTGTTATTGGCGGTAAATGGAAAATGCTTATTTTATGGCATCTAGGAAAAGGGGGAAAGAAGCGGTTTAGCGAATTAAAAGCCCTCATGCCTGGGATCACCCAAAGAATGCTTGTTAACCAGCTGCGGGAGCTGGAGCAAGATCGAATTGTTCATCGTGAAGTCTATCCTGTTGTTCCGCCAAAAGTAGAATATTCATTGACCGAACATGGGAAAAGTTTGATGCCAATTCTTGATGCGATGTATGAATGGGGCAAAAACTATATGGAGACGGTCGTAAAGGGGCAAGTAAAAATCAATGAAGCCACTAAGTAGAAAGCTTTCTCCGTTATGAAAGCTTCGAAAACACTCTGCGTGTATGTATATGTACTTTTCTTTTTTTGCTGGTAAACAAAGAAATACACACATGAAGATGATGAGGAAAGCAATAAGTTTTATATTAGACGCGAAAAACCAACGGACAACCATCTTTATGAAAGATCCGCTGTCCGTTGGTTTTTCTGTATATACGTTGATGACTGTTGATTGAGTCCCGAAAATGGCGTAAAAAGAAAAACGGCAAAAAAGTGCTTTTGTTTTCCAGTGATCCAAGTTCACTGACAATAATGAGGACTTGACATGGCTGTTCGAATGCGAGGATGGTCTGGAAAAAATATTCCGAATTTCTTTTTTAGGTATAATTTTTCACACTATGTAACACGAAAGTATCTACTTGTTAAATGGAATGATGTGCCTAATAATATCAGTATCGCCACATGAATGGGCGATACATTGCTAGATGGATAACGAGAGAGGAGGGGTAAGAATGTATCGAAAGGAGTTTTATGTCTTTGACCAAGACCATCCTGTTCCAGCAGTGATCCGAAATTATGAAGAAAAAGACTTTCCTGGCTTAATCCTCATCCAACAGGAAAGTTTCCCGCCACCATTCCCCTCTGAGTTATGGTGGAACACGGAACAATTGAAAAATCATGTTACGCTCTTTCCAGAGGGAGCCTTATGTGTTGAGGTGAATGGTGAAATTGCGGGGTCAATGACAGGGCTTATTGTCGACTTTGATCCCAGCCATCCAGACCATACATGGGAAGAGATCACGGATAATGGATATATCCGTAACCATAACCCAAACGGGAATACGCTTTATGTCGTTGATATTGGCGTGCGCCCTGCCTACCGCAAATTGGGGCTGGGAAAATGGCTGATGCTATCCATGTATGAAGTGGTTGTTCATTTGGGACTAGAGCGGCTGTTAGGCGGAGGGAGGATGCCTGGCTATCATAAAAAAGCGCATGAGATGACAGCGGAGCAATATCTCGAAGCGGTAGTAAAAGGCGAATTGAAGGATCCTGTTATTACCTTCCTGCTTCGCTGCGGCCGCACACCGGTCAAAGTGGTGGCGAACTATTTAGAAGATGAAGAATCGTGCAATTATGTTGCACTGATGGAATGGAAAAATCCTTTTTATCGCTCAAAATCTTAAAGGAGAATGATGAAGATGGAGTATCGCAGAATTACGAGCATTGAAGACCCTTTGTTTAAGAAAATGCATCAATTGATGCAAAATGTATTTCCTCCGGAAGAAGTATTAGCATTTGATTTGTGGAAAGAGCCTCTGGAAGATCCGGGAATTCGTGTGTGCGTTGCTGTTCACGAAGGAGAGGTAGTAGGCGCGACTGAGTACCGCTATTATGAAGATTTAAATGTCGCTATTACAGATTTTACCATTATCGGCCAAGCAGGTCTGGGGATCGGTCGATTTTTAGCTAAAAAGCGACTGGAGGATTTGCAAAATTGGGCCGCTGCAAATGGAAAGCAGTTGTATGGCATGTTCGCCGAGATTTATGATCCTTACCGGATGGAGCATTATGAATTTGGTGGGATTAAGCCGATGGATCCATATGTTCGTCGTGAGGTATTATCTCATTTGGGATATAAGCGGCTTGACTTCCCTTATGTCCATCCATCATGGAACAATGATGGAGAAGCCGTAACCGGGCTTGATCTTTGTTTCCTTCCGATGGACGATAGCGTGAATGAACTTCCAGCGGATCTTGTTGTGAAGTTTTTGAAACGTTATTATTCTGTCTTATCGAACAAACCAAGGGATTGGTATGAAATGATGGAAAAACTAGAGGCGAAAAATACCATACCGCTATTACCGATTTAAACCTTAATAAAAACACAATGCTTATGAACTCTAAAAAATTCTTCCAACTTCAGCGCGTCCTTTATCGTTTCCCTATCGAAAGCAGCAAAAATGCTATTTCGATACCTGAAAGGTGAAGGATGCTTTATTTTTCGGATGATTGTTAGGCCTCACACTAGGAAGACAGGCGTTCCAAAAAAACGTTTGAACCGCTGCTATCTATGTTTCATGTCGCTCCTTTCGATGAAAACGAAGGGGTGCCGGAGTGGAATGGTCTTTACTCTTTTAGGGCGAAAGGAGTGATACCCATGTCGAAAGTCGGCATTGCTGCGGAAAGTCGTCGGATCGACACGCTTCTGCTTCGTGCGCTTTACTTTGGTCCCAAATCCTACTGGGAACTGATGCGGGCAGGGAAAGCCCAGACGCACCAAGTGCTGAAGGCGCTGCAGTCGCTCTTGGAGGGCGAGCTGGCGGCCTACAACGGCGACCGCTTTGTGATCACTGAGAAAGGGCGTCGTCAGGCAGAAACTATGGGCCTAGAACGGGTGACCGAACAGCGCTGTGAGGCTTGCGCGGGGCGCGGCATTGTTCTGAGACCGCCTTTTGACAGCGTCCTTGCTGCTTTTCAAGATATTGTAGCCATGCGACCCAAGGCGACACCCGACTTTGACCAAGGGTATGTGACGCCCGAGACAACCGTGCGGCGGCTGGCCCTGATGGCCCAACAGGGAGATCTGATGGGACGAGACATTTTGCTACTGGGCGATGATGACCTTACAAGCATTGCGGCCGCGCTCTCGGGGCTGCCGCGGCGCATCTGTGTCCTGGATGTGGATGAGCGCATTGTCCGCTTTATCCGCGATGTGGCTCAGGACCAAGGTTGGGACCACATCCACGCCGAGGTCTACGACGTGCGGGATGAATTGCCGTCCCATCTCCGTGGCCAGTTTGATGTGTTCTTCACGGACCCGGTCGACACCGTCAAGGGCCTCCTGCTTTTTTTAAGCCGCTGCACAGAGGGGGTGCGTGGGCCCGGTGCCGCGGGCTATTTTGGACTCTCTTACTTGGAGGCCTCTTGGCGGAAATGGCGGCAGATCCAGCAGGGCATCCTTGACATAGGCTTTGCCATCACTGACATGCTGAGCGCCTTCCAAGACTATCAGTTAGAGGATATTGTGTTCCTAGACTGGGCGCGCATGGCACCGGTGCCGGTCAAAGAACCCGATATCCCCTTCTACGTCAGCACCGTCTATCGCTTAGAGATGGTCGAGGAGCCTCGGCCCCTCTTTTTCGGGCGGGTGGAGTTTGGGCAGGACTTCTACTACGACGAAGAGTTCTGCGTCAAAGAATAGCGATAAAGACTGCTCGCCCTCGGTAACGGGTATTCCCGCCGCCGAGGGCGGACGTTTGTACGCCGTTTCCTGACACCCGCATGCGGAGTTGCGTTCTTCAAAGTTTGCTGAATCACATTTATTACCACAGCAGGATTTTACCGATGGATTATGGCAGGCAACAGACTTTTTAAAGTTTTTGACGCCGTTTGCAACCATTAAAGGAGTGGTCATCCGATTTTGAAACAAGTCTTGGCAAACGCCACGTTCCAACTATAACCGATTTGATTTGTAATGATCATCGAGGGAATGCTGATAGTGGGAGAGCGACTGATGTGTACGAAGAGAATGATAATGTTCAAACTGTTGGAGGACTATCATGGATCGATCACAAGAATCCAATCTCCCGATCAAAAAAAGACCGCAAAGCGTTTCTTAAAGAAAGCTTTGCGGTCTTTTCTCCTTTCCCCCGTGATCAAGTTGAAAATTTCGTTTAAATAGTTTAAAATTTTGAATGGTTAAAGATGTCTGCGCAAGAATCCCTTTACTCTATTCCAGATTGGCATGTCTTTTAAACATGGTATTGGAGTCCAATCCCTTTTTCTCCATGCATCTTAATATGATGGCATCATAGAATAGTAAAAGGGTTTGCTCAAAAAGCGATCCCATTGGCTGTATCGTTTTGTATCCATTATCTGACTGGTCTTTAGGCGAGCCAGGCAATTTGACCGTAATATCAGCCAATTGTCCAATGGTCGATTCAGGGAAAATGGTCACTAACGCTACGGTAGCCCCTAAACTTTTCGCTTTTTCAGCCATGGAAACTAAACTTCTCGTTTCCCCTGAACCCGATCCAATGATCAAAATGTCGTCTTGTTCTAGGTTAGGGGTGATGGTTTCGCCTACTACATAGGCGTCTAACCCCATGTGCATCATTCGCATCGCAAAAGATTTGGACATAAATCCAGATCTGCCTGCGCCAGCTACAAAAATTTTCTTTGCTTCGAGAATCCCATTTACCAATTTTTCCGCTTCTTCCGCGGCGATTAAATCGGCTGTCCCATTTAACTCTTTGATGATTTTGCCTAAATATTGCGTAGCTTGCATCATTCATTCACCTTGTTGGATCATTTTTTTCATTTCAGCGGCTACAGCTCGTTTATCTTCTTGACCAGTAATACCGCCGCCTACGATGATAAGATCAGGTTTTGCTTTAATGACTTCAGGCAATGTGTTTAATTTAATGCCGCCTGCGATCGCAGTTTTTGCGTTTTTCACGACACGTTTGATTGTGGCAAGATCTTCAAGAGAGTTTTTGCCGACTGCTTGAAGATCATAACCTGTGTGTACGCAAATATAGTCGACTCCAAACCCATCTACTTCTTTCGCCCGTTCTTCTAAATTTTTAACCCCGATCATGTCCACCAATATTTTTTTGCCTTGTTTTTTAGCTTCTTCCACAGCACCTTTGATGGACAAATCTTCAGCAACTCCAAGTATCGTGATAATGTCGGCTCCAGCTTCGGACGCTTTCATGACTTCATATGCGGCTGCATCCATGATTTTTAAGTCTGCCAATACTTTTAAGTGAGGAAATTCTTGTTTGATTTCTTTTACGGCTCTAAGACCTTCATTAATGATAACTGGAGTGCCGATTTCTACAATATCCACATACTCCTCGACTTCTTTTACTAATTGTTTCGCTTCTGGAATGTTTACGAGATCCAATGCTAATTGTAATTCCATGAATCCTTCACCTCTCATAAAAATTTTATTGTAGGTTGCATAAGCAGTAGTATTTTTATGTGTTTATCTCTTACACACTGATGAGTATACTATGTATGTTTTATCTTTAAAAGTACGCACTTTATTTTTACATAGTATTAAAAAATATACTATTGGTTATTATTTATACTCTTTTACTTTTGAATGCAACCTGGAAAGAGGGGCTCTCCATTTCCAGACAAATTTTATTTTGAAATGGCCCAAAAATAAGAAAAGCAATATGCTATCCATTGCTTGTGGCATTAACTGAAGAACTGTTTCTTTGTCAAACCATATGTAAAAAGGGGGCTGACCCAAAAGATTGTCTTTCTTCATGCAAGATACAATATATAGTTTTGTAAGGGTGTTTCGCGCGTATATATGGTGATCAGAAAGGGTGTCCCGTTACTTTTGGGACACCCTCCGAAAACGCCGGATTTTATTTGTTGGTCGCGCGAAAAAAAACAGTGTTCAATAGCATTGCCACCGAATCCTTTCAGCAATGGGTGGCGTGGTTGTGCATTGGGAAAAGCATTCAAGAAGTGACACAATGGTTATGCATAGCTTATACCACCGTGGAACGATGGTTTTACCAACACGCGCCTGTGCTTTTGCCTGAATCGAGTCCTACAGTGATCTGTGTGAGGTTGTAGACATACCAGACCGGCTCGCTGTATCCATTCCTTCGGGTGAGCTTCATCCAGAACCGGCGGGCGCTTCGGATGAGCCGTCCCGCCATGGTGATCACTGTCTGGATGATCGTTTTGATCCAGTAGCGTTTCACGTGATGATGTAAGGGATGGCGCGGATCGCTCAAAATAGTTTCGTTTGATGAAGCAAATAGCCGACCAGGACCAAACCGGCACTGGGAATGATGGGTTCATCCGTCAATACCAAACGAATCGGGAAGTCTTTCATGATTTCACCTGCTTAGTGAAGACTCATCAACCTTGTTCATCCTTAGCGTATCAACGGTTCGCGAGGATTGTAAAGATGTTTTGTCACGGATTCAGGAATAAATCACTCAACCATTTTTTTACTTTTTCGAAGAAAGAAATGTTCTCTTCCTCGCTGCCCGTGTCTGGCTTTTGTCCGGCTGAGTCTTTCACCTTCACCGGCTCGATCGGATCTGTTTTTAAAATAAAACGGACTTCCCCTTTCGCACCTTTTGGTTTGCCAAGAAATGTATCGTATTGTTCCGCCGCTGTTTTTGATTGATGTAAAATAGCTTCTCCTTCATACAATTTATTTAATCCGGCAATCAGCCCATTTTTCATTTCCGCCGTTCCGCCGGATAACTTTTCTATACCAGTTTTTAATTGCAACGAACCTTTTTCCAGTTGGCCCGCCGCAGCCGCTAACTTGTCAGCTCCAGCTTTGGAGCCTTTTAAACCTTCCTCCATCTTATCGAGGCCTGGAAATGGCTTTCCCTGCAAATTCCCCCCTTCGGCTAGCATCTTCAGCATTTGTTGCTGGCCTTTTAGTCCCTGCACGAGAGCCTGCAAATTCGCATCCTGCGGTTTCTCAGCAGCCAGATTTTGAGCCAGTGCCAGAAGCTGCCGGTTTGTTTCCAGCGACTGTTTCACAAGTCCCTCATGGGCTTGATTCACTTGGTTCAACTGCCCCAGTCCTTCAGAAAGTTGGTTTAAACCGTTTTTTACTTGACGATTGCCAGCGGCAAGTTGATTTGCGCCATCTCCTAGTTGATCTAGTGCAGAAGAGATTTGCTGAATGCCATCTGTCAGTTTTTCCAATTGTTCTTTGACCGGTACTTCTGATACTGGAGGAAGCTTCGGAATCAAAGTAATTGTGATTGGTTCAAGCTCAATGTCTGTTCCTTTCATTTCAAGGGTGATGGTCTCTTCTGGATTGGGCACAACCATCCAAGTCGCGCTCATCGTTTTCCCAGACATAACCGTCATTGCATCACCGAGTTTCATATCCGTGAAATGTTCAGTCGAAATGTTAAGCGAAACAAGCGATAAAATCGGGGTGTACAGCTCTTTTTCTACTGAATGACGGGCTCCCTTATAGCCGGAATAGGAAATGTTTTTCTTTTGTTTCAGCCGATTCTTCAACGTTATCTCGATTTTTACTGTGCCATTTTTTCCGGCCAATGAGGGAGCATCCACTTTTTTCCCATTCAGATAATAGTTGATCGAGACGTCCACCGGAAGAGGCTGGCTGGTTTCACCGGAATAATAAATCGACCGTTCTCCTTTCACTTCCGCATCCCAAATGATTTGTCCGTTTTGCACCACTGGTTTTTCCAATCCGCTTATATTGCGAATATGCTGTAATTGTCCGTAATCTGTCACGGTGACATTTCCATTTCCTTTAAAATACAGCCAATCCACAACGATCGATTTTTTCACAGTCCCATCGGAATTAAGAAGGGTATAAACCGTTTCTCGATCAACGACTTGATCGGGAGCCGCTGCATAAGTACCGGTTGCCGATGATAATAAAAGGGTGGCAGCAGTCAAAACGGGGATTGTGGCTTTTACCGCATTCATTATGCTTCTCCTCTCCTTTTATTAAGATAA
The DNA here is from genome assembly GCF_001610955.1 of Geobacillus thermoleovorans. Taxonomy (GTDB): domain Bacteria; phylum Bacillota; class Bacilli; order Bacillales; family Anoxybacillaceae; genus Geobacillus; species Geobacillus thermoleovorans. The sequence continues at coordinate 1,971,825 of NZ_CP014335.1, forward strand.
TTCTGAAAGCGTCTCATCTTCTTTCATGGATTTGGCTTTTAGGCCAGCCAAATGTCGTTTTGGATATAAAACTTTCTAATGTGAGCAACACTGCCGGAAGCAGGAATAAGATGACGGCAAGAGAAATAATCGCTCCTCGCGCAATCATAAAGGTTAAATCTCTGAGCAACGTGATGTCGGAAAACAGCCAAATCCCGATGACAGCGGCAAACAAGGCAAGCGCACTGCTCAAGATCGCTTCTCCACTTGCTGTGATGGCTCGATACATCGCTTCCTCTTTCGGATAATTCATCAACTCTTCCTTATAGCGTGTGACAAGCAAAATCGCATAGTTGATCGTGCTGCCGAGCTGGATAGCGCCAATGGCGAATGTGCCGATAAATGGCATGGAACGGCCAAGATAGAAATCGAGTCCTTGGTTGAACAAAATCGCCAATTCAATTCCGCCAACTAATACAACCGGCAACGCCACGGATCGGAAGGCAAGCGCAATAATCAAAAATACAGCGACAACCGAAATCAAATCTACTTTTTTCATGTCGTCCCGCACCGTGGTAGTCAGATCGTTTTGCAAAACAGCTTGACCAGTCAGGTACATATGCCCTTCATATGGCTCGGTTAATTTGTTGATTTGTTGAATGGCCTGTGTCGTGCGTTCATCATACGATCCATATTCCATCTGTACCAACATGTAATTGTATTGATCCTTGATAAACATGTTTTTTAAGTTTTCGGGAACAAATTCTGAAGGAATCGCAGGATCTGCAAAGGTGTCATACCCAATTACTTTCTTGATTCCTTCTATTTCTTCAATCTGCTGCTTGATTTTGAGACGTTCCTGATCAGAAATCTTGCTATCCATGACTAAAAAAGCCGAATCAGTCGACGTAAATTCTTTTTTGATTTCGTCAAGATTTTGGATCGAAGGCAGCGTCTTCGGCATAAGTTGCTCCAAATCATACACGATATGCACATTTTTAAAACCGATGAAAGCAGGGATAAACAAAAGCAGGAACACTACAAAAACAAGTTTGTGGCGATTGGTCACAAATTTGGCTAACAGATGAAAATTAGGGATTATCACGCGGTGCTGATATTCGCGAATCCACTTGTCAAACACCAGAATGAACGACGGCAACAATGTCAAAATCATCAACACACTAAGAATGATCCCTCGCGCCATCGTCATCCCTAAGTCTTCCCCAAGTCCAAGCGACATGGTGACCATCGCAAGAAAACCGGCTACTGCCGTTGCCGAGCTGGTTAAAATGGCCATCGCTGTGTGCTTGATGGCCGCGATCATGGCCTCGTTCTTTTCTTTCATCTTTCGTTCTTCTTCATAACGATGCACTAAGAAAATAGAAAAATCCATCGTAACTCCGAGCTGCAAAGCTCCCGCAATCGCAGCGGTAACATACGACATTGAACCATTTAAATAGTAAGCCAATCCCAAGTTGTAAATAATAGAGACCCCAATTGAGAACAGGATAAGGAACGGAATGAAAAGCGATGGGAGCGTTAATCCCAAAAGCAACAGAATAAACCCAATTGCGGACACTGCATAGACAAACTTCTCACTTTCAAGCAACTGACGCAGCTCCGACAACATTGGAGGAGTTCCCGCAAAATAAGTATTCGGCCCAAGAATGTTTTTGATTTCTTGTACAGCATAATGAGTTTTTTCTGATGCCGCCTCCTCTTCAAATTGAATTTGCATGATAGTGCTGTTTCCAGAATAAAACTGATCCACCAATTCCTCTGGAAGAAACTCGCGAGGCACTGCAAAATCAGCAATGTCGGTGATCCAATTGACTGTTTCAACACCATCCACTTGCTCCAGTTTTTGTTTTAAATTTTCTACTTCAACATCTGTTTGATTTTTTACCATCAGGATGCCTGTTCCACCGAACCCAAACACTTTGTTCATAATATTTTGCCCTTGCACCGAAGGAAGCTTTTCCGGCAAGTAAGCAAAAATATCATAATTGATTTGCGTTTTGACTATTCCGGACAATGCAGGAATCACAAGTATCAATGATAAAACAATGATAGCAATTCTGTTTTTCACCACAAATCTACCAAATAATTCAAGCACATCAATCACCTGCCAAAGCAATTTATGGGCCGTTACTTAAGTAACGTCAATGATCAACCAGCCATTAAATATTTTGAAATGCTTCAAGGATTTTCTTTAAGAATTCAAGAAAATCGTTCATCATGTTACCACCTCCCCTCATTTTGTTTATGAGGTTGCGTTCTTCTCTTTACTCAACCTATTCCCAAAAAAACACAAATAACACAAAAAACACAAAAACTCAAACAAATAAATGGCCAAGGTTTTAACCGTTGACCACAATCATGCTAATGCTTCATGGAGAAAATCGGAAAGCATTTCCTTTTCAAAATGGGAAAGGTCGGCGATCGATTTCAGATACCGTCCAACCAATTCAGTCACTTCCACGCCAATTTCGTGATTCACCGTTTGAATAATGCCGCCAAGGACGGTTCCAACAAACACGGTCATCTGCATTTCATTAGTTGGGGCGTTCTGAACGAGGTTCTTAATCAATACCTCAGTTTTCCCGCCCAGCTTGCGAAGATAAACAAGAAAAAGACCGATGATGTACGCACAGAAGGCAACACGAATCTGCACTTTCGGAATCTCCTCTAAAACCTTTCGGACGGCGGCGCTGAGACTGCAATTTTTTAAGCTGTTTAGAAACTCAAGTATTTTCGCCTTTGTTTTATGCCACTCTTCCAGATTGATTGCTTCAGAGCGTTTCTGTTCAAACAAACTCATCGCTTTTGCCGTCGGCAGAAAAACGATTTGGGAACGTCCTGTTTCGCCGGGATTCACCGCGTAATCGCGGGTGAGATAGCCAAGTTTTTCAAGTTCTTTCAGCATGTCATATGCCGTCCATTTGCTGACACCAAGCGCTTTCGCTAATGTTTCATAATGGACAGGAACGTTTGCTTTTTGATATAAGTCGATCAACTTCTGGAGAAATTGCTTCCGACGTTCAGTTAACAACATCGTTTTCACCACCCAAAAAACCCAAAAATAAACACTACGTTATCAACTATAAGACCAATGAAAACTTTTGTCAACTTGAAAGTGTATGTTAATAAAATTTACCAAAAATTAGGTAATTTCGATTGGTACACCACAACCCGATAGGCACAACGGTCACTCCTGGCTGTAACCAATTATACATAACCATTTCCATGTGCCCTCTTGTATTGTAAAAATTGTTTTCGAATACACCTATCAAGAGCACGTGCGAACCAGCTCCTTTGTAAAAGCGACCGGATTAAATTCCACCCATCTCCATCACCCCATGCCGCAAAGCACGACACAGAGGTTGTTTTTTGCAAGCAAAAAATGCAGAGAAGTGCAAGAAAAAATACATAGGCTTGCCAGCTCAAGACTTAAGGTTCCAGACCGGAGGCAGAGGACGGCTGGATCGCGGAGAGAGCGTTCCGCAGTCGATAGCTCTCTCCCGTAAAGGCCAAGATGTGGGCGTGGTGAACCAAGCGATCCACCAACGCTGCCGTCAAACGGTTGTCCCCAAACACCCGATTCCACTGTCCAAATTCTAGATTCGATGTCACCATGACGCTTTTTCGCTCGTAACAGTCGGCGATAATATGAAACAACAGTTCCGATCCTTGCTTTTGAAACGGCACATAGCCGAGTTCATCCAAAATCAACAGTTCGCATGGGTCGAGGCTTCGTTTCAGCCGTCCGAGCGTGCCGTTTTTCAACGCCTCTTCCAGCTGGGCGACAAGATCCGCGACGCGGAAAAACCGAACCTCATGGCCTTGTTGGCACGCCTGAATGCCAAGTGCTGTGGCGAGATGGGTTTTCCCCGTTCCAGGTGAACCTAAAAGCAGAACGTTTTGCTTTCGCTCCAAAAAGCGAAGGTCACACAGTTCCTCCCTCGATGTCGTGGCTGGCCAATGGATATGACCCGACCATTCGTAATCCTTCAGCCATTTCAACTCCCGAAACTTGGCTTTCTTGATCAGCCGAGCCTGTTTCGCTTCTTGGCGGCACGACAGTTCCAGCGCCAATACATCCCGCAAAAACTGTTCTTTCGTTTCGAATCTCACCTCCTCGAATCGATCTGCGATATAGGCCAAATGCAGCGCTTTACAAATCTCTTTCACCTCTGCTCTCATCTCTGGACACCCCCTTCCCGAGCGGGATGAAGACGTTGATCATACACCGTTAAATCCGTTTCATAGTCGATTAGAACGGAAGGGGTGTATGATTCTTCCCACTTGTCCGGGTAATAGGAGTGCTTCGCTTCCATCAACACGCCGATTTCATGAGGAGCCAAGTCCCATCGCTGACTCTCCTCGAGCCACTGGGCGATTTCGTAAAGCGTGTGCCGATCCAACAGCGCTCGCAGTCCTTTCAAACGGGCCACCACCTGGGGCGGGGGGCCAGCCAGATACGTTCGGATCGCCTCCGGCAAGTACGTCCGGTAGCGGGAATGTCCGACAACCCGGGGTTTGGTCTCCCACTCAGCGAAAATCTCTTTCCAAGGGATTTCGCGTTTCACGTTCGTATACGGCCTGGGCGCTTCAAGATGGACGTCTCCATCGGAAGAGAACACAACGAAACGATTCCATTCTTTCTTCACCAACACCCGGTTGGGGACGGACAGGCCATGGACGACGAACGCCTTCCCATCCACCATCACTTCTCCGTACTTATTCACGTAAGCGTGATCGAGGGAGAAGATCGGAAGATCTTGTTCCGGCAACGCCAACAGCTCCGGTTGCTCTTCCTGCCATAGTTCCTCGATCCACCGCCCCTTTTCATAATGAGGACGGTTTCGGTCCTCGACCATCTTGCGATGCAGCCACTCCACCAGCTCCGGATCCGACTCCATCAATGGAGCGGGGATGAAACAAAGGTTGCGAGTGTAATAGACTTTTCGCTCCGCATTTCCTTTCTCATGTCCACTGTATGGATTGCACACTTGTACATCAAACCGATAGTAGAGTTGAAATTTCTCAAAAGCCTCGGTGAATCGGCGTTCTCCCCCTTTTCGAATCGACACAATGGCCGCGGACAAATTGTCAATGCGCAATGCCTTTGGCACTCCCCCAGCCTGACGAAACAGCTGCGTCAACCCATGGAGGAAGCATTCACTGTTTTCCGCCGGCAGCGGATAAGCAAACGCAGCGTTGCTATAGGGAAAGCTCATGATCAAAACCGATCGCTCTTCTTCCTTCCCCTCCTTCGTCACAACCGTCATCTTCCCGAAATCCACCTGCGCCTCGCCTGGCGGGTGCTCCAGTCGTTCATAGCGCTGTTCTTTCTCGAGCTTGAGCTGCGGTCTTCGTTTTTGCACGTACGCGCAAACGGTGCGATACGAGCCTTGAAATCCATGGTCACGACAAAGCGCTTCAAACATCGTCTTGTTCGTTCGCCGTTGTTTTCTCGGCAGTTTGGCATCCTCCTCCAACCAGTCATCAATGATTTGCCCGTACCCTTCTTCCTCCATCATCCCCTTTTTGCGTTTGATGGTTGGTTGGACAGAAATGTCTCCATCTGCGTATTTCTTGACCGTTCTCCAGTTATATCCCGTTTCACGGGAAATTTCCGCAATCGATAACCCTTTCTTTTCACGCAGTTTTCTGATACGATTAATTTCGGGCATTGCCAGCATCCTTTCGCTCCTCCACTGTTTGGTTATGTGTTCACAACTTCCACAGTAGAGGAAATGTTAGAGGCTGGCAAGCCTTTTTTCTTTGCCTTCAGCTCTGCACTTTTCGTTGCAGAACTCTGTATTTTTATTTTGCAATAAACAACAGAGGTAAGATAAATTACGCTTCATTCATCTGAATTTTATCAAAATTTTATCGTATTTTTTGTCTGATAAAAATAAAGACCACGGCATTGTGGAATTACCTAACATTGCACTACTCTACTTTTTTCATGCGCCCGAGAATGACTCTCTCAGAACTTCAAAGTTCCGTTCGCGTAAGGTGTACACTCCGCCTATTTGTCTGTGGAAAAGACTAGGGGAATTACCGCGCATACACGGACAGCACGTGAATTCCCCACGTCAAGCCACCTCCGAAACCAATCATCGCTACCAGATCCCACTCCCGGACAGCTTTTTGTTGGAGCGATTCCGTCAGAGCAATTGGAATGGAAGCGGCAGAGGTGTTTCCGTAACGATCCACGTTCAGAAAAAACTTTTCGAAAGGATATCCTCCCTTTTTCGCCGCGCTTTCAATCATCTCTGTGGTTGTCACTGACTCCTCCACGCGATAGCGCTGGCGGATTCCTGTTCGTTGAACAATCCACTCATCGTCCGTCTCCAACCGCTGGCTCAAATCGTTATTGGTAACCACGCGTGGAGGTACATAAAAACCCGCTCCCGCAATAGCAACATGAGCTTGATGCTTCATGCGAAACCCTTCTTTCTCTGTTTTTTCACTAAGGATTTATTCATGCTGACACCACGTTTTCTACTCTGTTACAAATAGGTTTCTTGATCATTGAGTTGTTTTTTCACTTTCCACCATCCATGTATCCGTTGGTTTTGGAAGATTTAGGATTGTGAGTTCCCATCAGGTAATCCATGACGGGATGGGATACACCGTACCAGGACTGTTCATCCATATAATGATGCAAAAGGTGTTTTTTCTTCATCCACTTCCCCCATGGTGTTACAGGGGTAATCGGACGGTGTGCAATGTAATGCATCCATTGATAATACAATTGATAGAGCGAAGTGCCAGCTATGAAGGCCATAACCAAGGAAAGATTCCGGAACACTGCCCATAATACAACAAAATAAACGACGTAAACGATCAGGTCATACCACATCGGACTGAATAAATATCTGAGTGCCGTAGGGTACTGATGGTGTTCGACATGTTTCTGGTACAAAACGGGAATAGCGTTGGGAAACTGGTGCAGAAGGTAACGGTGCACCAAATATTCGACGACAGCATAAAAAACTGCACCAGCCAGTAAAGCAAGGATCGTCTTTACCCCATCAAATTCCACAATAGTTAGGATGGAACTGACCGTTCCCACAAAAAGCACGAACTGAATCATTGAGTTGGAAAGAAACTCCCGGTAATACCGCATCATTTTAAAGCTCACTCCCCCATAACGACATCCTTTACCAAAAAGACCAAAAAACCAAAGACAAAAAAGCCGCCAACTTCCATGATCACAGAAGATTTTGTTAGATGTTGCACAACATAACGGAATCGCGTTTTAATAATCCCATGAAACAATACACAAAAAACCAAAAAAATAACCAAAGAATAACCTTGGACAATAATTGTACTCCTCTTCCCAACAACCGGAAAGCATATCCTCCACATGTTCCGAAAGGTCAGCCACTGATTTCATTCAGATACCGGCCGATGTCCAACTTGCGGAGATAAACAAGCAGAAACCTAATAACATCATCCGAATTTGCACTTTCGTAATCTCTTAGACTTTTTGAATGGTGTCGCTGAGGCTGCAATTCTTTAAACTGTTTAGAAATTCATGTATTTTCTCTTTTGTTTTATGCCGCTCTTCCAGATTGAACACTTCAGAACGTTTTTGTTCAAACAAGCTCGCAGCTTTTGCTGTTGGCAGAAAAACGATTTGGGAACGTCCTGTCTCGCTAGGATTCACAGCGTAATCGCGGGTGAGATAGCCAAGTTTTTCAAGTTCTTTCAGCCTGTCGTATTCCGTCCATTTGCTGACACTAGTGCTTTTCGCAAATGTTTCATAATGAACAGGCACATTTGTTTTTTGGTATAAGTCGATCCGATCAACTTCTAAAGAAATTGCTTTCGACGTTCAGTTAACAACATCCCCCCATCACCCAAAAAACCCAAAAAATAATCATTACGTTATTAACTATAAGACCAATAAAAACTTTTGTCAACTCGAAAATGCCGCATGAGTCAGTCAAGACTTTGTGGAGAACTTTTTTTCGGTTCACTAGGATCATTGTTAATCATAGGGCATTGAACCATTTTCATGAATTTATATCGTAAGTGCTTTCGGACGCTCATCCCTCATCTTGAGGTGGTGAATCAACATTCCATTTTTTTACATAAACCAAAATCCCGAAGCGCCGACAACGCTTGATGGATCGGCGTCCCCGACGACTGCTGAAGATACGGCATGTTCTGACGCACCACGTCCGGATACAACCGCCCCACCTTCCGTTTGGCCTGTTCGATCCGCTCTGCCTTCGTTGATGTCGACGCGGCGGTCGACGCCGTCTCTTCCTCCGGACGCCGTTTCCTCAACGAAATCCCATCGATCCGAGCCGCCATCGCTTTCCAAAACGCTCGAAGTCCTTGGTCTTTCCAGCTGCGGCGGGATTTCACCCGGTGCGCGAACCGGCTCATCACGCTCTCCGCGTGGCCCATCGGACGCATTCCCGCCGTGTCCACTCCTTGCTCCGCCAGCCACTTCCGGTAGTCCCGAATGCATCCCGGCATCGACTCGATCCGGCGGATCAGAGCGAAAAGCTGCTGCTCCTTCGCTTCGTCCTCCAACGTGCCGACGGCGCGGCGCTGTTCAGCTCCATCAAAAGCCCTTGTTCGTCTTGTTTCGCCAACTTCTTCCGCACCTCCCGCCAACGCGGATGGCCCGCCAGACACTGGCGCAGCTCCCGCGCGACATGAAACCGATCCAGCTGGAAGCAGGCCCGCTTTCTAAAGTGTTCCCGGCATGCCGTGATCCACGATGCCGCGTCGCCGTTGATGACTAAAAGGTCCCGTCATTCCATTCCCAGAAAGTTTCACCAAGTTGTACAGCCCTCCGGACGCATGCCCCGTTCCAGCAATGACCAAATCTCGGCCCTCCATTTGTCATCCCTCCAAAATTTTCAGTTTTAACTCCTCGATGCACGCCGGCACGTGCAGCCGCGCAACGAGCTTCGCCTCCGGCTCCACATACATGTCGCCTCCGCCCGCCACAAGCAAACACACAGTCACTCCCATCTTGCGAATGATCGCCAGCTCGCAGCTTTTCCCTTGAAGTTTCGGGTAATGCGTTTCGAAAACGTTCAGGACGCTTTTTCCTTCTTCCCAACTCAGATCGCCCGAGCGCAGAAGCTGATCGAGCACGTACAGAGGAAGAAGATCGGTGAACGAAAAGACCTGTTTGTTTTCTTTCCACTCGCTATAACGTTGCACCACCATCTCCGAAACAATGTGACGTTCCAACACTTCCTCTTTCGTCAACATCACAGCCGCTGGATTGGGAGAAAGCATGCCCGCCAACTCATCAAGCGACAGCTCATCTTTCAGCTCTTTGATTTTCTCAATGCGCGCCAAGATTTTTTCTTTCGGGAAAAACGTCTCTTGCCCTGTGAATGTCGATTTGCGAATAAACCATTCTTCCGGAATGAGCTTTTTCCGCTTCCATCGATACAGCTGGCCGTACGAAATGCCAGTCAGCTCGAGCAGTTCTTTTTTTGAAATCAATTCTTGTTCCATGAGCCGCTCACCTCCTTCACCACCACCAATGTAACATAACATTGTTACGTTATAAAGAGTGTGAAAACAGCAGTGCCATACATATGTCAAAAAACGAACCAAAGCGGTTGACAACTTGCCGTCTAGCTCAGTACAATGAAGCCAATTTCCACTGGCATCGCGATTCACATCATGAAGAGAGGAGAATGAGCCGCATGCATTCGACATTACAGAAGAAAATCGCCGCCGCCGCAAAACAAACGAAAGCCGATCTCGTCATCAAAAACGGGAAAATCGTCAACGTGTTTACGCACGAAGTCATCGAAGGGGATCTCGCCATTGCTGAGGGGATGATCGTCGGCATTGGCCGCTATGAGGGAAAGCAAACGATCGATGCCGAAGGGCGTTATGTATGCCCGGGGCTGATTGACGGACACGTGCATATCGAATCATCAATGGTGCCCCCGAGCGAATTCGCCCGCGTCGTTCTCCCGCATGGGGTCACCACGGTGATCGCCGATCCACACGAAATCGCGAACGTCGCCGGCATCCGCGGCATCCAGTTTATGCTCGATGATGCGAAACAGACGCCGCTCGATGTGTATATCATGTTGCCATCGTGCGTGCCGGCCGCCTCGTTTGAACATGCCGGCGCCGTCTTAACCGCAGCGGACCTAGCGCCGTTTTTCAACGATGAACGCGTTCTCGGATTGGCGGAAGTGATGGACTATCCGTCATTAAGGGAACAACACCCGTCCATGCTCGACAAACTGGCGCTCGCGGCAAACGCCAACCGCCTGATCGACGGCCACTTGGCCGGTCTGGATGCCGATGCCATCAACGTCTACCGCAGCGCCCGCATCCATACGGATCATGAATGCGTCACCGCCGACGAAGCGCTTGAACGCATTCGCCGCGGCATGTACGTGCTCATTCGCCAAGGCTCGGTCGCCAAAGACCTCGAAAAACTTCTTCCTGCCGTCCATGAGCACAACGCGCGCCGCTTTCTGTTTTGCACGGACGATAAACATCTCGACGACTTATGGTTCGAAGGCAGCGTCGACCATAACGTGCGCCTTGCCATTCGCGCTGGGCTCGACCCGCTTCTGGCCATCCAAATGGCCACATTAAACGCCGCCGAGTGCTACCGGTTGCCGACGAAGGGGGCTGTCGCCCCGGGGCATGACGCCGACTTTTTGTTCGTTGAGGATTTGGAAACGCTGAACATCACCCACGTGTTTAAATCCGGAAAACAGGTGGCCGAGCATGGGCAGGCCACATTCCGTTCCGAACGATCGGCTTGCGGCATTAAACCAACATTGCGGCAATCCATCCGTTGCCAACCGGTCACCGAAGCCGATCTTCGCATTCCGATGCGGAAAGGAAACAAAGCCCATGTCATTGAAATCATCCCAAACCATTTGCATACGAACCATCTTGTCACCGAAGTCGATGTCCAGGACGGGGCCTTTTCCCCTTCGGTCGAACGGGATTTGCTGAAGCTTGTGGTCGTCGAACGCCATCGCGGCCTCGGAATCGGCCTTGGCATCGTCCGCGGCTTCGGGTTCCAAGCAGGCGCCATTGCTTCTTCGATCGCGCACGATTCACACCACATCATCGCCGCAGGCATCAACGACCACGACCTCGTCGTCGCCATCGAACAGCTCCGCCGGCAACACGGCGGGCTTGCGGTCGTCAAAGACGGAACGGTGCTCGCCAGCCTGCCGCTTGAAATCGGCGGATTGATGACAAGAAAAGACTATACCGAGGTGCTAAACGGATTGAAACAGATTGACAAAGCACTTGAAGCGATCGGCGCATGCGGCTCTTTCAATCCGTTCATCACGCTGTCATTTCTCGCCTTGCCGGTCATTCCGGAGCTCAAGCTGACCGATCAAGGGCTGTTTGATGTCAAGCGGTGGGAATGGATTCCGATCGAGGCATAGAGGAGGGCGAGTGTCCCTCCTTCTTTGTTGTTCAAGGATGTATTAACCAATTGATTATTTAGAACATAGTTTATCTTTATAAAAAACCGCATTGTTCCCAAGGAAACACGTCGCCCGCACGGCAAAAAATGTGATGCGAAACGCCCGTTCGTCGGCGGCGCGCCGCCTTGTTGCCGATTCGCGTCGTCTCAATCATGTCATCCCAAAACGGGAGACGAGTGCGAAGGCGCTCGATCATTTTGCGAATGGCCTCTTCCGCCATCTCTCGTTCCAAAAAGGTGAAAAACAGCGTTTCACGGATGTCCCCTTGCCAGCAGCCGCTCGCTGTACAGCAACAAGTAAAACGTGGCATAATTCAAAATCACGCACTTGCATCCATAGCATACAACCAATCCGTCGTAATGATTTTCAATCAACAGCCGTACTTCATCTGGATGGCAGTCGTCCTGCTCGGCGAAATACCGCTCCTCGCTGACGATTTCACTGCCTTCTGGCGTCACGATGTGATACAGCGCCCGCACAAACGTTTCCGCCCGCTGAAGCAAAATTTCACCGCGGTAACGCTCGACAAGCTCCTCATCGTACAGGCTGTCTTCCATTTCTTCCATTTTCTTCAGCGACCGTGAGGCCAACAAAAGGCCGCAGTTGGCAAGAAGCATATGACTAAGCATGCGCTGCGTGTCATTTAATCCCCCGTCTGCCCCATTCGAAAGCACACGCTCAAAATGATACACTGCTCTCCCATACTCTCCCTCTGCATAATAAATATGGGGTTACAACGATACTGTTAACTTGTTCCTACTAAAATAGGAATTCTTTCTTTGTATCTTGCAATTAATCTGTTGTTATGTTCATCCGCCCCTTCCATATTGCCACTTAAAAAGATCGGTGGTTCCAAACCATTTTCCGCCATTAAGACAATAGCTTCAGCAAAAATAGCATTTAAAATCACGCTTCCTACAACAGTAGAGGTAGGAGAAAACGGAACGGAAATACTTTCGTGGGATAAAATTGCGTCACCTTTCACCGAATAATTATTAATAACAAGATCCACTACCTCGTATAACAATTTACCACTTTTATGCCGTGAGGGCTGGCTTTTTGAATATTCCAAAGATGTAATGGCGATTGTATAAGTTCCCTTCTCTTTAGCCGTCAGCGCAACGTCAATCGGAACTGGATTGCGCCCCGATGTGGACAAAACAAAAAACACATCTTCAGGACGGATATCCTCATGATCTATAAAATTTTGTGCGAAATCATTCATTCTCTCCAACATTGACGAACGGACCGCCCCTTCATGAAGCATAAGGGGCTCAAAAAATATTGGTTTAATTGGTACAAGCCCTCCAGCACGATAAAACACTTCTTCCGTTAAAATGTGGGAGTGACCACATCCGAACAGTTGAATAATTCCACCTTTCTGAATGGCTTCACTTACTACATAAGCAGCTTTTTTGAGATTGTCCTTTTCATGTTTTAAAACGAGTTCCAAACGTTCGTTGACCTTTTGAAAATAATGTTCGATCACGAGCCGATCACTCCTTTTAGTTGTCGAAAAATTTCTTTGACTCTGCTTGGATTCGATTCTCCCTTACCTTGTAATACGTCTCCAAATACGTGCGGCATAAATAATTCAATATTTATTTTTCTTATCTCTTTGTATAAAACAGGCAGATGGTGAACTTTAATACCGCCCGCCGGCTCAATAGCTCTTATTCCTCTTTTGGCTGCTTCTTTGGCAATGAAAAGAAGTTCTTCTAGATGATCGAGCCCTTTCATTGGCATGACTTTTATGGATTCCACTCCACAAGCAGCAACCAATTCTAATAATGGCTCTACTCTTATCTTTTTTCCTGTTAGCATTTTTGCAAAACCGACCTCCCCAGATGGAGAGATAAGAGCAGTAACAATAGGAAAACATTGATTTGCTGCTACAAATCCCTTGGCAAAAAGGGCTCTTTCCAATGGCTGATTGATATGTTCCGGATTGCTCCTAACGGCTATATCAACAACTCGTTTCCACTCATCAAACTTTCCGCCACCACCAAGACCGATACTGACCACTGGCGATGATTGTTTAATACTTTCAACCGTCCCAACGGCTTCCTCAATGGTGGCAAAATCCGCCGCTGCAATTCCTGGCACACAAAAGCCATCCGATGCCTCCAAAAGATCGGCGGCGTTTTTTCCATCCTTCGCTAAAACGTTGAGCAGCAACTGATCTTGAAACCGCTTTATATTAAATAGCTTCATTTTGTGCTCTCCTTAACATATATGCCATTTTGTCCAAAGCTGTTTCCACAATTATTTTTCCTTTTTCTTTTGTTGCTTTTGTTGCATCCCCTAACACCGCTGTTTGAGTAAATGACTTCCATGGCGTTGGACTCACGTCCGCTTCCTCATCTATATTCGGAATATCACAAATGGCTTTACTCATGTCCACATATTCTTCAGCTAAATAAAGCATAATCGATGTTTCAATTTCGCAAGCATGGAAATAGACGGAATGAATCGCCTCCGTTTCCCGTATTTCATTAACGACTTTGTTCATACCGGGATAGAAAAAATAAAAGGTTTTAAAATTTGGAAATTGATCATATAATATTCTTGCTGCTTCTTTTAACGCTGTTTGATTGCCAAGATGACCGTTGACCATTGCCCAAATCCGAAATCCTTGTTTATATAAACTCGTTCCAATTTCCACTAATAAACGGATCAACGTCTCATTGGAAATAGATATACTACCGGGAAAATCGCGTAAACTCCATACCTGTCCATATGGAATGACAGGGAGAACAAAACCTTCAACCTTTTCTGCCAACCGACAGGCAAGACGTTCTGCCAAAATGGTATCGGTACATAACGGAAGGTGTGGACCATGGGCTTCTACTGCGCCTATAGGCATGATGGCGATGCTTGATTTCGTAATTTTGTTGCTTATCTCGAATGAATTTTCTAAAGCGAAGTTCATCAATTTCACCTACTTTTTAAATGTAAGGCAACGAGAAGGGTTTTCTACAAAAAATAGATAAATTAGTTTTTCACCATCAAAACCTGCACGATTTGCTTCATCGATAAATCGTGGAACCCATTTAGAAATGATATACTCTAAACCAAGTCCGTAATCATAATGTTTGTAATATGATTTTCTCGCCGTATCTCCACTCACTAGTATTTGTTTTTCGTATCCTTTGCGGACAAGTTCCAAAATACAATGGATTCTTGTACTTTCAGGAGCATACTTTATCTTTCCAATGCCATCAAAACAAAGGTAAGCACCAGTTTTAGCTATTTGTTCATGGTAATAAGGATCAGGATTTCGATCCATATGACCGAAGCTTACATTAGACAAATCAACTCCTTCACTTCGCAAAATTTCGATTTGTTCAAGGGCCATCGTACCTGCTTCCGTATGGGAATGAATCGGTGCTTTTGTTTCATGATGTGCTCTGGCGACGGCACGTATTGTTTTTTCTTCTAAAGGAGTAATTCGGTTGTAACCTGTTCCGAATTTTATTTGTCCACCTTTATAAGATGTTCCTTCAAGCCCTGCCTCTACTTCTTGGATGACAAATTCCGCCAGTTCATTTACAGTTGCTGTTTCAATCCACTCATAGTAGGTAGTATAAGGACCAACTATTTTTTGTATTTTTTCTTCCAGTTTAGCCCCCCATAAAAAGCTTTTATTAAAACCGGCTGTCCCAATGATATGGATTTTTGCTTTTCTTGCAATATCTGCAACAGCTTCTACATCTCTTCCATAATCTACTGCAGTAGCATCCACAATCGCATTGCCGCCATGTTTAACAAAGTCTAGAACGTCTTTCAATGATTTTTCCTTATCATCCAGCAATAAATCGTCTTCTCCTTTTTCTTTCCAATATGGCGGGCGGCAAACAATGTGCTCATGGGAATAAGTAAATCCTAACTGTTCAGGATCAATATCTCCATGCAATGTACGAATAAAACTCATTTTTCAACACCTCCAGCACAAAACCCTATTACGGCGGATAAAACTATATAGATGCAATTTGAAGCTTTCACATTTGTAACTTTTATAGAGCTATTGGATCCGACTGTCGGGCGACCGAACAACGCTGCTTCCGGGTGGTCGGGTCGTTCGGTCTTCCGCCACGCCAAGGCGTGACGAAGGCAAGCCAAAGACTTGCCTTCGATAGTCGAAAATCGAGATCGTCAGTCATCGTACTAAACGTGCGAATCTCTTTTCCTTCAGGGGTAAGGGCGCAAGCCGTGATCGATTGCTTATGCACATCCAATCCACAGCAGCGTTCATACAAGACGCGCATCCGTCTCCCTCCCTGCTTCGTCCTCAAACACAGCTGGTGCAGCAGCCTTTGTTCAAGCATTCTATCCTGTGTGCTTCCCTCAAGGGAGCGACATTCCGTCGTGCACCAGACTGCTGGGGTCCGCCTATATATCGGACTTTTCCCTACCATTAATGCAACGACCTCATGACCCCAGCTGCAAGGAGACCATTTGACAGAAGGTTGTTTTCATCCTTCCGCTCGTGACGAATTTTTTCGTCATGAGAGTCTATATAGATTCCGTCACGTTGAACGGTTTGTTGCCCAGCCCGCCTTCTTTAGCAAAATCTAGAAGAATAATTGGGCAAGTATTTTAATAATAGGCCCGAGAATAAACATATCCGAGTCAGCTGCCCACATAGCTGTGTCAGGGATTGTACTCGATATTAAAAACTTCACCATGATGTACTGCCCCCATGCCACCACTGTTGCGGTCATAAATCCGCCTAACAAGGCGCCTCTTACACCACCAGTCGCATTGCCAAAAACTCCTGCTGTCGCGGCATGGAAGAATAGAACGATCATCGTTGGTACAAATACGTAACCAACAGTATTTCCGATAATAACAAGCCAAATTAATGCTCCTGCGAACGCACCTAAAAATCCTAATATTACCGCGTTTGGAGCATAAGGGAAAACAATCGGACAATCGAGAGCCGGCTTCGCTCCTGGCACAAGCTTGGTCGCAATACCGTTAAAAGCCGGAACAATTTCGCCAATAAACATCCGAACTCCCATTAGTACAACAGCAATTCCCGCGGCAAACGTAAAGGATTGAACGATCGAATAGATAATAAAGTTTTGATTTCCTGCTTTCTTTATTAATTCCTCCGCTCCTGGAGTTCCTTTTAGAGAAACAATGATTGCACCTACTAAAAATAACGTTCCCATCGTTAGTGCAGTAATGACATTAGAATCCCTTAAAAACTCCAACCCTTTTGGAAGTTTGATCTTTTCTGAATCATTCTCTTTATTACCAAGTACTTTACCGGCCAGTGCCCCAATCAACGCAACAGATGCAGATGTATGCCCTAAAGCAATATTATCGTTGCCCGTAATTTTCCGCATAAATGGTTGTGTAAGCGCTGGCTGTAATGTCCAATAGAGACCCATAATAATAGATAGAAAGATAACAAGTTTCCAAAATGACACATCTCCAACTGTATGAATAACAATACCGGCAAAAACGGTCGTTGTCCAAAACATCATATGTCCAGTCAGATAAATGTATTTGAATTTGGTCAATCTGGCTAGCAAGACGTTAATTAAAAACCCTATTGTCATGGCTAAAGTTACCGCACTTCCGTATTTCGCGTTAAATCCTTCCTGCCCTATAAACTTACCTAACGATTCCGACTTTAAATTAAATACTTCTTTCCACATAGGTTCAAAAACGGTCAAAGAATCTACTATAACGCCAGCACCAGCGCCAATAATTAGAAACCCGATGACAGCCTTAAATGTGCCGCTGATAATTTGATTGGTTTTTTTCTTCTGTAATAGCAAACCAATAAATACAATGAAACCTAGCAATATAGCCGGCGTTCCAAACACATTGGCAGCAATCCACTTAATGATTTCCATTGGCCATCTCTCCTAATATGAAGATTATTATTTTAAATTCTCCTCTAAGGCATTTTTAATTTCCACTCGATCAAAATAGTTATTCACAATAATGATCTTCGCGTTTACACCAGCTAAAGAATCAGCCAATTCCTTGTTGGTCACGATAAAATCTACATCCATGCTTGATGCAGTAGATACATCCGTATGTTCTACATCTGCCGCAATTCCTAGTTCAGACAAAACTTGTTCCACATTCATTCTTAAAATTAAACTCGTTCCCTGTCCTAGACCACAAACACATAATAACTTCATGCTCCCACTCCTCTAATAAAATTTTCAATTTCCTCATATGTCTTTGCGTGGATCATCTTTTCGATTGTCTCTTTATTTCCTAACAATACCATTAACTTTTTTAAAATTTCCAAGTGTTCATCATTATTAGAAGCTCCAAGAGCTAACACAAGCTTGACAGGATCGTTTGGTTTGTTTCCGAATTCGATCGGTTCTGCCAACTGTACAAGCGATACTGACGCTTCTTTCACTCCATCTTCCGGTCTTGCATGCGGCAAAGCTACTTGCGGTGCTAAAACAAAATATGGTCCATTATTTTTATACGATTCCACCATCGCCTCTATATAAGAATGATCGACATGATTTTGATCAGCAAGTAATTGTCCCGCTTTCCTAATAGCTTCTTCAGGTGTATTAGCTTTTACATTCAATGCTACTAGGTTTGGTTCTAAAAACTTCATGACTAATCTCCTTTTTGTTATCCTCGCTCATTTTCTTTTTTAAATACGACCATATTTCTTCAGGCGTATAACATCGAATTAACTCTTGGACAAATTCAGATGACTGAAAGCACTCCGACAATGTTGATAATGCATGAAGATGAATTTCTGGATCTACTGATGCCAAAACAAAGATTAATTGAACATCATGTTCTTTTTTTTCCGAAAAAGAAACCGGCTCTTTCAGCACCAACAAACTAATCCCTGGCTTTTTCACCCCTTCGTCCGGCTTTCCGTGAGGAAGTGCTACTTTCGGCGCGATGATGATGTACGGTCCCAAATTTTTAATATGATTGATCATCCCAACAACATATTGCTGCGTTATTCTACCGGTTTGTAAAAGCGGTTTAGAGGCGAGCTCTATTGCATGCTCCCAACTTTCCACTTTCGTAGCAATTTGAATATATTCTAGTGAAAGCAGATCAAGTAAGCCCGGTTTTCTCGTCCAATTTTTTGGAATAGAAGGCTTATAAAAGTATTCCTTTAATGCGGTCATTAGTGCTTGTTCATCTTTTATATCAGCGTATTGCTTAATGATTCCCAAAATCGCTTCTGGGGAATATTTTGTATTCTGTGATGCGCTTTCGCCAAATAAAGCATGAACCTTTTTTAATAGCGTTTCTTTTTCTTGATCCGTTAAAATCGGATTAACGACGAATACAGGGTGCTTTTTCTTAGAAACCGGAATAGTCGAAACAGCAAAATCAATGTCATGAAAATCCCTTTGCTCGTAATCTCTTACAGAAATGGTTTCCACAAAGTCAACGGTTGAAAATAATCCTTCCAACTGTTTTCGTAAAATGGTTGAAGTACCGATGCCGCTCGCGCAAATAAGAATGGCGCGTTTCCGTTCTTTTGGCTGAATTCCTTCTTTACGCAACCATCCTCCAAAATGTATGGCAATTAACGCTACCTCCTCATCGCTAACTTTCTTGCCGATAGCGTTTTCAAAATGATGAATCACCTTTTTTGTAATTAAGAAAAGATCTTTATATTTTGTCTTAATTAACTCAATCATCGGATTTTCCACTTGTAAGCCATATTTAATTCTGTAATAGGCAGGCTTTAAATGTAAAAGCAAGTTTTCTTCAACTGCTTTCCTGTTTGGAAACGTAATACATGTAAAAGCTTGAAATTCTGCAACCATTTTTTGCACAATATTTTGTAGATTCTTATAATCATCATGACTTTGCAGAGAATTTCCAGAATATTGGACTTTGCTGCTTAATAAATGAGTAGCCAAATAGTAAACTTCATCATCTGGAATAGAAGTTTGAAAGATGGATTCCAACTTGCTTCTTGCTGTTTGTGCTGCTTCAAATTCTTTCGTTTGCTGGATCACTTCCTTTTCCACCGGATCAAAGTCGATTTTTTTACCTTGGACGATTCGCTTTCCAAATAACCAAAAGCGTAGAGCCAAGTGGTACAAAACATCATCTGCAAACTGTATATTTAAATTCTTTTCACATTCATTTAAGACATCGAGTATATTTCTTAGCTCACTTAAAACTGTAGTTGACTCATCCTCATCATGGATCAACAGGCGTTTTAAATTAGCTAAAACCGTTTGCCAATTTTGCTGGTGTGGAATAACAAGGGATAAGTAATATACGATCGCTCTTCGTTTATCTTCTTCCTTTCCCTTTATTACATAGCCAGTGTAGCGGGTAAAACAAAGGGTTAATTGGAAACTGTTCAACTGTGCACGCAATTTCTTTAAATCTTTAATGGTCGTATTTCTACTCACTTTTGTTTTTTCTGATAAATCTTTCAGGAAATGTGGTGGTTCCTCTACTAATAAATGGATTGCAAGCCGCGCCAACCTTTCTTTCTTAGAATATGCGTAATTCCATGCCTCTGAATTTTTTAATTTTTCGAGAATAGCTTGTTTCGTCCGTTCTGTTATATAAAAGCCTGAAGTCCGAACATATTTCACTTCATCAAGATGGTTGATCTTTAACCAATAGTTAATCTTTTCTATATCGTAATAAACCGTTCGTCTGGATATATTAAACTTTTTGATCAACTCCTTTACTGATAGATAACCATCGCGCCTTACCAACTCTTGTAATATCGCAGTACTGCGTTCATCAAGCGACATCGCCAGACCCCCTGCACAATTGTGCAAAATCGGATTGGTCTTAAAAATATTTAGCAATTGCTTAATTTCATTTTATTAGAAAGCACTCTCAATTATAAGGCCAAATTTCCCACACTATGTTTGTGCAAAACTGTACGAAAAGTACCCTAATCCCAATTTTCATTATTCTGTATCTAACTATATACATGCTCATTGAAAAGTTAACATGCAACGCATAAGCGGTGCCCACTCCGGTTATACTGCCCCTAATGAAAACCATGGAAAAGAGCGGAATCATCCATGAAACGTCTCAGAAACGTCTAACCATCACCAACGATCACGGATGGATACCACAGACACTTCGCAAGCAGGAACGGAAAATCAAAAACGCGGAAAGAGATGTTCACCGAGTGGGAGGCCAAACCCTAGGTTGTCGAGTTATTCCCGATACCGGGCGTACTTGCCAGAAGCGATCCAAACATATTTGACTGGACCCCATCCTCAGGCGGCTTCCTGCCTGAAAGGGCTACGAACGCTCTTGGATCGGCACACCCTTTATGAGATTGCCCAGTGGCTTGACGAGAACCAGCGATGAGACTTGGCTCCTCATGAAATCGGGGTGTTAATGGAAGCCAGGCAACCCCATTATTCGGCCAAGCGGGAAAGCAACCTATCCCCCTTCCGTTCTCGTTAATCATGAAACGGACTCAACGGTGTATGATCAACGTCTTCATCCCGTACGGAAAGGGGGGGCGAGGGATTATATTATTGATTGTTCGTATCGTTTCCCGAATTCCAAAGCAAAAAGCAATAGCCTCGACCATTCAAACGCCACGGTTTCGATCTCTGTCAATCTTTAAGCACATTCGAATCAGCCGTCTCGCTGTCCCCCATTGTTTACAGAATCCTAACCATTTAAGCCCTTTTCAAAAGACTCGAAAGGTATTCGCATAAGCACTTCTTTACGTTTTTCATATATATTAAAAACACTCCTCATCTAAGGAGGTGTAAGCTCGTTGATCACCATCAGCCTTTGTATGATTGTCAAATAATGAAGAAGATGTCCTTGCCCGATGCTTAGATAGCGTTCAAAATCTAGTCGACGAGATCATTATTGTTGATACAGGATCCACCGATCGAACAAAAGAAATTGCTCGACATTATACCACGCGAATTATTGACTTTCCTTGGAATGATGATTTTTCCGCAGCGAGAAACTTTTCGTTTTCCCATGCTACAATGGATTATATTTTTTGGTTAGACGCCGATGATGTGTTATGGAAAGAAGACCAAGAAAAATTCCTCACGTTGAAGCATACCCTTCCTTCTGATGTCGATTCGGTGACCATGGTCTACAGCCTTGCGCGGGATGAACATGGAACAACCATCTCCAGCGTCCGTCGCAATCGTCTGGTCAAGCGCTCCAATCATTTCAAATGGCATGGTATGGTTCATGAATACTTGGAAGTATGGGGAACGATTCTCAACAGTGACATCACCGTGATCCATAACCCGGTCCATCATCATTCCGATCGAAACTTAAACATTTACGAGAAGCAGTTAGCTCAAGGCAAAGAATTTTCACCTAGAGATTTGTTTTACTTTGCAAATGAATTATTTGACCATCAACAATACGAATGGGCCATTCAATATTATGAACAATTTTTACAAACGAAAAAAGGCTGGGTGGAAGATTTCATTGCGGCCTGTGGAAAGCTAGCCGACTGTTTTTATGCGCTTGGCAATTAGGAACAAGTGTTCGATATGTATACCAGCCATTTGAATACGATTCTCCCCGCGCTGAATTTTGCTGCCGCCTAGGCTACTATTTTCTCCAACGCAAACAATATCGACTCGCTGCGTTTTGGTATCATTTAGCCACTCAACTAACGATGCCATCGGACAGTTGGGGATTTTTTCATCACGCTTGTTGGACGTGGCTTCCCCATTTGCAGCTCGGTGTATGTTACGCCTATTTAGGCGAGTATGAACTAGCATACAAACATAATGAGAAAGCTAGGGAGTATGTACCCAATCATCCTGACGTATTGCACAATAAATGTTTTTTATATAAATGCACCTTGAAAAGTTAACTTCTCGATTAAGCGGCACACCCCAAGCGCCGCAACACTTCCTCCGGGCGTTCCTGAATGTAGTGGACAAATCGTTGAACCGCTTGAAGGATCTCGTGGCGGTCCCTGTGAAAGGCATTGGCGATCACCGTATCCTTCAGCCATTTCCACAAACGCTCGATCGGATTGAGTTGCGGTGAATACGGCGGAAGATAAAGGAAGTGAAAACACTGCCCTTCTTCCCGTAAAAACTCCTTGACCATCCGGGCATGATGAATCCGGGCATTGTCCAAGACCAACGCGATCAACCGGTTGGGATACCGCTCTTTGAGCAGGCGCAAGAAGTCCAGGAACGTCGTGGCGTTGGCGGCCTCCGCTTGGTGAACCACGGTGTCCCCATCGTGGACATTCACGGCACCAAATACCAAAACTGGCATGATGGCCGAATGTCGGCACTTGTTTTTGACGACCGATCTCGGACCAGGTGGATCGCAAGACATGATAGGAGCGGATATGCGTTTCATCGATGTATAGAAGGACGGCATCCTCCGTCTCTTTCGTAATCAGTTTTTTTTTTATCAGATCCATTTGCTTTTTGAATTGTGTTTGCCGGTCTGGATCTCCTTTGACAAGCGTATACGTAGGGCGAGTCCAAGACAGCCCTTGGCGGTGCAAAAGTTTCCGCAGCGCTTCACGGGACAGGGAGACGCCGTATTGGTTTCGCACATAAGACTGCAGAACGTTCGTATTCCAAGCAGAAGCGATATTCCAACCTAGTTGGGCAGGAGTGGTGGTCAACACCAGTTGCTTGATCTCTTCCTGCTGTTCTTCGGTGAGAAACGGCTGGCGTCCTGGAGGAAAATCCCGATGAAGCAAGAGTTCCAAGCCGCCTTCGTTGAACAGCGACACGTAGTGAGAAACGGTTTGTCGGCAGACGTTGACCATGGCCGCCACGTCTTTGCCTAAATAGCCTTCCATCACCAGTCGAACGGCCATGACCCGTTGACGGAGAAGGGCGTTTTTGATTTTCCGTTCTTGTTGGCGAAGTTTCCGTGGCGTCCATCCGTGATCATGGGTAATTTTGAGACGTTTCATCTCACATTTCGCACCCTGAATAAAAATTCGAAATAAGCCCGATTTGACCGAATAAAAATTAATTATTTTACAATTTTTGTATAAAAAATTATTTTTATGCGAATATTTGGGTTATTTTTTGTATATTATGCAAAGGTTGCGAAATATGAGTTTCATAGACGATCTCGCTCCTTTTTCATAGGTTTCCTTAGGAACAGGATAACCGGAGTGTGCACTGCTTATACAAAGGTTAACTTTTCAATGAGCATGTATATAGAATCCATTCTTTCTGTCAAAAGCACGTTCCATCAAACCAGTGAATAGACAATCTTTAAATCGAAAGGAGGTTTTACAATTGTCCGATCGCCATCCTATTCGTGTAAAATGTCTTTCCCCTTTATGCGGCTCCCAGCCACCCATCGTTAAGGTATACACTGGACCGACTGGACCCACAGGGCCAACCGGACCTACTGACCGGCAGGGAACGGCGCAATCATCCCCTTCGCTTCAGGAACAACAATTACTCTGGCAACAACAGCAGTAGGTTTGGCAGATACAGCTAGCTTAATTGGGGTTGGAAATTCAGCTTCGAGCATTAGCCTAATCGGAAACACCATTAACTTGGGCGGTGTATCCAACTTTTCATTTACTGTTCCACGCAATGGAATCATTACAGCTGTAGCAGCCAACTTTTCTGCCACCACGGGCACAGCGCTTTTAGGAACCGCTACTATCCGAGCTCAACTATACATTTCCACCTCTCCTTCTAGCAACATATTCACCGCCATCCCAAGCACTTTAGTCACGTTAAACCCAACTATCACATTTCCAATCTCCTTACTGCAAAACGCTAGCGGAATCATGACAGGGTTAAACGTGCCTGTCAATGCAGGCGATCGCTTGCTCATGGTGTTTTCAGTCACTACTTCCGGTCTCTCTATTGTCTCATCGATCACGGGATATGCTAGTGCGGGAGTGGCCATTAGCTAGCCGCAACGAACGATGTAAATGCAATCATATTTAGCATTTGTCGCTTTTACAGAGCGATTTGATCGACTGCCCGGCGACCGAACAACGCCGCTTCCAGACCTATGTATGGGTCTGTGAAACGGACGGTTGTTTGGTCTTTCGTCACGCTAAGGCGTGACGAAGGCAAACCTCACTCTCTATTGCGCAAAATATAAGCATCTTTGGCCCCAATTAGTTCTTAAGCAACCCACGAACTTCCTCTTTTTGTTTGCGCAATTCGATGGTGAAAAAGCGCAGAACATCACCAAGCGGGAAACAGAGGATCGAAAACAATAAGCGGGCGGCTTCACATGAAAACCAACGTGAAAATCCGCCCGCCTTCTCCCTTTATGACTGTAACATTGAAAACACTTGCTCGACGTCTTTATCCCCGCGGCCTGATAGGTTCACAATGATGATGTGATCTTTGCTTAATGTCGGCGCGAGTTTGATAGCGTATGCCACCGCATGGGCGCTCTCGAGCGCTGGGATAATCCCTTCCGTCTTGGACAGCAGTTGAAACGCCTCAAGCACCTCTTCGTTCGTGACCGTGTAATATTCCGCACGCC
This sequence comes from Geobacillus thermoleovorans, assembly GCF_001610955.1. GTDB lineage: Bacteria > Bacillota > Bacilli > Bacillales > Anoxybacillaceae > Geobacillus > Geobacillus thermoleovorans. Next base: position 1,996,724 of record NZ_CP014335.1, read on the forward strand.
CGGACACTTTCAAGTAGCTATGTTCCGGACCAATGCCCGGATAATCGAGCCCAGCGGCAATCGAGTATGTCGGCTGCGGGTTTCCGTTTTCATCAAGCAACACGAGACACTTGAATCCGTGAAGAACCGCCGGAACCCCTTTCGTCAACGTCGCCGCTTTCTCCGGCTCGACACCGATGAGCCGCACGCTTGGTTCATCCAAATAATGGGCGAACGCTCCGATCGCGTTGCTTCCCCCGCCAACGCAGGCTACCACCGCATCTGGAAGCCGCCCTTCCTTCTCGACAATTTGCCGCTTGCTTTCTTCGCTAATGACCGACTGAAAATGTTTCACCATCGACGGATACGGATGCGGACCAACCGCCGAACCAAGCAAGTAAAACGTAGTTTTATAGTTTTGTACAAGATCGTTCAGCGCCTCGTCCACGGCATCCTTCAACCGCCCTTGCCCTTTCGAGACCGGCACGACTTTCGCCCCTAACAGCTCCATGCGGAACACATTGAGCGCCTGGCGCTTCGTATCTTCTTCCCCCATATAAATGGTGCAGTCCATGCCAAACATGGCGCATGCGGTAGCGGTCGCCACCCCGTGCTGGCCTGCACCCGTTTCCGCAATCACCCGCTTCGCGCCCATCCGCTTCGCCAACAAAATTTGCCCGATGACGTTGTTGATTTTATGCGAACCGGTATGGTTTAAATCCTCACGTTTCAAATAAATCTTTGCCCCGCCGAGCCGCTCCGTCAACCGCGCCGCAAACGTCAGCGGACTCTCACGGCCGACATACTCCCGCAAGTAGGTTCGAAACTCCTCATTGAATTCTGGGTCATCCTTATATTTCAGAAACTGCTCTTCCAAATAGTCAAGCACTTCCTGCAGTTCAGGCGGAACGAAGCTGCCGCCAAACTCGCCGAAATAGCCTTTCTTTTCCTGTGCTACACTCATTGCTCATCTCTCCTCTGCTTTCGGAAAATTGTGATAGTAACAGCATAGACTGTTTTGGCAAGTAAGTCAATAAATAATTGATCATCGTTCTGAAAGGAGACCCCCGCTTCAAACAAGGGTAAGTGGGAGTAGTTCACCCCAAAATATTTCAATAAATAGGTTGCACGATCTGTTTTCTCGTTCTTCCTCCCCGCTATTCGTCATCTATCCACAAAGATGGTTTCTCGGTGCCCATTGATTTTCGAATAAATAGCGAGCGATTTAGAAAGACATACAACTTCGTTATCTACCCTTCAAGCGGTTAAAACCGACTTTCACCTTCCAGCGGATCAAACGGCTCGAGCAAGTATTCCCCATAACTCATATGCTCCGGGTCTTGGGTGCAGGCGAACCAGGCAATCTCATCGTCAATATAAACATACACCTTGCCCCCGCATTCGTCACACACCATATTTTCCTTTTTGATTCTCTCCTCATACATTGCCAGAATACACGGCTCACACATCAGTTCGATGTGATTCTGGCACAAATCGCCTGTCTTTAACAACTCAACATCATGACGGTTGCACTTTACACACTTTTCTACCATAGTAACCTTCTGCATTTTTCATAAGAGGATGATACCATTTCATTATAACCTTTCCAGCGAGCAAATTAGTAGAAGAAATCCGCAACGGCAACTTTTATTGCATAGGCATTGCTTGAAGTGATCTAGTTAATGGTCTAAAATATAATAGACTCCTTAATATATTACCGCACGGTTTACCAAATATATGTGGTTACATAATATACTGAACCGCCCATTGCATAAAAGCTTACACAATGGAATTATCATTGATATTTTTTAAAAGGGGTATAAGGAATGGGATTGCATTATTTTTTAAAAAACAAAAAAGAAGATTTATATAAAAACGTCCAAGACGTGTACAAATCAGACGACCGCCCTTGGGTTGTGGGCTTCAGTGGCGGAAAGGACTCGACTGTTGTTGTTCAGATTATTTTTTATGCGCTGTCATCAATGAACAAAAATGAATTGACAAAGCCCGTCTACATTATCTCATCCGATACGATGGTAGAAAACCCTAAAATACTCGAACACATCGATACACAGCTATCGAAAATGAAAAAAGCTGCCAACGAGCTTGAACTTCCTATTCATGTTGAAAAAGTAATGCCAAACATTACAAACACTTTCTGGGTCAACTTGATCGGTCGGGGTTACCCGGCTCCTCGACAGAAATTCAGATGGTGTACAGACCGTCTAAAAATAGACCCAGCCAACAACTTCATCTTAAACAAAGTATCAGAGTTTGGCGAAACGGTTGTCGTACTCGGGGTGCGGAAATCGGAAAGCTCGACAAGGGCACAAGTCATGAATACACATAAAGTCGAAGGAAAAATTTTGCGGCGTCATACTAAGCTCCCAAACTCCTATGTTTACGCACCAATTGAAGATTTTTCGCTAGATGATGTTTGGACTTATCTAATGCAAGTTCCCAACCCGTGGGGAGCCGATAACGCCGATTTGCTTGCTTTGTACCAGGACAGCCAAGGGGAATGCCCGTTAGTAATCGACAATTCAACGCCTTCGTGCGGCAACAGCCGTTTCGGCTGCTGGGTATGTACAGTTGTGCAAGAAGATAAATCGTTAAAAGGATTTATTGAATCCGGTGATGAGTGGCTAACACCGCTCCTAAAGTTTCGAAACTGGCTCCTAGAAAACCGTGACAAAGAAGGTTACCGCGAAAAGAAACGGGCGAACGGTTCAGTATATTTGATCGGCGATGAGGACAACAAACGGTTAGGGTTAGGTCCTTATACCCTTGAACATCGGAAAGAAATTTTAAGAAAGCTGTTGGAAACGGAAAAGCAGTTGCAACATCCTCATCAGCCAAAATATGAATTGATCACTGTCGAGGAACTGAAAGAAATTCGTAAAATTTGGTTTGAAAAAGGGGATTGGGAAGACTCCGTTTTGGCCATTTACGAGGAAGTATACGGACACCGTCCGAATTGGGACATAGAAGAAAGCAAGTTTCTTGAAAGCGAAGACATTAAGTTGCTTAAAAAACTGTGCCATGAAGAAGAAGTTGAATTTGAGCTTGTCCAAAAGCTCGTGAATCTTGAATTCCAACATTATGGGTATAAGCATAGATACGGCATTCTGAAAGATATCAACCGAATTTTAAATGAAGAATGGCTGCATTTTGATCAACTACAACAAGGTGACAACTATGCAGATTAATCAACTTACGATTACAAACTTTGGTATTTATTATGGACGAAATGAATTTGTTTTCGGGAATAAAAAAGAGAGGGCTAATATAATTTTAATCGGGGGGGAAAACGGAACAGGAAAGACTACCTTTCTATCTGCCATCAAACTGGCGCTTTACGGACCACTATTTTTAGGCTATAAATCAGTTAACGCAAAATATATCGATTTTATTAAGGATAAAATTAACATCTATTCTCGAGCTGAAGGCAATAAAATGGCTGGGGTGGAAATGGATTTCACCCTCTATAATAATGGAGAACTGGAAAACTATTATATTATTCGACAATGGGAGCTCACGAAAGAGACCGTAAAAGAACATCTGCAAATTTCTAGAAATGGCATTTCGCTTACTGACAATCAAATTGAAGAGTTTTATCATTTCCTGCGACGCAACTTGCCACCGAGCCTGTTTGACTTTCTATTCTTTGATGGCGAAAGAGTTCAGCAGTACGTCCTTGACTCGCAATTTGAGCAAAATGTAAAAGAGGCCTTTATGACGTTATTCAACTTGGACTTATTCGATACGTTAAAAGAGGATTTGCTCAAATATTTAAAGCAGGACAACATTTTTACTAGCTTAACCCAGGAACAAAAGGAATACACACAAATTGAATACGACCTCCGCAATCAGGAAAATGTAATTCGGAACCTTGAAAAACGGATTGCTGAACTAAAAGAACAAGCGAAGGACGTGCAGGTCAAAATTCAGGAGCTCGAACGGGAATTCTCTAACAAAGGGGGGATGATTGCCCGAGAGAGAGAAACATTAAACGAGCAAGTTTTCCTTATGGAACAAGAGAAGAAACAAATTACTGAAAAAATTAAAGAAACAGCGGCTGAGCTGTTGCCTTTTCTCATTACACAAAAGCTCCTGCAACAGACGGTTACACAAATTGATGCAGAGGAACGTGTTGAAAGATACAATACATTGAAAGAAGAGTTAAACAATGAAACACTTCCGCTGTTATTCAAGGAGCTTTCGTGCCATTTCCGCATTACGGACCTTGATGGAAAAGAAGCAACATCCTCTTTTGCTGAGGCGATGAAAGAGAAATTGTTTCAGTCAATGAAACCGGTCGGAGTTAATTTTGACCGTTTCCAATTTATTCACCGAATGAATTCGGAGCAAAAGCAGGCAATTAGAGACCTATTCAAGCAAGTGCGTCATTTTGACGGAAAACTAGTTGATGAATGGTTCGCAAGGATTCAGCATTTAACGGATGAAATTTATACGGTAAAAAAACGGATCGAACACAGCCTTACGGATGAGTCGCTGAAGGATATCGTCAATAAACTAAACGAGCACACCCGGCTTCATGAACAAATTAAATATGAAATTGAAGCAAACACAGCCAAACTGTTTGAAGCGCAAAAATTTTATCAAGAATTGATGACTAAAAAAGAAAAAGTGCAAAAGCGAATTCGCCAGGCGCGAAAAGATGAGAATATTTTTGAACTATGCCAAAAACTAAGCCGTGTTTTATCCCGCTATCAAGAGGAGCAGGTCAAAAAATATCTAGGAACAGTGGAACGATATTTTTTGCAAATGTTTAATTCATTAATGCGCAAAGGACAATTTTTAAACTCTTTTAGGATTGACCCGCAAACGTTTGAAATCACGATGTTAAACTATTCCAATAAACCTATATTTAAACACTCCTTATCAGCAGGGGAAACACAATTATTCTTTTTATCACTGCTTTGGGCGCTATTAAAGGCCTCCAAACGGCAAGTACCTTTTGTGTTGGACACATTGTTTGGCCGCCTCGACCGGACACATAAAGAAAACTTAATCCAAAAATACTTGCCTGTTGTTGCCAATCAAGTGATTATCTTGTCAACCGATACGGAAGTGGATGAATACTACTATAATCGAATGAAACCGTATATTCAGCGCGAATTTTCTTTGCATTATGACCGCAACTCAAACCGTGTCCACATCGAAAATCATTATTTCTTTCAAAAAGTGGGGATTTGATCTATGCAATTTCGCCTAAAAACATCAAAGGAGACAATGGACATTTTAAAACAGCTACAATCCAGCACAAATCTTACGCCTAACGTTCTCGCCCGTCTGGCTATTGCATTGTCCCTGCTGTCGAAAGAGCCGATCGAGTCATTCGAATCGGACACCAACGGATTGGAATTTAACCGCAATACATTGACCGGGGAGTACGATTTTGTTTACAAGGCTCTGATCGCTCAGCATCTTGGCCGTCCTGTCGCTGATGATGAATACTTTCCGTTCCTAATCAAAAAACATCTGGATCGTGGAGCAAAATGTCTGGAAAATGAGTATAAGTACGCTGGGAATTATGAAAAATTCATCAAAGGATTAGCGAATTTTGAATTGGAGATGATACGATGATTTATCTCGATAACAGCGCCACGACTCCGATCGACCCGGAAGTCAGTAAAGCGATGTGGCCATACTTAACCGAAGAATACGGTAATCCATCAAGCAAATATTACACTCTTGCGGAAAATGCTAAAAAAGCGGTAGAGGAAGCGCGTACTCACGTCGCTTCCCTGCTCTTTTGCGAACCGGATGAAATCATTTTTACAAGTTGTGCCACTGAAAGCAACAACTTTGTTCTAAAAGGAGTTGCCCATTTTTATAAAGATAAAGGAAAACATATTATTACTTCCAAAATCGAACACAAATCCGTCTTAGAGACGTGCAAATTTTTAGAGGGAGAAGGTTTTGAGGTCACCTATTTAGACGTTGATTCTTTTGGACAAGTACAGCTGGAAACATTGAAAAAGGCTCTGCGTGAAGACACCATCCTCGTATCCATCATGTGGGGAAATAATGAAACAGGGACTTTGAACGATATCCCTGCTTTATCCCAATACGTCAAATCGCACTATCCGAATGCGTTTTTCCATACAGACGCAACCCAAGTGGTTGGAAAAATTGAGGTCGACCTTTCTAAAACACCAGTTGATTTTCTCTCGTTATCTGCTCATAAGCTGTACGGTCCAAAAGGAATCGGCGCTTGCTTTATCCGGAAACGGGAGCTTGGTTTGCGGACAAAAATCACTCCCCTCCTGCATGGGGGCAGCCAGGAAAACGGATATCGTTCCGGAACATTAAGCGTCCATAATATAGTCGGACTGGGGAAAGCTGCCGAGCTGGCAAAACTGAATTACAAAGAGCAACATCAGAAGTTGATGGAATTGGAAACATACTTAGTAAACAAGCTAAAGGATTTGTTTCCGGCCATTCAATTTAACGGACATCCAATCGACAAAATCCCTGGAGTATTGAACTTTACAATCCCTAATGTAAGCAATGAGTTGATCATTCGTTCCTTAAAGGATCAATTTGCGATCTCGACCGGCTCGGCTTGCTCCATTAACGAACCTTCGTATGTTTTGAAAGAAATGGGACTTAATGCTATTCAAATCCGCAGTTCTTTCCGGGTTTCACTGAATAAATACATCAGTCAAGAAGATATCGACCGTTTTTGCATCTGTTTAGATCATGCTGTAAAAAGCTTGTCTATTTAAACATCTACTATAAACTTTAAAACAAAACGGGGATGATTATAAAAATTCATCATCCCATGTTTTTTTATACATCCCTATGCAATCCCATGCTTTTCTAATAAGTAGAAAAAATAGCTATCCGCCCCTGTCAGCTGATTTAATTCCTCATTCATAATTTCTAACCCTTGTTCGATGCAGCTGACAATGAGTTTATCTAACAATTCATCATTAATTTGGGTCTGCACCTTATCAATTAATAAGTGTTTGATCAATACGATATCATCACCTTTCGCGATAACAGATACTGGAATCTCGATATTCGCCATCTCCCCTTTTTCTCTTTCCTGAATTAGTTCCGATTCCGTCAATCCCTTGGCAAACGCGAGTCTTAACACGTCAGGACGTTCCATTTCGAGTTCTGCCATCACTCTTTGTAAAATTTCAAATCCATTCTTCGATAATTTCATACCAGCCACGGATTTTTCACCTTCTCAAAAAAGTATCCTTCCTCAATTTTCGTATATTGTTCTTCCTCATCAAAGTTTAAAATATAAGATTTTTCAATAAACGGAGCGAGTTCACTATAAAAATCGCTTGTGATCTCTGTATCCGTTGATAAAATGATGACTTGGTCGCTTAGCTTCGTAAAGTAATGTTGTACAAGGTTAGACCGGTGAATGCTGTCCAAGCGTGCTAATGGCGTATCAATGACAAACGGAATCTGGCTTCCCGATACTTTCGTCAACGCCCAAATCATCGCCAAAGCAATCAACTGCTTCTCGCCCTCGGACCTTGACATTAAATCAACTTCGTGGCCTTCTTTGTTATAAATGGTCAACGTGAATTTTTCAGGATGGAACTTCACTTCGCCAAATTCACTTTTCCGGAACATTTGCTCCATAATCGATTCTACCTGGAGTTTTAATTGTTTGGCTTTCAACAACGTCACTTGGTCGATAAACTCTTGTGTTGCGCTACGGAGCTTGTTTAACAACTGGATTTTTTGCTCGACCGGCCCGAGTTCATCCCTTAGCTTTTGCTTTTCTGTAATTTCACGTTGAAGCTTTGTATGTTCGTCACGCAACCGGCGAATGACTGAAAACACATGTTTCTTTTTTTGCCGCAACTCCCCAAGTTGCTGATGGTATTCCTTAATTTGCTCATCAAGTTCGGTTGTATCCACCGCATCAGGAGCCTCATCAAATTGAGCTCTATACTTTTCCAACATATCCTCCGCCTTTTTCATTTCCTCGAGAACCGTGCGAATGTTCTGCGTTTTCGCTTCAGGGTACTGCAATAAAAAGTGATAATCCTTATTTGATAAATCATGAATAACTTTTACATCTTCTTTAAGGAGCGTCCGTTGAATGTTATTTAACTGCGCCCAAATGTCCTTTCCTTTCGCTTTTAATTGGTTTTTTTGATTTTTTAAGAGAGGTGGAAAAACACTCACTTCCAGAAGTTTCTCAATAAACTGCTCGTATGGCGCAAACTGCATTTTTTCTTTATATTTCGCATCTAAATATTCCCGTTCTTTTCTTATGTTTTGTTTTAGTTGGCGAATTGCCGGAAGCAAGACCAATTGATACAGTTCTTTCTCTTTAAACTTTTTCAAAAAGGCCCGATATTGATTGACCTTTTCTTCATATTCGCCGATCCATCGGCTCAATTCTTGCTTTGTCGCGCTCGATTGCGCAATAAGCTGCCGCCGCTCACGCTCAAGCTGCCTTACTTGATCGGACAGCACAGCTAACTGTTCATCGATCTTAGTTTCTTCATCTTTGTATTTATCAAGCTTGTCACTTATTTCATCAGCGCGGTCAAGAATCGCCTCAATGTCGCTATCTTTCACTTGTTTCTTTAGATCCCTTGCTAACTCCCTAGATATGTAATCCAAATCCTTTAATAATTGATTGTAAAGCTCCAAAGAAACGACTTTTTGAATGGCGCGGATCGTCTCTGTGCTGTCTTGTTCGCCGACTAAATCGCGAATTTTTTCCGCGTCAAAGATGAAAAATTGTGATACATCCATTGGGATGCGTTGGTCAATAAACTCGTAAAATGCTTGCTCTGTCGTGGCAATTTCCCTCACTTTCTGCATCTCTTCATTTAATTGATAGATGCGACGTGTTTCCTTAAGATCACGATGGTCAAACACTACCTCAATGGCATAGCTCCCCGTATGATCGGTGAAAGCAAGTTCAACGGCTCCTTCGTTTCCTCCCTCGGCAAGATGCTTTTTGTTTACTGCATTTCGAAGCAATTCCTCATACTCTTTAGCCTTGAATTTGCGGCGGCCATAAAAACAAATAAAGATTGCATTAATTAATGACGTTTTTCCGTGGCCGTTTAATCCTCCAATTAATATAATATTTTTCTTGTATACCGAAGACGGCTCTTTTTTCCGGTCGCGAAAATGAAGAATCTGCTCCCCATAATAAGGGCGATAGTTTTTAAATTTTATATACTCAAAAATCATGACCCTCTCTCCTTACCTCATTTCGTCCATTCGTCAATTTTACGCTTAATATCCTTATAGATACCACTTCTTGTGTACATATTTCTATCCGCATATTCTTTCTCAATAAGAAACAGCTGTTTAAGATAGGAAGGATGGACACCATGTTTTTGGCATATAGATTCCAGAAGTTTTTCATCATCCTTATGCATTGCTGTTCCCCCCTTTTTATACCTTTTGACTTAAATTAGTGTCTTTTGTTCCACAAAAATATACAATTGATGGGATCCATAGCTACAAAAACTGCTTTATAATATAGGTTGATAATTCCTATTTTCATATTATACTATATCTTTTAGAAAATATATACAGGTGGGATGAACTTGGAAATACTTTGTACTCCTTATACAGACGACGTAGACAAATGGCTTAATAAAAATATTAGTTTCTACAGTCAAAAAAAAATACTCCATATTGTACCAACCCTTATTTTGTATCGAAAGAGATTGCAAAGTTACAGAAATCAACACAAAGAGTTATTTCAAAATAATGAAACTGATTTTCGAACAGCAGCTAAAACATTAGAACAAAAAGGAATTTTCCTTTATGAAATGGACCGTTTCCTGCTAAAATTAATCAAAACTGGACCATATACCGTTTTGTCCAAACGAGAATCTGCAGTAATAATTGGGCGGGTTTTAGAAAGTCATTCATTCTCTAATAATATTGCTTGGAAAGCATCATTACAAGATATCTCTGAGTGCTTCATTACACTTTCGCAAAGCGGCCTATCCCTAGAGGAAATTCGCGCTCTTGATGCTACACAGTCGTGGAGACTCGTTTGCGACTTGTATGAAAATTATTTAGCAGAGCTTTCACAACAAGGTGTACTTGACTACGGACAGGCGTGTGTACGGCTTCTTCAAGAATACGACTTTGAAAGTTTTGACATGCTTTTGCTTGATGGTGCCTTCTTGCCCATATTGCCAAAACATCAAATGCTCATCAACCGTTTTCAAAAACTGGATAAAAAAATTATTTGCTTTATTCCTATCGACCTGGACTTTCCGAACAACCCTGCGTTCGAAGCAGTTAAAACAACCTATGTGAACTTCGCACCTATGGCAGAGTGGAAATCGATAAAATCACAACAAATTGCCCATAGTACTGTCCGGCGGCTGGCGCAGTCCATTTTTCACTCCAAAGTTAATGAGATTAGCGACCGTTCAGTAACAGTATTGCGTTTCATTTCCGAAGAAGAAGAACTCGACTATATTGTTGAACGTGCGGGCAAACTGATCGAACAAGGAGCAGCAAAACCTCATGAAATTGCCTTAATTACACCGAATCCAATGGAGCTACGACCGACGGTTCGAGAACTTGCCGAAATCTATGGAATTGCGATGGAAGTTCCTGAACGTTCATTGATTCATCTTCCTCATGGAAGAGCCGTTTTTAATTTGCTCAAAATCCATACCGATGACCGTATCGGAGTGCTAGAACTCCCTCATTTTATAGATATAAACATGGTTCTTGAACTCATTGAAGGTGATTTAATACAGATCCCTGATAAAGCTGTGTTTCAGTGCATCGTCGATCTGCAGGCCTTTTTCGAGGACTGTAAAACATTTACGGATTGGTTCAACAAAATCGACGAACTAATTGCAGCGAAGGATCAAATAAATGATGATTATACATCTCACCCATTATATTACATTGGCAAGGACACATTAATTAACGTAAAAAATATAATTGAAATCATTGCAGCGATCAGTTCCGATTTAATGTCCGCATCGGATATGACGTTTACAGAACATCTTGACCATATTGTTCGTTACTTTGAAGAATCACCTTATACAAATGAAATAGAGGAGGAAATCAAAGAGCGGCTTGCAGAAATTGTGGAAGAATTGACTCTTCATAACCATCTTGCAATTACTCGTTCCGAATTTGCAAGACGCATTTATGCGGTTTTGAATGACAAGCAACATGAAAAAGAGAATGATAAAAGAAAAGTACGACTGAGCAAAGTTTTGGTCACCGGACCAAACAACGTAGAGTACCAAAAATACGAATATGTTTTTATTACCCGATTCAACCAGCATATGTATCCAGAACGGATTGCTTATACATGGCCGATGTCGGCGGATATTGAGCGAAAAATTTTAAACGCCGCCACTGTACAAAAGTTTTCGAATGAAATTTCCTTGTTGCGTTATTATGCAGACCGCTCAGTATATTATATCTATACTGCTCTACAAGCAGCGAAAAAGTCTGTTTTTATTTGCTATTCGCGGTTTGAGGACGGAATTAAATTATCCCCGTCTCATTACTTATATGACATAGCTAAAGCACTCGGAATTGGGGAAACAGACGACGACGACCTGTCATCCATTGAAAACCTATTAGAAAAAGAAGGTCTGCTATTTGACGCCGGCAGACTTTCCGATGCTCAGGCTTTGCCATTCTATGAACAAAACCTGCCGCCTTTGTCTAAGGATAAAATCATCACGATTGAAGATGTTGCAGTTTACCAACTCTGTCCAAGGCGATTTTACTACGAAAAAAACTTGGAGCATGAATACGTATATTCATCCGCCTTCCACCTTCAAAACTATGCAGCTTCTTTTTTGTATGAGAAGGCTGTTGTTTTATTAGTAAATCAGTTTCCTGAAGTCTCCAAGGAAAATATGCATACAATTACGCATGCCTTGCCTAATATTATTGCTCATGCAGAGAAAGAACTAAAAACTGTTTTTCCAATGGCGCAGCGTTATTGGGAAGATGTAAAAATGCGTGTTCATTTCCATCTGCAAGGATTGCTTAACCAAATATTATCAAACTCGGATTATAACCGGGCATCATTATCCATTACAAAACAAAGACAAGAAGCGAAAATTAAAGGATATACATTTGTCGGCGAGCGTCAATTGCGCGTTTCCTATCCAACAATCACTCATTATTACTCTATTACCAATATGAGGAAGATATTATCATTCTCTGCAAATGAAACGAGGGATGAACAGCAAAAGCTCGATCAAGTTAAAAAGGATTACTTTGATTTGCTTAGCAGGTTTTGCCGAAAAGAACGCGCGGCAGAACAATCATTATCCTATTACGCACAACAAATCGAATCAGGCCACTTTTCTAAAAAAGCTGGAGCGCACTGCCGCTACTGCGCTTTTGAAAATGCCTGTAAAGAAAAGGGAGTAGGCTGAGACATGAATCTGACAGAAGAACAGCAAGCAGTGATTGATGCAAACAGCCGAAAAATTCTAGTTAAAGCCGGTGCTGGAACTGGGAAGACAGAAGTATTGACTCGGCGAATTGTTCGGTTAATCGAGGAAGACCCATCTTTATCCATCACGGAGATGGCGATCATTACGTTTACGAATAAAGCAACAGAAGAATTGCAAGCACGATTAAAAAATCGCCTTTATGCTAAATGGAGCAGTTGTTCATCAGAAAGCGAGCGGAAGCGGTTTCGATACGAACTTGAACTGCTCAACTCTTCCCAAATTTCGACCATTCATAAGTTTTGCAAGAACATTTTAAGTGAAGCAGGGCCTTATTATTTAGATGATGTACTGTTTAATCCAAACTTCCATATAAAAAATGATTCACATAAACAGGCAATTACTGAAGTCATCGAAGTTTGGATTCAAGAAAAAAGAGCCAATAACGAGCCTGTAGAACATCTAAACATTATGCCTGTCCATAAGTTAAAAGATATACTTTCGACGTCATATGAATTGCTCCGTACGAAAGGCTTGGACATTGAAACGGTGCTGACTCGTACGAAACGCTATTCATCGTTGGAAGAGCGGACAGCAAGGAGATTAAAAATAGAGCTGGTTGAATTGCTAAAACGCATTCATGAACACCATTATTTGCTTAAATATAACTCGTTAGACGTCGATGATCTTCTTGAGTACTGCTATAAAATACTCAAAAACGATTATGGTTTATTGCGGAAAATCCAGCAAAAGTACAGATACATCTTTATTGATGAATTTCAAGATACGTCGCTATACCAAGCGGAAATGGTAAAATTAATTTGCGATGGATCCGACGATGCCCCTGCCTTATTTCTCGTCGGCGATTTGAAACAATCGATCTATGAGTTTCGTGGGGCTGATACCGACTCATACTCGAAAATTGAGGAATGGATTGCCAAGGACGGCATGGTGCTGACATTATCAACAAACTGGCGCTCCAATCCGTCGCTAGTAATGTTTGTCAACACCGTCTTTGACCGCATTAAGAAAAAAGAAAGCGGTAATTATACTTTTTACCAGGAACCGCTAAAACCAAAAGAAGAGGGGGCCCATATAAGCTTTAGCGAAATATCGGAATGGATTCTATGCAATCCGACGGAATCGCAGGCGAAAAAAGTAGCTGAGTGGCTGAAGAAAAAATTAAGCAACGACGATCCTAGCCGTTATTGTCTGTTATTTCGAAAGAACTTTGAGATTAAAGCATTTGAGAAAGAGTTTACAAATCAAAAAATTCCTTTCAAGGTGATTGGAAGCGGAGACTTTTACAACTGCCGGGAAATCATCGATGCCCTGAAGCTGCTCCAATATCTATACATGCCGACAATGAGCAAATACGCTTTTGAGGCATTGGGTACTATTTTTATTAATTATGATCGCAGTAAACTCGACGAACTTTATAGAAATATAAAGCCGTTAATCCCAAAATTCACACCAGCGCAAATATTAGACTATATTTATAAATTTACCCTTGCCCATAAAGCATATCCAAAACAAGCTTATGCCAATCTCGTAAAATTAAAACAGCTTGCAAGAGATTTAGGTTTCAATGAACACATTACCTTAGGGCAGTTCATCCAATGGCTCTCAGCTATGATTCAGGCGGAGAAAGATGAACCGCAGGCAGATGTTTTGGATGTTGATTCCGATGACCGGTATGTAACAATGATGACGATTCATAAGGCTAAGGGGCTCGAGTTTCCGATTGTGATCCTTCCAAATTTGGATCAAAGCATTAGCCAGCGGGCGCTAAATCCTGAAATTTTATATCATCGTCATCAAATGACACTCGAATTTTGTTATGAAAAATATTATTCAACAGGTACAAAAATTGTTTCAAAAAACTATGAGGAAGCTGTAAACTTAAATCAATATTCAATTTATTCGGAGGAACTGCGAGTGTTATACGTTGCCTTAACACGAGCCAAGGAAAAACTTGTACTCGTTGGCTCTGCGAACTGTCCAGAAAGCAAAATTTGCTATCAAAATTGGCTAAAAATCGATTAGCGTTGCGCTAATCGATTTTTTAGCTTCTTCGTCAGCCATGATGGCTTATTCGCCGTTAACATGATAGGACCGTTGTAGATCTTTCCCTCTATAATCGGTCTCAGCTGTCGTTCATAAACAGCAGTTGAACGAATAGAGTTAATATCGACAATAAAGAGATAGTCCGTACTCCTACAATAGTCGCTTAACTGTTCCAACTCAAAAAGCTTCAGTGTCAGCCCTCTTTTTGCCAAAAGCCCTCTGCTTTTTAATAAATCACTAATAAACTCCTTTACTGTTCCTCTTCTCAAGAAGCGATTTAACGGATAGGCAATCGTTATGTTTCTTGCTGCTCCCGTTTGGCAAAGATGATGGACTCGATCAACAACATAATAAAATTCATCAACATAATGTTCAAAAGAAATCAATTGAACATTCAATATTTCTTTTCGTTCCTTCTCCTCTTTTCCCGTTTGTTGTTCCTCTTCCAATGATCTATCTACTTGTCCAGAATAATTAACTTTAATCACTGGATAAATAACTTGTTTTACAATGCGGGCTTCTTCTCGTGAAAGACTGTTAATGGTGAAGAGTTTTTCCATTATGCCGTTGATTTTTTCGTTAAAGACATGACTGTCCTCAAGATCTTCCATACAGAACAATTGTCCTAGCGGAATCACCTGATCAATGCACAAGTTGATAATATCAGACGCTGTCAAATCTACAAAAACACATCCTACAGCGACTGGAAACTTCAATTTCCCTTGAAAGTTTCCTGCTTGTTCCACTAATTCCTTGTGTTTGCTTAGTAGATTTATTAACTCATTTCGATACTCAATTGCTTGACTAAACGGGTTTTTTATACTGACCTCCTTCCCCTGGCTGTATATTTTCCAGTAATCCTTTCTAATTTCCAGAATCGTCTGAGTAGTATAATCCTTTACCTCTAGTATAAGAATGCCGTAATATTCGTGAAAAAGTATAAAATCTGGATATTTCCCGTTAATTACAGGTTCATAATACACTGTCCATAAATCGTCCAGGTTTGCTTTTAAAGCATTAAATAGCTTCTCTTCTCCTCTTGTTTTAAATGTCGGACATTCTGGAATAATATACGCCATTTTCTTTTCCCTCTCTCAAACATGCCATTCGTCACAGAAATTTTATTGAATTTTCTCATGCATTTATTATACCGCTTCTCTGTTTTTAAACAAAACATCATTGTCTCTTCCTCAAAATTCAGCGTTTGTGTCCTTAATCCAATCAAAATTCCCATACACCCACATACTCCCCCCTCTTTCATCCCATACTAAGAAAAATCGACATAATTCGCGCTTGGGGCTATGATGGAACACTCGATCCTTTGGCTGCTTGCTGCGGTGGGCATCGGTTTGCTGGGGCTCAGCTTCCGCTTTCTTTCACCAAGGGAAGTATGGCTTTCGTTTTTGCTGAATGCGTATATTTCCAGTTTGGCAGGCCTGATCGTCAGCGGGGCGGGAATGCTTGCCTATCCGGTGCGGCTGTTTCCAGATTATACGAACGACAGCGTGATCTTTGAATACTTGCTTTACCCTGTTGTCAGTGTGTACGTTTACGGGACATCGCGCCGCTCGGGCTGGAAGGGGATATGGATGCAGTGCGCCGCTTATACAGGGGGGATGACGGCGGTCGAGATCCTGTTGGAGCGGCACACCGACCTGATCGAATACCATACGTGGAAGTGGGGATATTCATTCGTCTCGATGTTTGTCGTGACGCTCGCGGTTCGGGTGATGGCGGGACGGCTGCTGAAAGAAAACGGGTGAGCTGGCATGTCTATTTCTCCTAGTTGGCGCTATACATATAGTATAGTTGTCCAAAAGGAGGCGAATAGGATGGTGCTGTTTGACATCAAACACCGCCTGTATTATGAAGCCATCAATTCCGTGCGCCCGAAAATGGCGCCGATCCGCCAAGACCGGGCTTGGGGGTATGTATGGAAGACTGTGAACGGCGAGCGGGTGAAGTTTTGGATCGATTTCCAGCGCGGACAGTATCTCTATTTTGAATATGGGCGAAAATGGTATCGAGTGAAGTATTTGCAGGCGGACGGGCGGAAATCAGGAGAAGACATATTGAACGGGGCGATGATTGATTTGACGGTGGATGGTCACCAGCTTCTGCTGCTGAAGGGGCGCATCCGCAGCCAGACAGCGCACGCTATGTAAAAGCGGTTGCCCCCCGAGCCATCCTACATGAACAGCCGACAGACGCGCTTGCGCACACGCCTGATTCCACTCCCGGTGAACTGTGCTATCCCCATTGGCCGCATAGGCTGGGCAACAGTGTGCCCTAACAGGAGAGGGTGAAGACATGGATCGATTCCATTTATGGGCGTTGTTGGTTCTAGGGCTCATCCTACTGGCTTTCAGTTTGCGCAAACCGCCCATTAAAGACGTGATTCTCGTGTTTTTATTGAAAGCTTATTTTTCCACCTTTTTCGGTGTCATTGTGGTCGAAAAGCATTTGCTCGACTATCCCGTGAGGTTTTTGGGGCAATACTTCGACACGAGCATCTTGTTTGAATACTTTCTGTATCCGATCATGTGCGTGTATTTTTATCGAACGTCGTACCATTCGAGCTTTTTCGGCATTGTCGGACAATGCGCCTTGTATACAGCCGCTTTGACGTTCATAGAAGTTCTTTATGAAAAGTATACAAATTTGATCACGTACCATACGTGGACATGGATGCATTCGTTTGTCACGATCTTTCTTCTGTCGTTTTTCGTTCGGATGCTGATGAAGTGGATCAACCGCTGGGAAGAGTCCGTCCGCTGGCGTTCATGACCGCTTCGTCACAGAAGCGCCCGAACGGACAAGAGACAACGTTGGCTTTCCAAAAGAAACTGTTTGCGGCCGAACGAATGTCCGCATGAAGCCCCTATGTCGAAAACGTGAGATCTCTTGGCGGCAGATGTCAAAGCAAGCATACAGGCGGCAAAGAGCCCCTCGCTCCTTGCCGCCTTCTTTTTATGCCCACCACATCTCCGGCAGTTCTTCTTTGAACAACACCTTTTTCAAGAGGGCGACGGCCTTTGACAGCCCTTCATCGATCGAAGCGAGCATATCTTCGTGTTCGATTGACAGCACGTAGTCGTAGCCGACGGCGCGCAGGGCGCTGACGATGTCGCGCCACATTTTTTCGCTTTGCCCGTAGCCGACGGTGCGGAACACCCATGAGCGATCGAGAATTTGGCTGTAATGTTTCGTATCGAGCACGCCGTTTTTGCGGATGTTCGCTTCGTCTAAGTACGTGTCTTTCGCATGGACGTGGAAAATCGCTTTTTCGCGGCCGAGCAGTTTGATCGCCTCAACCGGGTCGATGCCTTGCCAAAGCAAGTGGCTCGGGTCAAAGTTGGCGCCGATCGCTTCACCGACGTGTTCGCGCAGTTTGAGGAGCGTTTCCGGGTTGTAGACGACGAAGCCCGGATGCATTTCAAAGGCGATTTGCGTGATGCCGTGCTCCTTGGCGAACGCTGCTTCTTCGCGCCAGTACGGGATGACGACTTCTTCCCATTGCCATTTTAAAATTTCCAAGTAATCCGGCGGCCAAGAGCACGTGACCCAGTTTGGGTATTTGGCGCCGGGATGGTCGCCCGGGCAGCCGGAGAAGGCGTTGATGACCGGGACTTCAAGCTGCTCAGCGAGCCTGACCGTTTTCCTCCATGTATCATGCGACTGTTTCGCGAACGCTTTGTCCGGATGAAGCGGGTTGCCATGGCAGCTTAAGGCGCTGATCACAAGGCCGCGGTCGGCGGCGGCTTTTTTCAGAGCTTTGATTTTTTCCGGCTGGTCCAAAAGTACATCAGGATCGCAATGGGCGTTGCCCGGGTAATTGCCGGTGCCAAGCTCGACGGCCTCAATGCCCATGGCGGCGACTTTGTCGAGCATGTCTTCCAACGGCAGCTGTTGATACAAGACGGTAAATACGCCTACTTTCATCTCGTTCTTCTCCCCTTTCTAGCGGTGTGAAGCCGGCCGGTCGGCGGCCGGCTCCGCCGTGTCGTTTTGTTTTGGCGCGCCGTTCGCGCCCGTGCTGGCCGCGCTGACGCCGCTTATTCCGCCACCCGCACCCACCGTTTGGTGCGATGGCTTTCCAAAATGGCGTCGACGATCGTCATCGTATGGTGGCCGTCAGCGATCGTCGCAAACGGCAGTTCCCCGAGCGCCTCGCCGCGTTGTTTCCGGATGATGGCGCAGTAAAAATCACGGAACAAATTTTTCAGCCCGTCCGGCCAGCCTTCCTCATGGCCGCCTGGATAATGGGCGTAAGCGGCGGCTTGCGGCGACAAGAGTGCTGGGTCGCGGACGATTTCTTCGTTCGGGCCGTTGCGGCGCCCGACCCAGAGGCGGTTCGGGTGCTCTTGGTCCCAGGCGAGCGTCATCTCATCGGCGGCGATTTCAAAATAGAGCCGGTTTTTCCGGCCAGCGCTCACTTGGGAAATCGTAAACGCCCCATGGGTGCCGTCGTCAAAATGAACGAGCACGCTGCCGCCGTCTTCGGTGTCAATCTGGACTGGCTCCGCGTCTTGGTTGTGGCCGGATGTAAACGTGCTCCCTTCCTGTTTCGGCTTGTAGCGAACCGGATGGACGGTGCGCAAGTCGGCGAACACTTCGACGATGCGTTTTCCGAGCACGTATTGCACTGTGTCGCACCAGTGCGAACCGATGTCGGCGATGGCGCGCGACGGGCCGTTTTGCGCCGGCTCAAGCCGCCAGTTGTAGTCGGTGTCATACAAGAGCCAGTCTTGCACATAGCCGCCGTACACGAAATGGACGCGCTTCGCCTCACGGGCAAGCCGCTCTTTCGCCTCGACAACGAGCGGGTAGTGGCGGTAGTTGAAGCAGACCGCGCTAAGGCTTTCGCTTTGTTCAGCGAGCCGCTTCAATTCCGCCGACTGTTCGCTGTCCATGGCGAGCGGCTTTTCCGACAATAAATGTTTTCCCGCCTCAAGCACCGCCTTGTTGATGGGAAAATGCGAAACGTTGCGCGTGCAGTTGTGAACGGCTTCGACGTCCGGGTCGTCAATTAAAGCGCGGTAGTCGCCGTATGCTTTCGGAATCCCGAACCGGCGCGCGGCTTCCTCCGCTTTTTCTTGGCTGCTTGAGGCGATGGCGACAATGTTCACCAACGGCAGGCGTCGGAGCGCCTCAATATGGGAAGAAGCGGAAAAGCCCGTGCCGATAATGCCGACGTTGATCGGTTTCACTGCGTCACTCCTCCTTGTTTCGCTTTGATCGGCTCAAGCGGCTTGACGTTGCCGAAGACGATTTCCCCGCGGTTGACCGGCGCGGCCCAGCGGACGGCGTTGGCGATCACTTTCAGCACATCCGGGTGATGGTACGTCGGGTACGTTTCATGGCCAGGGCGGAAGTAGAAAATTTTCCCTTTCCCGCGCGTAAACGTGCAGCCGCTGCGGAACACTTCTCCGCCTTCAAACCAGCTGATGAAAATCGTTTCGTCCGGCTCTGGGATGTCGAAAAACTCGCCGTACATTTCTTCCTGCTCAAGCTCGATGTACGGTCCGATTCCTTCCACGATCGGATGGCCCGGGGCGACGACCCAGAGACGCTCTTTTTCATCGGCTTCGCGCCATTTCAAATTGCATGTCGTCCCCATCAGCTTTTTGAAAATTTTCGAGAAATGGCCGGAATGAAGGACAATGAGCCCCATTCCTTCCAGCACGCGGCGGTGGACGCGTTCGACAACCTCATCTTTCACTTCGTCATGGGCGATATGCCCCCACCAGACGAGGACGTCGCACCGGTCGAGCACCTCGTCGGTCAAGCCGTGCTCCGGTTCGTCCAAGACAGCGGTCGCGGCGTCAAACCCTGCTTCGGCTAGGTAGTTCGCGATGACGGTATGCATTCCTTCCGGATAAATCGCTCTTACCTGTTCATCTTTCTTTTCATGGCGAAATTCGTTCCAGACGACAACGCGGATGGGTGTGGTCATTCATTAATCCCCCTTGGTTCTTTCGGCCTGCCTGTATGCGGCTAGGCCGAGTGTTTTTTGGAATGTTTCCCCATGTTCGCGACTCGTTGGGACGCCAGTGCGATTCATGGAGCGTTTCTCACCATTCGATGCGAACTTGCCGCCCTTGGTTGGACGATTCGTAAATCGCTTCTAACACTTTGGCGATCGTAAGCCCTTGTTCAGCGGTGCAAAGCGGCGGCGTGTTCTCGGCGATGCTCGTCAAGAAATGGTCAAGGAGCGCCACCCGCTCGCTCTGGTCATCAAAATGGAGCGTGACATCGGCCGGAACGCCGTGTTCGTTGCGGAACCATTTCACTTCTTGGCGGTTTCCGGCGATATTCCACTCCCAGCGCACGCCGCCTTCCGTGCCAAGAAACTCGACATATGCCCGCTCTTCTTCAATATGCGACGCCCAGCTCGTCTCAAGCAGCACCGTCGCGTCGTTTTCGAGCTGGATGAACGCCGAGGCGAAATCTTCGACCGTAT
Source organism: Geobacillus thermoleovorans (assembly GCF_001610955.1). Classification (GTDB taxonomy): domain Bacteria; phylum Bacillota; class Bacilli; order Bacillales; family Anoxybacillaceae; genus Geobacillus; species Geobacillus thermoleovorans. The sequence continues at coordinate 2,017,661 of NZ_CP014335.1, forward strand.
AGGCGGCATCAGGCGCAAACGATGTTCCCGGCCATGCCCCTTGGCGGCGCGGGCCGAACTTCGCGTACGTTTTCCCCGTCACCGCGACCGGGTTCGGGTTCCCGAGCAGCCAAAGCGTCACATCGAGCATATGGACGCCCAAATCGATGAGCGGGCCGCCGCCGGAGCGTTCGCGGTCAAAAAACCACGCCCCCCATGCGGGAATGCCGCGGCGGCGCACCCAACCCGTTTTCGCGTAATAAATCTCACCGAACGCGCCAGATTGGATTCGCTCATGAAGCCATTGCGCCGCTTGGCGGAAGCGGTTGTTCAGCGCCACCATAAACTGCTTGCCTGATTCGTCTCGGGCGCGGATGATGGCGTCCGCCTCTTCCGCTTTGGTCACCATCGGCTTTTCGCAAAGAACGTGTTTTCCGGCCCGCAAACTGTCGACCGACACTTGGGCGTGCAAAAAGTTCGGCACCGTGATGATGACGGCATCGACATCAGGCGAAGCGAGCAGCTCTTTGTAGTCGCGGTACACGTTGCGGATGCCGTACGTTTTCGCTTTTTCCGCGGCCGCTTGTTCATTGACGTCGCAAATCGCCTGCAAGACGGCGCGCTCCGAAAGGTTTAGCGCCGCCTTGATGTGTTCATTGGAAATCCCTCCGGCTCCGATCAAGCCGAGGCGGATTGGAAGTGTGTTTCCCATGTCCTTTTCCCCCTTGCGCTCATTTGTTTTCTCTGTCCCATATGCTCCACCGATTCGCCGTCCGTTTTCTAAGTGATGTAATCGATTACATCACCGTGCAAAAAAATCCGCCCGTTCCCCCGCACCGAACAGAGAGCGCTGTCAGCCCCTTTGCTCAGAGCGCTCTCCTCCACACGAATCGCGAATGACGAGCCGATCGGGAAGAACAAGCTGACGCCGCCGCGCGCTCGTTCCTTCAATGAGCGCAAGCAGCAATTCCATCGCTTTTTGCCCGATCTCAAACATCGGCTGGGCGATCGTTGTGAGGCTCGGTTCAAAAATCGAGGCCATTTGAATGTCGTCAAATCCGACAACGGCCACATCGTCGGGAACGCGTCCGCCTCGATGGCGAACCGCTTTGATCGCCCCAATCGCCATCTCATCGTTGGCGGCGAAAATCGCGGTCGGCGGCTTCTCAAGAGCGAGCAGCTTCAGCGTCAAATTATATCCGGACTCATAGGTGAAATCACCCTCCTGCACGAGCGCAGCGTCCGCCTCAAGCTCATGCTGGGCCAGCGCCTGTTGGTAGCCGCGCAGCCGATCGCGGCTTAAAATGATGTTCATTGGCCCGGACAGGTGGGCAATGCGGCAATGGCCGAGGCGGATCAAGTGTTCTGTCGCCTTGCGGGCGCTGCTGATGTTGTCGATCGAAACGGTCGGGATGTCCGCCCCTTCCAAATACTCGCACGCCAAGACGATCGGAAACTGCCGCGCCATCTCTTCCACCAGCTCTTTGCCGATGCGGGCGGTCAAAAAAATCATCCCGTCGACTTGCCGCTGCGGCAGCAAATTCAAATACTGCTCCTCAAGCCGGACATCGTTTTGCGTATCGCCAAGCAGCACCTGATAGCCGTGCTTGAGGGCGACCGCTTCAATGCCGCGCAGCACCTTCGAGAAAAACGGATTCGTAATATCGGGCACGACGACGAGCACCGTCTCGGTCTCCATCCGCCGCAAATACCGGCCGAGCACGTTCGGCTGGTAGTTCAGCGCTTCAATGGCTTCGAGCACGCGCTGCCTTGTCTCTTCAGTGACGTTGCCCGCGTTGCGCAGCACGCGCGACACGGTGGCCGTCGATACGTTCGCCCGTTTCGCCACGTCTTTTATGCTTGCCATTCGTTATAGTCCTCTCAGTTATGTAATCGATTACATATTCATCGTATATGAAAGACAGGGCGGTTGTCAAGCGTTGTTTTTTCGATCCGTCTTAGACATGGTTTGCCCCTTTCTCATATAAAGAAATGGATTTTTATCATCCCGCACCGGGAAGACCTCCACTTCCACGCATAAGCGTAAGTATGGGATGAATCGATGCCCCCACCTCCAAGCGCAAGCGCAGGTGGGACAGCGTTCAACACTTCGTCTCTATAAAAGACGTATCACATGATGAATCCAAGCATTGTCCAAGACTAGCGCACCCCCGCTCTTTCGACAAGAACCAAAAGTTCAGGAACATTTGTGGTGCTGGCAGGTCGGTGCTTGGATGACGGGAAGCCAATACAAAACAGAATCTTGGCAAAATGGGGTATACTGAAAGTGAGAAAGTCGAGTTGAAAAAAGAGTTTTTGCGCATGTTGGTGCGATTGGAGCTGGATGAAGCGAGGCAGCGGCTGCTGTTGGGCTTTTTTGAAACATATGTGAAGCTGTCGGAGGAGGAAGAGCAACAACTGCAAAGAGAAGTGAAGGCGATGGAAACGAAAGAAAGAGAGAAAGTGTTGGAGCTGATCATTTCCTATGAGCAAAAGGGAAGGAAAGCGGGATGGGAAGAAGGGATGAAACGTGGGCTTCAACAAGGGATCAAGCAAGGAATGAAACAGGGAATGAAACAGGGAATGAAGCAACTGATCCGTAACATGGCGCGCAAAGGAATGACGGAGAAAGACATTGCTCAGTTGGTGGATCTTCCAGTGGAAGATGTTCGGGCATTGCTTGAAAAGTAGGGAAATCAAAAGCAAGTGGATGGCCCTGGAAAATACCGAAAGAAGACGGTTGGCGGCGACAAGTGGCCAACCGATCGTCGTACGAACAGCATGGCCTAAAGATGCCCGGAGACCGCCGTGTTTGTGAAGCCCGTGACTTTCGAAGATCCAGTGCCTAAAAAAGCCTAACCAACCATCTATGAATCATTGGGAGAGGGGAACTCCATGGAAATTAGAAAACCAAACGATTCGGAATACAAAACGATTTTATCACTCACACCACAAGCATTATTCGATGGCACATTAGGCGAGGCAAAACCGTCAGATGAAAAAGCCAAACAACTGATTGAGCCATTATTGCAGAAAGGGAGCTATTATTTGATCGCAACGGAAGGCAATCATCTCATGGGTTGGATTTTAATCGGAGCAAGCCAAGACCCGCTCACTGAGAAAATATATGGATTTATCTACGAATTGTTTGTGTTAGAAGAATTTAGAGGAAAGGGAATGGCAAGGAAATTAATAGAAGCCGGCATCGAACATTTGAAACAAGATGGATATTCAGAGGTTCGTTTGCGTGTATATGCAGGAAATCAAGCAATGAAACTGTATGAAACACTCGGATTCAAGCACCACACCATTATCATGAGCATGAACGTGTAAGGCAAACATATCCCGCCCACCGTCATCCTTAGCAGGCGGCAAGAAGAAGCGCCTTTGCCCGAACGCAAAGGCGCCCATAGTGGTGTTCAGTCCGATTCATCTAATCAATCGCCTGGCGCGCACGGTCTTGCAGCATTTTCGCCCCAGCGAGTGAAATCAAGCCCATGACGACGATATAGAAGGAGATGGCGGTGGCGCTGCCGTATTTGTGCAACAGCCACGTGCTGATGAGCGGCGCTGGGCCGCCGGCGATGATCGATGCCAACTGGTAGCCGAGCGAAGCGCCGCTGTAGCGCAAGCGCGTCGGGAAGTTTTCCGCGATCATGGCCGCCTGCGGGCCATACAGCATGCCGTGGAGCACCATGGCCACGACCGTCGCCAAGAAGATCAGCCCGACACTTTTCGTATTGACAAGCCAATAATACGGAAACGCCCAAAGCATAAGCAAAATGACGCCTGTCATATAGACGCGCCGCCGCCCCCACCGGTCGGATAAATGGCCGGAATACACAATGGAAAGCGCATTGATAATGGCCGCAATAATCGTCACATTGACGAAAATGCTTTTTTCCATCCCCAAAAATGTCGTCCCATAGCTGACGATAAACGTGACAAAAATGTAGAATGACCCGTTTTCAATCACCCGCGCAAGCGCTGACCATAGAATTTCGCGCGGATGCCTAACCAGCACCTCGCCGACCGGCATCTTGCTCGTTTCTTGTTTTTTCATCGCTTCTTGGAACAGCGGCGATTCGAGCACTTTCAGCCGGATGTACAGCCCGATGGCGATGAGAAGGAAGCTTATGAGAAACGGAACGCGCCATCCCCACGCATAAAAGCTGTCGCCGCCCGCCGCAAGCATCAGCGTCGTCACAAGGGAAGAGGACAACAGCCCGAACGGCACGCCCATTTGCGGCAGGGAAGCCATCAGCCCGCGCCGTTTGCCTTCTTCCCACTCCATCGCAATCAAAATAGCGCCGCCCCATTCCCCGCCGACGCCAATGCCTTGAATGAGACGCAGCGCGGTCACCAGCACCGGCGCCCACAGGCCGATTTGCTCATATGTCGGCATCAGGCCGATCAGCGCGGTCGCCAACCCCATCAGCAACAAAGTGGCCACCAACGTCGCCTTCCGCCCGATGCGGTCGCCGAAATGGCCGAAAATCGCGGCGCCGACCGGCCTGGCGATAAATCCTAAAGCAAAGGTGGTAAAGGATTGCATCAGTGCGACGTACGAATCTCCTTGTGGAAAGAATAATTGTGGAAACACGAGAGCGGCCATCGTCCCGTAAAGGAAGAAATCGTACCATTCAATCGTCGTACCGACCACACTGGAAATCGCCGCCCGCTTTTTTTGGCGTTTCAATTCCGCCGCATCCATCATCGTTACAGCCATTCACAACACCCCTTTCACGCAATCAAAGTGCGCGCATCTCATGGAAACGGAAAAACAAATGGATGATAGCAAAAAAACGAACATAATGTTAGCGCTTCCAAAAACAAACCGTCATGGACTCGTTTCTTTGTCAGACCGTAATGCCGTTCCACAAGCCCGTCATGGAGCTTTCCCTTCCCGCGCAACAAGCACATGCACAACGGCATCGACGACCGTTTCTTCCCGCTGGTTGACGATTCGCTGATGCACCGTGACGAGCCCGGCTTCCTCGCCCCGTTCCGTCAAACGCTTCACTTCCGATTCCACGTAAATCGTATCACCGATCTTGACGGGACGAACGAAACGAAGTGAATCGATGCCATAAAACGCCAGGACCACTCCCGGCTCCATCATCCACAGCCCCGTCGCCGCCGACAGCGTCAACATCCCATGGGCGATGCGCTCGCCAAATGGCGTCCGCTTGGCGTATTCCCCATCCATGTGCAGCGGATAAAAATCTCCGGAAACGCCGGCAAACTGCACAATATCAGCTTCGGTGATCGTTCGCCCGCGCGAACGGTGGCGCTCGCCAAGCGCATACTGTTCAAACGGACGGTCAAATCGCACGCCTTCCCCTCCCCTTGATTGGTGCAAAAAAGAGTAAAAACAAATTCCACCCCCTTTCACGGCTGCCACCGTCCATTTTGTTAATATTCTGAATATTAATCATATCATCTTTGGCCTTTACACATCCCTCCCCGTTAGCCGTCTGTCATTAACATATGAACGGAGTGGAGCGGATAGAACTGCTCCTCCTCTGTTTCGTGTTTCAAAATGGGCATTACCCCAAAAAACAAAAGGATGCTCGCTTGGCATCCTTTTTCACGTTCGTTCCTTATTCTTTTACCGAGCCGGACGTGAGCCCAGAGACGATGCGGCGCTGGAACAACAGCACCATGATGACGAGCGGGATCGTCACAATCACGGTGGCCGCGGAAATTTCGCCCCACGGGATCGTATACTGGCCTTGGAACATGGCAATGCCGACCGGAACGGTTTTGTATTTTTCCGCCGTATTGATCGTCAAGGCAAATAAAAATTCGTTCCATGCGGCAATGAAGACGAGAATGGACGTCGTAAACACCCCTGGCACAGCGAGCGGCAAAATGATTTTAAAATACGTCTGCATCGGCGTCGCCCCGTCCATTTTCGCCGCTTCTTCCAAATCAAACGGAATCTTGCGGAAAAAGGTGACCAACAGCCAAATCGACAACGGCAAGGCAAACGTCGTATACGGAATGATCAATCCCAAGTAGCTGTTCGTCAACCCGAATTTTTTCACAAACATGTAAATCGGAGAAATGGTGGCAATTTGCGGAAACATGGATACAGCCAACACCAAGCCGAGAATGACCGTCTTGCCTTTAAATTCAAGGCGCGCAATCGCATAAGCCGCAAACGCGGCGACAAAGACCGTATACACCGTCGTAATGGTCGCCACGACCGTGCTGTTCCATAAATAGCGCAAAAACGGGTAATTGACAAAGACCGACACATAGGATTTTAAGGTCGGATGGCTCGTAAACCAATCGAACGCTTTGTCGCCAAACAATTCGCTAAGCGGCTTAATGGAACTGAGCAAAACCCATAAAAACGGAAACATCACAAAGAACACAAACAGGGCCAAAAACACGTAAAAGAACGGACCGGCTTTTTTTTGCATCGTCTCACCCCTTCGTTATCGTTTGACGCTGGAGCCATCAGACAACAAATCTTTCCCAAGCCAGCGAATATAGATCATGGAAATCACCGCCACGCAGAGAAACACGATGACAGCGAGCGCCGATCCCGCACCGAAATTCGTCTGCGAGAACATGACTTTATACGCTAAAATGGAAATCGTTTCCGTCGAGTTCGCCGGCCCTCCGCCGGTTAAGACATAAATCAAGTCGAACACGCGGAACGCATCGAGCGTGCGGAACAACAACGCGACTAAAATGCTTGATTTTAACAGCGGCAGCGTGATTTTTGTGAATTGCTGCCATTTGGTGGCTCCGTCGATGGAAGCGGCCTCATACAACGAACTCGGGATCGTTTGCAGCCCGGCCAGCAGCAAGAGCGCCATATAGGGGGTTGTCTTCCATACATCGGCAAAAATGACCGCAAACATCGCCCCCGCTTCCGTCGTCAACAAATCCCCCATCCGGTCGACAAGGCCGACCGTTTCGAAATATTTGGCGACAATGCCGTTTTGTCCATCGTATAAAAATTTCCACATAAGCGCGGATACGGCGGTAGGAATCGCCCACGGAATCAAAATCGTCGCCCGCACAAGCCCGCGGCCAAAAAAGGCCTTATTGATGAGCAACGCAATTCCGAGCCCTAACACCAGCTCAATGGCGACCGACACCACCGTAAAGAACGTCGTATTCCATAACGCTTTCCATAAGCGCATGTCGCTGAAGCTGTCCTTATAATGCTTGAGGCCGACAAAGTTCGGCTCGATCACGACCCCTTCGAGCCCTTCGGCCAAGCCGACGACTTTATCCGCCTGCTGCAGTTCGCCCGCTTTTTTCATCTCTTTGAGCGTCTTTACGACATCATGAACCGTGTCGGTCAGCCGCTCGGCCGTCTGTTTGTCCAGCTCGGCGATCTTCAGCTCATCGCTTGGCGTCTCGAAATTGTCGAGCACTTCGTTCACTTTGTCATATTGCTCCGCCACTTGATCGTTGGAACGGATCGCCGCGTCCAGTTTCGCGAGTTTTTGTTCGATTTGCGCCAACGTTTGTTTCGTTTGTCCATCCGCAGCCGCCATTTCCTGCTTAAGAGCGCTTTTGAGGAACGGATAGTTTTGTAGATATCCTTCCAGATCGAGGCTGTAACTCCAGTGAATCGACGATTTGGTCGGGTCGTTGAGCCGATAGTCGAACAAGCTGTAATAAAAGGACTGAATGACAGGCCAAATGGCAATCGCCAAAATGAGCAGCATGGCCGGCGCGACAAGCGAATAGCCTAATAGGCGCTCCATTCGCTTTTCATTCCTCATCGCTGTTCTCTCCCTTCTGCTTAGAAAAGGATATTAGCCTTCAGCACCGGGCAGATGGCGGACTGAAGGCTAATGAACCGAAAGTGGTCAAACAAAATTGCGTTCTTTGTTTGGCTGATGGGGCATTGGCCGGCGTTGGCCGGATTCGGATCGGCTGCGGCGCGCCGGCCCAGTCATTCTCCTTACTTATTCAAGGCTGCTTTCATTTCTTTTTCCATATTGGCCACAGCTTGTTCGACCGTCAGCTCCCCGGCCAGCGCTTTGGATACGTTAATTTGGATGATTTCCGAAATTTCCGGGTAGTTCGGGACGACCGGGCGCGGCACAGCGGCGTTCAACGCATTGACAAATCCTTCTTCCGCAAAGAACGGATTGGCTTTTAAGACATCCGGATCTTTAAACAATTCGGGAAGCGTTGGCGCTAAACCGCCGTAAATCGCGGAAATTTTTTGCCCCTCCGGCCCCGTCATAAATTTGACAAATTCCCATGCTTCTTTCGGATGTTTCGAATATTTGTTGATCGCGGTCATCCAGCCGCCCAGCGCGGCAGCCGAACCTTTGTCTCCGGCCGGAAGCGGAGCCACGCCGACTTTGCCGACGATTTTCGATTGTTCTTTGTCATTCGCTAGCGCGTATTGATAAGGCCAGTTGCGGATAAACGGCGATTGTCCTTCAATGAACGCGGTATGCGATTCTGGTTCAGTGAATGTGGTGATGTTGCTCGGCACAACATCGGACTTGACGATTTCCACCATTTTCTTCAGCCCTTTGATCGTATCTGGGCTGTTGATCACGACATTCCCGTTTTTATCGACGATTTGCCCGCCATAAGAGGCGATAAATTCAACCGCGTTGCACACCAATCCTTCATATTGTTTGGCCTGCATCAAATAGCCGAATTTCGTGCCGCCTTTTCCTTTCAGTTCTTTGGCCTCTTTTAAGAGTTCATCCCATGTTTTCGGCACTTTGTCCTTTGGCACCAGGTCGGTGCGATAGAACAGCATGCCGGCATCAATGAATTTCGGCATCGCCCATTGCTTGCCATTGAAGTTGCCGGCCGCAAGCGCCCCTTGGTTGTATTTGCCGAGGTCAATGCCGTCTTTCTCAATAAAGCGGTCGAGCGGCAGCGTATAACCCGCTTGAGCAAACTCAGCCGGCCAAATGACGTCGAGATCCATGACATCGATTTCCGACGACTGCGCATTTAACATCGTGACATACGCATCATGCTGCTTCCCGGTGTCAGCCGGCATTTCGCGAAATTCCACATCGATGTTCGGGTGCGTTTTCTCGAACGCTTCGATGATTTTTTCGGTGGCTTTCGTGGAATCTTGGCCGCGGGCATAGACAATTTTCACTTTTTCAGACTGGCTCGTTTTCCCTTCTTCGTTTTTGCTGTCTTTGCCCGTCTGGCTCTCGCTTTGGCCGCCGGAGCATGCCGCGAGCCCCATCGTAAGCGCTAACAAAACAGCCGATGTTTTTAACGTCTTTTTCATCGTCATTCTCCCCCTTTAAATTTTGGATTTGTCAAACACCGCATGGCATCGCGTATAGTGGTTGCTTCGACTGCCCCAATCACCTCCTGGACATGACATCCATTGACTTTTGACTTGGCATCCCCCACTGCTTGTCTATGCATCGATTGTTTGTAATCGATTACATACAAATGGGCGAATCATCCTCGTTTTCGCTTGTCTGTCCTTTTCTCGCCAAAAGCCGAAAAGCGGGCATCGTTTTCCGTTTCTCCTTTTCAATGAAGACAGCCTGTCTATCAGCATCGCGCCCCTTGTCCGCTTTGTCGGCTTATTATGTAATCGATTACAAAACCATCTTACATCGCCGTAAAATCGTTCGTCAAGCCCCCAAATTCTTTTTTTGCCCTATAAACAAAGAACCCCAAGCCGTTTGGCTTGGGATATGCCTCACACCTCCACCGTCTTCCCTTCCTCGACGATATGATAAAGCAAATGGGCTAAATGGTGAATCGGGCCGTATTCCTCTTCGCCATCTTCCGCCATTTCTTCTTCGTCGGCGAATTCAAGGTCGTTTAAGTAAAGCGCCATAAATTCGTAAAAGTCTTTCAGCTCAAAGCCGTAGCACGCGCTCGGGTCTTCGCTGTCTTCTTCGTATTGAAGCATTAAATACGATACCTTGCCTTCGTTGTCCTCGGCGTCAAAAAAGACGAAATAGCCGATGTTCGTGTCAAGGTCAAACAGATGCCGCGTCCCGCCTTCGGTCGCCTTGTCAAAATCCTCTTGGCTCAACTTGCCGACGTTCATCGCTTCGACGTCGTCTTCGCGGTGAAACTGGACCGTAAATGTTTTCATCGTGATTTCCTCCTTAGAAAATGCTTAATGAATACGTTTTTGACAGCCGCTCGAGCAGTTTCACCCCGGTCAAGCTGTTCCCTTTATCATCGAGAGCCGGGCCGAAAACGCCGATGCCGCACCGCCCGGGCACGGCAGCGAGAATGCCGCCCGAGACGCCGCTTTTCGCCGGAATGCCGACTTTGATGGCAAATTCACCTGATGAGTTGTACATGCCGCACGTGACCATGAACGTTTTGCAAATGCGGGCGACATCAAGCGGCATGAGCGGCTCACTCGAATGCGGATCGCGTCCGTCAAGCGCGAGCACCAAGCCGATGCGCGCCAAGTCGATGCACGTCATTTCGATGGCGCACTGTTTCGTGTACAATTCCATCAGCTCTTCGACATCTTCATCAATGATACGATGCTGCTTGAGAAAATAGCAAAGCGAACGATTTAAAAACGCTGTTTCAAATTCGGAGCGGGCCACTTCGTCGGAGTACGAAATGCGTTCGTTGCCAGCGAGACGGCGGACGAACGCTAACAGCCGTTCCAGCCGTTCGGACACCGAGCCGCCTTGAATCATCGACGTGACGACAAGCGCGCCGGCGTTAATCATCGGATTCAGCGGTTTGGCAGGCTTTTCCTCTAATTTGGCAATGGAATGAAACGGATAATCCGTCGGCTCCATGCCGACTTTATGGAACACCTCATCCTCGCCCCGGTCGATGAGCACAAGGGCGAGCGCAATAATTTTGGAAATGCTTTGCAGCGTCACTTTCACCGTCACATCCCCGGCGCTTACCACCTCGTCATCCGGCGTGTAAATGGCGATCGACAGCTCATTCGGGTTCGCCTTGCCTAAGGCGGGGATGTAGTCAGCCACTTTTCCGTAGCGGGCGTACTGCTTCGCTTCTTCGACAAAGCGGACCAGTTCTTCTTGGTTGTACACAAGCATCACCGATGGTTAGTATCGCCTATTTTTTCCGTTTCTATGCCCAAACGCTTCAAACAGCAGAGGTTTCCGACGGGGCTCACCAAGCGGACCGCCGGAAAAACAACTCCTCTTCAAGACGACAGCCTGAACCTGCTGTTTGAACAGCAGCCGTTTTTCTTATTCTTCTTCGGCAAATACGTTTTTCAATTCGATCACAAATCCGGGAAACATGCGAACAGGAATCGTATCATCGCGGACATACATCCCTTGGTGGCGGAATCTCCCTTCTTCGAGCACATAGACATCAATCGTCTCATTCATCGGATCGACAATCCAATATTCTTTCACCCCTGCCCGCTCGTAACGGTGAAATTTGACGATTTTATCCTTGCGCACCGTTGATTTTGAAATAATCTCCACAACGAGATCCGGCACGCCAACAATTCGTTTTTCACGAATTTTGTTTTTGTCGCAGACAACGACAAGATCCGGCTCAACCCATTCGCGAATTTGTTCCGGATCATCTCTCTCCGCCAAACAAACGTCGATCGGAGCGCCAAATACGGTGCATTCTTTCCCCCGCAAATATGTCGCAAATTCCACCAACAATTCACGTTGCACTGCCTGATGTTTCGGCGTCGGAGCGGGAGACATGTTGAAGACTTGGCCGTCAATGACCTCATATCGTACATCTTCGTCGAGCATCATGTATTGCGCATAGGTGAACGGCTGCCCTTTTTCCGGCATCGGCATCAAAACGGCCTCCTTTCCTCTTTTCTTTTTAGTATACTTGAACGCTGCCCGGCAACCTAGCGTTTTCTTTTTTCTCAACAACCTGTTGTAGGCAAGGGAGAACGGTTTCAAGTATAATGAAAAAGAAATGAAAAAGAGGTGAGGAGCATGCAAGAAGCCATCAACATGTCCCCGTCCCCGTCATGGGAACATCAAATCGTTTGCCACAATCTTGTTTCCATGATCAAAGGAAAAAGCCAATGTCAACCGATTTCAAACTTATCCGTGAAACTCGAAAAGAACGGAAAAGTGATGAACGAGTTTATCCAGCCGGATGTCGCTGTCTATTGCGAACGGCCGGAAAAAATCATCGGCGGCTATAAGGGGCGGCCGCTCATCGTCATCGAAGTTGTCAGCCCGTCAACCTACAAAATCGATGTGACGCTGAAAAAAGATTTGTACTGTGCCTACGGAGTGGAAGAATACTGGATCGCCGACCCATACAACAAAACGATCCGTCAGTGCACACTCGAACATGATCGATACGCCGAGACGATCATCGCCTGCGGAGAAACGTTCGATTCTGTTATCGGAACGATTGACACCGCGCTCGTGTTCCAAGGCGTGTAGAAGACGGGAAAACAATTCTTTTCGGCCTATCGGCGGTTTTTGTGGCGGAAGGCGAGTCGATTTTGCAAAGTTTCTCAACTTAAAAAGAGTCTCTGCTGAACAACTCGTTTCCAATCACGAGTTCTTTAGCGGGACATCTTGCATGCTTTGCCGTATAATCAATGGCGAATTCTCTGTCGCAAAAGCAGGGGCGGGTAGACAGAGGAAGATACGTTCAAAGGAGCATGAAAACAGAAAAAAACAGACTTGTCAGCAACAAGGATGCCGCTAGTCTTTCAACGGCATCCTTTTCCAACTCAACGCAAAATTCGCCATTGATTTTGTCCTGCTTTTCTTGTATAATTGGAAATGTCTCACCATCCATTTCGGGATGTAGCTCAGCTTGGTAGAGCACACGCATGGGGTGCGTGGGGTCGCAGGTTCAAATCCTGTCATCCCGATCGAAGGAAACCAGCCGAAAAAACGTTCGGCTGGTTTTTTGTTTTTCTTCCCCCACGTTCCATCAGTTCCATCATTATGATGCTGTTTCCTCCTACGAAATCAGTCCAATCCGCTTCCCCGCCAAAGCGATGCAGTCAACGGCCATATCAATGTCTTCTTCCGTCATCGCGGCGGTGATGGAAAAGCGAATGCGCGCTGTCCCCTCAGGGACGGTCGGCGGCCGGATGGCGACGGCCGCGATGCCAGCTTCTTGCAGCTGCTCGCTCATGGCCACGGCTCGGTCGTTCGGACCGACGATCACGGGAACGATCGGCGTCTCGCTGCCGCCTGTGTCAAACCCAAGCCGCTTCAGCTTGGTGCGGAATCTTTCGCTTAGGGCGTGCAGCCGCTCGCGCCGCTTTGGCTCAGCTTGGACAATATGAATGGCAGCCTCATTGGCGGCAAGGACCGATGGCGGCAAGGCGGTTGTAAAAATCAAGCTGCGGGCGCTGTTGATCAAATAGTCGACCAGCCACGGCTCTCCCGTTACATACGCTCCGAAGCTGCCGAGCGCTTTGCTGAAGGTGCCGATGGCGATCACATCCTCTTCCTTCTCAAGCCCGAAATGGTGAAGCAGCCCTTCACCGTTCGGTCCGAACACGCCGCCGCTGTGCGCTTCGTCAACGAGCAAAACGGCACGGTAACGCCGCTTCAACTCAACCAGCTCCTCGAGTGGCGCCATATCGCCGTCCATGCTGAAGACGGCATCGGTGACGATCCATTTCCGCTTCGCGGGCGGAGATTGCTTCAACAATGATTCCAGCTGATCGATGTCATGATGTCGATAGCGGAAACAGGCGGCTTTGCTCAAGCGGATGCCATCAATTAAACTCGCATGGTTCAACTTATCGCTAAAGACAAGATCATCTCGGCCAATTAAAGCTGTCAACACGCCGATGTTGGCCGTGTAGCCGCTGTTGAAAATAAGAGCCGCCTCTGCTTTTTTCCACTGTTTCAACGCGGCTTCCGCCCGCTCATAGAGCGGATGATTGCCGACGACGAGCCGCGACGCGCCCGCTCCGGCCCCATATGCCCTCATCGCCTCGCAGCCCGCTTCGATGAGCCGCCTATCATCCGCCAACCCTAAATAATTATTGGACGCTAAATTCAACATCGGCTTTCCGTTCAGGATGACCGTAGCGCCTGAAGCCTCTGCCCGGCGCAGCTGGCGTTTTTGCGCTTTTTGTTCCCATTCGTGCAGTTTGACGGTCAGTTCGGTTTTCATCCCTATCCCCCTTTTATGTAAACCGTTCATAAAAAATAGTTTACATTAAAATCCGCAAATCGGCTAGGAAAAGATGATCAGTTTCGTTTATTGATTATTTAGCACATGGTTCTGTGAATTATTCATTTCCACCCTCGACCGCATGCATAGTCAAATCGCAAAAATGTCATACTATACGTGTTATCGGCAAAAAGGAGGTGTTGGAAATGGATGTCCGTCGGGCGCAAGAAATCGCGTCGTCGCCGGTGATGGCAAACGTCACGTACAACGGCCAGCGCATTTACATTGAGCATGTCGACCAGCAAAAAGGTGTAGCAACGATTCACCCGCTTGACAACCCGAATCAAAAGCAAAGCGTGCCGGTCGCAAGCTTAGAGGAGCATTCGTAACGAAAAAAGCGAGAGAAAGGACGCGTCCTTTCTCCCGCTTTTTGATTTAATCGGCCGTCAGCTCTTCCCGTTGCTTGTAGGCCTCTTGCACCGTTTGTTCCTTCATCGCTGCTCGGCCTGCCGTCCGGGCATCAGCGGTGCGGACAGATTTGTCGTTGCGCTTGTTGTTCGCTTTTCTCTCCATCTCGATTCCTCCTTCGTCTCTAGCATGCCCTGAATGACAAGAGGTTACTATCGCGAAGGAGCAAAAGAGCACTGCCCGATCGGACGGCTTATGAAACGATCTTATCCTTTTTCTAACAACTCGATCCGATTGTGAAACGGATCGCGAAAGGAAAACCGCTTCACCCCTGGAATCGGTTTTTCGTCTTGCGTCACGACGCCTTGTGATTCCAAATAGCGGCGCGCGGCTTCGACATCTTCCACTTCAAACGCCGGGTGGCTTTTGCTGTTATAGCCGTCGCGGTTTTCTGCTCCGATATGGAGCTCGATATCGCCGACTTTGTACCAAAGTCCACCGTTTCCTTTCAGCGATTCCGGCTTTTCGATTTCTTGAAAACCAAGCACACCGGTGTAAAAGGCGCGCGCTTCGTCTTCGGCGCCAAACGGAATGCAAATTTGCACATGGTCAAGCCGTTTTACACGAATCATCGTTCCTCTCCTCCCTGTTCGAATGCCGGTTTGATCCGGCGGATGAACGAAACCGCAGCAACCGCCCAAATGAGCAGCACTCCCTCGACCACCCAAATGTTTTTGACCACTTTCGCTTGATAAAGCGCGGGCAAGACGTCCATCGCCGTGTGAAGCAAAATCGCGTACAGGACATAACGGAACTGCCGCTGGCGCACGCCGAGCAAAACGAGGAGCGACAGCGCCACGTGCACCGCCAAAGCAAACAGCCGTTCCAAGCCGCCTAACACGTACATCGCAAACGGCGTGTGCAACACTTGCTCCTTGATCAGCTCCGCCTGTCCTGCCGGAAGCGATGGGGCGATCGTTTTGTCGAATGATCCGGATTGAATCAGGCTCGCAAGCAAGATGACGTTGACCGCGCCAACCACCCCGAGCAATACCGCTTCCGTCCCGCCGTGCCCAAGCCCGAATGATAAACCATCGCCATATCCGCGATGTTGCTTTAGCAGCCAACGGAACCCGACATAGCGGCCAAGTTCTTCAAACACGCCAGCGGCAAGCGCCGCGTACAGGACAAAGAGCCAAACGCTGCCTGTTCCTTTTAACGCCGGCCGGCCCGGTTCGAGCACAGCGATGTGCAGCGCTTTTTCCAATACTTGTGAGAAAACGAGAAACACAACTGCCCCGACGCCGAGCGCTTTCCATGAAAGCCATCCTTTTTTTCTTCCGTACCATGCGAGACCAACTGGAACAAACAATGAAATGGCGAGCTGCACCGCCGCACCGATCACTCCCACGTCCTCTCCCCCTCCCGCTTATTTAGGAACGGTTGCGCTGTTCTTGCTGCTCATAAAGAAACGATCGAACGATGAGATACAAATTGCCGACAACGATGATGACGACAAACAAAACAGCCCTCATCTCTCCGCGCCAAAACGCGGTGAGCATCGACAAAATCCCCATCGCGGTAAATACTTTGCCGCCAAGACGGTGCGTTTTATGCCAAACCGTCTCACTCGCTAATGTCCACGGTGTGCGAATGCCAGTCAACTACCCCCACTTCGCTAACGCTTGAAGTGGGGGCTTGCAACTCCCCAGAAGTGCGAGCGGACTTCGTCCTCCTTCCTTGACTTGGGGTTGCATTAGGGGCCGGTTGACAACTACCCAACGACGCAGGTCATGCCTGTGTCGTTCCTTCAACGATGTACTCTATTCCTTTTCGTTGAAGGTTCATAGCACCAATGCGGTCATCGTTTGAGGTGTATCCGCATGTTCGGCAACAAAAGGTGTGTGTACGCTTGTTTCGATTGGCTTTTTCCGTATGACCACACTTTGGACATGTCAAAGAGGTGTAATGCGGAGCAACCACCATCACTTTTGACCCATGCAAACGTGCCTTATACTCTAACATTTGACGGAACTGATAGAACGCCCACGATACGGTTTCATATCGGTCATGGATACGTACACGTTCTGTTTTTTCACGAATGCCTGTTAAATCTTCTAATACAAAAAGGGTACGTTCTCCATATTGACGAACGAGTGCCTTCGTGACAGCATGGTTCACATCCGTCATCCAACGGTTTTCTCGTTGTCCGATTGTTTTCAACTTCCGACGCGCAGAAGCCGTCCCTTTTTGCTGGAGGGTTTTTCGCATTCGTTTGTACTTGGCACGCATATGCTTGATTTTTCGTCCGTTAAAAAAGATCGTTTTCCCTTGCGAATCATAAGCTGTTGCAAGAAAGTTAACACCCACATCGACACCGACCACCTGGCGGATGTTGTGTTCATCCACGGTTGGAATTGTTTTGGTCATGGGGATGTGCAAAAAGAATTTGTTATGCTTGTAGACGAGTTTGGCTGTGCCAAACGTCCATGAGCCATCAAAATATTGTTCCATGCCTTTTGGTTCGAATGGCACTTTGATTCGTCCTTCTAGTGTATTGACAGAAAATAACCCTTGAACAATGGAGTAATCTCGATTCCAAACGAGGTCATATTCAGGCTTTTTAAAGCGAACCAATGTCCATTCATGACCATTGCTTTTTAGGGAACGGTATCTAGCGATCACCGTTTTAATCACAGATTGCGCCATTTGCGAACGCAAAGCGTAGTTTGATCGAAGTAGACGATAGGTCATGTCGTGTAACTTGGCTTGTGCAAGCACTTTTGTGTCAAAAATCACAACAGACACAGCGTTGCACGCTTGTCGATAAGCGGAAAGGGTGGCTTTCAATACTTCTGCTTGTTCCGCTGTTGGGTAAATTTTGATTTTGGCTGTTAACGTCATGTCCATTTGTCTCACCTCTCTTTCACTAAATATATTTTTTAGTGATACAAAAACACAAAAAAGCGATTCCTCCCCCACTTACTCCCTTTGGTCGTTGAAGTGGGGGTCTCCTCGCCAAAGACGATGAAAAAAACCTTTTTAGTTGCTCGATGCATTCTGCCTCTGTCTCGCCATCGGCGTCAATTTGCCCTGTATACTGGTAATGAATGTCTACGCCCCCAAGCTCTTCTGGAGAAACGCGCTGCCCGTTGGCCAATTCAAGCATGCGCGGCCCAGCGATCGCCATGCATGTCCCCTTCAGCTGCGTGACAAAGTCGCAGCTGACCGCCGTCCATGTCGGCCCACCGTAGCTGTCCCCCAAAATCGCCGCCATCGTCGGCACTTTCCGGTGGTGGGTGAGCAGCTCGCGTGGAAACAATTTGTCGCTGATCCCGTCCGACCCCATCCCGTCCGGCATGCGCAACCCGCCGCCTTCATGGAGGAAAAACATCGGCAAGCCATTGCGCACAGCCAACGCATGCATTTGCCGCGACTTGCGCAAATGAACGCTCCCCTCCGTTCCAGCAAGCACCGTTTTATCCCCGGCGATGATGACCGCCGGGCGGCCATTCACTTTACCGATGCCGGCGACGAGCCCGTCTCCATACGTCGTTTCTTCCAAACCGGGTTGGTCGGACGCGTTCAGCTGTCCGAACTCGACAAAAGTTTTGGCATCCACAAGCAGGTCGATCCGCTCTCTGGCCGTCAGGAGCCCTTTCGCGTGCTGCTTGGCGATTTTCTCTTCTCCGCCGCCTAGCGCGGCGCGCGCTTTTTTCGCCATCAGTTCGTCTGTTAATTGCCGCAAATGTTTCATCGCGATCCCCCTTTGGCAGAAAAAGGCGGGGCGGCCCGCATCAAACCCCGCCGCTATGTTATTCTCTTGGCAGCAGCTTTCGCAATACTTTGCCTGACGGCGTCGCCGGCAATTCATCAATGAACTCGATATAACGCGGATACTTGAACGCCGCCATATGCGTTTTCGCCCATTCGATCAAGTCAGACGGCGCCACCCTTCCTTTGTACGAATCATGGAGAACGACAAACGCTTTCGGCACTTCCCCTTTCATCGGGTCAGGCACGCCGATGACCGCACATTGCTTGACGGCCGGATGTTCGTTCAACAGTGCCTCGACGTCTTCCGGAAAGACGCTGTAGCCGGACACTTTAATCATTTCTTTCAACCGCCCTTGGAAATACAAATAGCCGTCTTCATCGACATACCCGATATCGCCAGTGTACACCCACCCATCTTTCAGCGTCTCGCTCGTCGCGTCATCGCGGCGGAAGTAGCCTTGAAAAACCCCCGGATTTTTGACGACAATTTCCCCCGACTGTCCGGGCCCAAGCTCCCGTTTCGTTTCCGGATCGATGATGCGAATGTCCGTCTCATACGTCGGGATGCCGCACGAGCCAAATTTCACACGGTCATCCGGCATAAACGTGTCACACGTATGCGTCTCGCTCAGCCCGTAGGCGGCTTCGTACAACAGGCAGCCGCCGGTCGCTTCCGCCCACCGCTCGGCAAGGTCTTTCGTCACCGGCAGACCGAAGCTCGTCGCCAAGTTGCGTTTTAAACTTGACAAGTCGGCAGAGGTGGTTGACAGCACTTGCAAAATGGCCGCATTCATCGGCGCGATGCTGTACCATGCCGTGACTTTGTACGTTTCGATGGCTTTGATCGTCGCCATCGGATCAAAGCGGGTAAACAGCACGCATGGATGTCCCGTGTACACCGGCGTATTCAGTCCCATCACCATGCCGGCAATATGGCAAAGCGGGGAATGGGCCATAAGCTGTTCGCGTTTTTCCGTCAGCCGGTTCGCCTGGGCGGATGCGGCCGTCTTAAATAGCGCATTGCCATAGGTGAGCATCGCTCCTTTCGGCCGACCGGTCGTACCCGATGTAAAAATGATCAACCCGACATCGTTCCATAAGTCAATAGAAGCGGTCTCATCAAGCGGCGGATAGGCGGCGATGATGGCCGCAAAATCGTCCGCGGCGCTCATCGCCTCTTTCGGTTGCACAAGCTCGGCGCAAAGCGGGATGCCCCCTGCCGGATCGGCGTAATCGCCGTAGTGGCACGTTACGATAAACGACAGAGGCGCCGTTTGTTGTTCAGCTTGTTGAATGCGGGATAATCCTTCTTCCCCAGCGATGATGCCGACAAGCGGCACTTCAGCGAAAAAATAGGCGAGCTCCGATTCCCGGTACATCGGGTTGAGCGGGACGACGACGCCGCCTAACTGCTGGATGGCGAAGTGGGCGATGATGTATTGCGGACAGTTTTGCATGTACAAGGCGACATAGCTCCCTTTCCTCACCCCTTTTTCCTGCAAATAGCGGGCAAACCGGCGGACGTGATCCAGCAATGTTCCCCAAGTGACCACCTTGTTGTAGAAGATGTACGCCGGCTCGTTTTCCTCGCGTTCGCCGCGATGGCGCAAATAATGATAGAGCGGCTGTTCGCCGAGCACATAGTGGAGCTTCTTCGGCAATCTGCTCGGCCAATACGGGGGCGTTTGGTTCACCTGTTTCACCATCCTTCGACAGAATACTGAATGGTCAGTATTTTTCGCTTAGAAAACGCTTTCTCCCAATTGTTCATGTCCTCTGCTTCATCCATATGAAATAATTTCGCCGTCATTCGCCGATTTCCTTTTTTGAACGACCCATCATTTTCGCCGCCCTGACAAACGGCCGCCCCCTTCCACGTTGGAGAAGGAGCAGCCGTTAGGAAAAGGAGGAAAGCCGGAGCAGCTTACGCGGCTTGACGGCGGTCATTTATGCGCTGCGGCCGGGCGATGTGGACGATGCGTTTTATCCGTCCACCAATGGCGGAGATATGGCAGCACCCAATGATCGAAACCGTAGCGTCCGGCATTGGCTCCGGCGACGAGGATGAAGACGGTGAGCAGCACCATTTGCGGGTTCGTGCTCGTCGTGCCCGAGAACATGAAGGCGAAGTTCATGACAGCTCCCATGAGTGCGGCAAAAGTCGTAAACAATCCGAGAATGAGCGCGATCCCGACGAGAAATTCACCCCATGGCACGAGGAAGTTGAACAATCCGACATTCGGCAGTGCTACGTTTTCGATAAAGCCCGCCCACCAGCTTTGCACAGCCGGGTGTTCGCCCGTGGCATTCGCCAGCGCCCCTTTTAAAAATCCTGAGGCATCAAAACCGTTCGTCAGTTTTTCCCACCCCGCCGTCATCCATTCATACCCTAAATACAACCTTAACACCACCATCAACGCCGACGCCGTGATGTGTTCGCGCAACCATTTGACAACCATTTTGTTCCTCCCCTTTCATTTTGGAAGATCTTCCTTACACTTTTATCGTACTCCTTTTTCCGCTAAATGAAATGGATTTGTTCACTATTTCACAATATGTTCGAAAAGTTGTGGCGAAATGGCGAATTGCTGCTGCTCGCAAAATATAAACGACCCCCGCGTTTCATGAGGGGGCAACAGCGGCCGTCGAAGCAGTACGGGTGGACGTTGAACGGCTGGCCATTCCGTACCGTTCATTGCCCGCTGCCAGTTACGTCACCGTCAGTGTTAGAGCCGCCATAACCATCCCGTAGCCGGATGAACACGCTAAGACGCTTTTTTTCCCTTGCCAATCAGGCGCTTTACCGAGCTAAACAAAACGGGCGCAACCGAGTAGAAGTGGCCTGCTTTGTTCATGAGTGAATCTCCTCCCCTTTTTCTTAGGTGTGCATACAATGGCCATAAACGGTTTGGCGGAAAAAGGGGATGATAATGATGGCCATTATTCGCGGAGACCAATATATCGAGCGAATCGACAACCTTCAATCCAATATATGGATTAACGGCCAACAGGTGAGAGGAAAGTTGTCGGAACACCCGGCCTTCGCCGGCGTAATCCGAAGCCAAGCCCGCTTATATGACGCCCAGCACAATCCAAACAAACAGCCGGTGCTGACGTTCCGCACATCGACGGGGGAACTGGCCGGCGCGGCGTTTTTGCGGCCGACGACAAAAGACGATCTCGAACACCGGCGCCTGGCGTTCCAAGAATGGGCGCGCTTGACAGCGGGGATGATGGGTCGATCTCCCGACTACATGAACACCGCCGTGATGGCGCTCGCTTCCGCGGCCGACTTTTTCGGACAGCAGCACCCGTCCTACGCCGAACATATCGAACGCCTCTATGAGCGGGCGATCAACAACGACTTGTCGTTTACCCATACGTTTGTCAATCCGCAAGTGAACCGTTCCCTCGGCTATATGGAAGAAGACGGCGAGCCGATCGCCGCCAAAGTGATCCGCGAAACGACAGACGGACTCGTCATCAAAGGCGCGCGCCTGCTCGCCACCCAAGGCGGCATGACTGACGAACTTCTCGTTTTGCCAGCCGGCGGGACGCTTCTTGGCGATGAATACATGTACGCGTTTTCGATTCCGAGCAACACGCCGGGGTTGAAGTTCATCTGCCGCCCTTCTTTTGCTGCTGGCGCCTCTTCGTTTGACGCCCCGCTCAGCGCGCACTTTGATGAAATCGACGCCATTGTTGTATTTGACGATGTGCTCGTTCCATGGGATCGGGTATTTTTCTACAAAGACGCATGGGTGGCCAAAGAACTAGATGAAGAAACCCATTTGGCGATCATGCTGCTGCACCAAGTGCTGGCGCGGCGCATCGTGAAAACCGAGTTTTTCCTTGGAACGGTGGAGCTGCTCAGCGAGGCCATCCAAATTGGCGGATACCAGCATGTGCAAGAAAAAATCGGGGAAATCGCCGCCGCCCTTGAAGCGCTTCGGGCGATGCTTCTCGCTGCCGAGCTCCAAGCGAAACCGGACCGGCGCGGCACCATGGTGCCCGATCCTGCCCCGCTTTACGCCGCTGCCTTTTTATACCCGCGCTTGTACCCGCGTTTTGTCGACATCGTTCAGCTGCTTGGCGCCAGCGGGCTTGTTTGTCTGCCAACGGAAGCGGATTTCTCCTCTCCGCTCCGCCCGGATTTGGAGCGGTATTTGCAGGCAGCGACGCTTCCGGCCGAACAGCGGGTGCAGCTATTCCGCTTCGCCTGGGATTTGGCGATGAGCGCCTTCGGGACGCGGCAGACGCTGTACGAACGGTTTTTCTTCGGCGATCCGGCCCGGTTTGCGACAACCTTTTACCATCGTTACGACCGGGAGGCATGCGCCCAAATGGTGCGACGGTTTTTGGACAGCGAACAACGTTGACAAAACGGCAACCAACACAGCACCAGGCCGGCATAAACGCCCGCCTTTTCTTCAAAGAGGCTGGATATCATCAAGCGTTCCGTCTAGAAAAAAGGTGTCCCGCCTCTTTCGGGACACCCTCATGCTAACGCATTGACGTGATCGATCACATCGTCCGCTGACGATCAGGAAACAACAAGCTGAACAGCACCCCGGCCGCCAGCGCAATGGCAAACGTCGTAAACCGTGAACTGATGATAGCCTCAAGCGGCGAGGAAATCCAGATGACCGTGCTGACAAAACCGGCAAGGATCGTGGCGATGGCGCCGATTCCGGAATATCTTTTCCAGAAGAAAGAAAGCAAAATCGCCGGCGACAGCGTGCAGCCGATTCCAGCCCACGCCCAGCTGACAATGAAATACACAAGCGATTCGGATGTCATCGCCAGCACCAAGCCAAGCAACCCGGCGATGACCACCACCGCGCGGGAAAGGGCGACAAGCTGCCTTTCCGACAGGCGGAGGCGCAGCGAGCGGCGGACAATATCTTCGCTGATGGAGCTCGTGATCACCAGCAGCTGCGAATCGGCCGTTGTCACGATGGCGGCCAAAATGCCGGATAACAGCAGCCCGGCCAACCATGGCGGCAACAAGTCCAACACCATTTTCGGCAGCACGGTCTCGATATCGGTGAATGATTGTCCTTGGTAAAGGGCAATCGCCGCAAGGCCGATCAAAAACGCTCCGCCATACGCCAATAATGTCCAAACGATCGCCACTGTTTTGGCCGTTTTCGCCTCGCGGGCGTCTTTCAACGCCATGAAGCGGACGCTCAGTTGCGGCTGTCCGCCAAGATAGCCGAAAAACCAGGCAAAATTGTTAAACAGCAATAGCCCGAGCGCAAATCCAGTGACTCCCCCCGTCCATGAATCGAGGCCCGGTTTTGCGTGATGGAGCGCTTCACTGATCGACAAGCCACCACTGTAAATTTCCACCACTGCCACGATAGGCAAAATCACGAGCGTCGCCAGCATGAGCACACTTTGAATCATATCCGTCCAGACGACGCTGACAAATCCGCCGGTGTATGACAAGATAATGACAATCGCCACGCTGATGACCATGCCAAGCGCTGGGTCGATATGGAAAACGGTAAACAATGTCTTGCCCGCTCCGGCAATTTGTGCGCTGAAATAAAACATCATAAAGCTAAAAATAAGGACGGTCGCAAGCCATAAAATCGTTTGCCCATGCGCGCCGAACCGTTTCGCTAAATAGCCGGGCAAGGTCAGCGCACCGTACCGCTCCGCCTCTTGGCGAAACCGGTCAGCCAAAAAAAGCCAGGCGCCGATAATGCCGATCACAATGCCCACCGCCACCCAAATCGCGGAAAGACCGCTCGCAAACACAAACCCCGTGTAGCCAAGCAACAGCCACGCCGATTCCCCCGTCGCCCGTTCGGAAAACGCGAGCGCCCAACCGGGAAGTTTTTTTCCGCCAAGCAAAAAGTCGGAATGGCTCATCTCCTTTTTCCCATACCAATAGCCAAGCGCTGCCATCACAAGACAATACAGCACGAGTTCCGCCAAGATGATGCCATTCATTGTTTCTCCCCCTCGCTATATTGTTCGCCTCACGACACCACCGCCCACCGTTTCCCCCGTAAAAAAACCGACATTGCCATCGAACGAAGACGACAATGCCGGTGCAGCCAATAAAAGTGCAGCTTCATGACTTATTTATTTCATTACTACCATTATGACGATAAGAAGCGATTTATGCCGGTTTGCTTTTTTAAATCCTAACTCAACTCGTTGTCACCTTTCTTTTCCTTAGGCAGTCATCACGTTTCGTTGTTCAAAAAGTTGCGAAACGCATCGTCATGTAATAAAGTGGACTTGACACCAAAAAAAGGAGTGAACGATATGGATCGCTGGGAAAACGAGTTACACAAATACGCTGAATTGGCCGTGAAAGTCGGCGTCAACATTCAGCCTGGGCAAACGCTGTTCGTCAACGCCCCGCTCGAGGCGGCGCCGCTCGTCCGCAAAATCGCCAAAACCGCGTACGAAACCGGGGCGAAACACGTGTATGTCGAGTGGAACGACGAGGCGCTTACTTACATTAAATTTCACTACGCCCCAGAGGAAGCGTTTTCCGAGTATCCGATGTGGCGGGCGAGAGCGATGGAAGAACTCGCCGAACAAGGCGCTGCCTTTTTATCCATTTACGCCCCGAACCCGGACTTATTGAAAGATGTTGATCCGAAGCGGATCGCCACCGCCAATAAAACGGCCGCCCAAGCGCTCGCCAACTACCGGAGCGCCATTATGGCCGATCGGAACTGCTGGTCGCTCATTTCCGTCCCCACACCGGCGTGGGCGCAAAAAGTATTTGGCGATCTGCGTGATGAAGAAGCCATCGACAAATTATGGGAAGCGATTTTCCGCATCACCCGCATCGACCAAGACGATCCGATCGCTGCCTGGCGCGAACATAACGATCGGCTCGCCCGCATCGTCGATTACTTAAACAACAAGCAATACAAACAGCTCGTTTACGAAGCGCCCGGCACCAATCTCACGGTCGAACTCGTCGACGGGCACGTCTGGCACGGCGGCGCGGCGACGAGTCAAAGCGGCGTGCGCTTCAATCCCAACATCCCGACCGAAGAAGTGTTTACCATGCCGCATAAAGACGGCGTCAACGGCACGGTGCGCAACACGAAGCCGCTCAATTACAACGGCAACGTGATCGATGGGTTTACGCTCACGTTCAAAGACGGTCAAGTCGTCGACTTCAGCGCCGAACAAGGATATGAGACGCTTAAGCATTTGCTTGACACCGATGACGGGGCGCGCCGCCTCGGGGAAGTCGCCCTCGTGCCGCACCAATCGCCGGTGTCGCTGTCCAATCTCATTTTTTACAACACGCTGTTTGACGAAAACGCCGCTTGCCATTTGGCGCTCGGCAAGGCGTATCCGACCAATATCGAGAACGGCGCTTCATTGTCCAAAGACGAACTCGACCGTCGCGGCGTCAACGACAGCCTCGTCCACGTCGACTTTATGATCGGCTCAGCTGATCTGAACATTGACGGCGTGACGAAAGACGGGAAGCGAGAGCCGATTTTCCGCAGCGGCAACTGGGCATTCGAACTGGCGTAATCGGTTTCGCCAGCTCTAAACAATAAGGCTGCGCCAAACGAGCGGCCAGACCCGACCGTTGGCGCAGCCTTATTCCGTTCAAGCACGGTTTCACACGGAACGATCAGACCGAACCGATGGGGTTGTTTTCATCCTGCCGCAAGTGCACAGCGGCAGATGCCGCCTGCGCCAGCTGCTCGCATTGCCGCAAACGAATGCCAAAGAGCACGAGCGGGTCGCGGTACGCCTCAGGGTTTTTGCGCATATGTTTGAGCTCGCCTTCCTGGGCAGCGATCTCCAGCTCCAGCCGTTTCAACGTTTCATCGAGCGCCGTCAATGGCGCATGGAAAAATTGAGTGACATCACGCTCAAGCGATTTGGCAAACCATTCAAACGGCAGCAACAACTGCTGGATGATCGCCTCCACCACCTCAGCGTAATCTTGCGTCTGGATCAACTGCTTATACTTTTGCGCCAGCATCGCCTTGTTTTGCGCAAAGGCACCGAGCAGTTTGCCCGCCCCTTTCAACAGCAGCTGGCTTGGCGTTCTCCGCAAGAAAACGTTCACCTTGTCAATTTGCACCCCGTTGATCAACCGATCCGTATCGCGCCGCCAATCGGCGAGAAGGCGAAAATCGCATTCGAGCTTGAGCCGTTCCTGGCCGAACATGGCGTTAAACCCTTCGCCCATTTCATGCAAAAACACCTGGCATTCGTTGAATTCGTCTTCCGTCGCTGCAATCCACTGTTCCATGGCGCGGCGCAGCTTTGGCAGCGCCTCTTCATCAAGGTAAGCGCGAAGCCGTTCGTTCGCTTTGTCGTTCAGTTCAAGATGCAAGCGGGAAAAATCCCTGTCTTCGCTCACAAGATCCGCCATGCTGCGCAACAGATCGGGAATCGCCGTCAACAGCTCGCCCCGCATTTCCGCCAAGACGGTGTGGAACGACTTTGCCGTTTTGGCCGTTTTCTCCTCTTGCAGGTCGCCAAGCTGATGAATGGCGCCGCTGAGTTTGGCCGCCATTTCTTTTTTCCATACGACCAGCTCCGCCAGTCGACTTTCCGCCTCGGCTCGCTGCCGGAACAAATGAGCGATGAACTGGCGGATCGTCGTTAAAATCGCTTCCTCGCGGCGGACAGGGGACACGCATCGGCGCATCTCCTCAAGCCAGCCGACGAGGGCTTGCTGCTGCTTGCGGCTTGGCGCATGCGGCGAATAGACCATGACATTGGCCTCCGGAACGATCGTACGAACGTGCGCTTCCACTTCCTCAACGATTCTCGCCGTCTCCTCTTCATCCACCATCCCGTCGCCCGGAGGAAGCAAAACGTACATCGGCGCAGACGGCGCCCGCTCGCGAAGCTGCAGCATCAACTGTTCATCGGCGCTAGAAAACGGATCCTCGCCGTTGAGAAGAAAAAGAATGCTGTCAGCAAGCGAAAACGACACAAGCGCTTCATGGTCGGATGAAGCGCGCCCGCCGAGCGGGCCGATATCCAACAAGACAATCCCTTGCGGCACGAGTGAAAACGGCGCCGTGCATTCAATGACAGCGTCATCGGAGAATCGGCTTCCGCGGCCGCCCGTTGCCTGTTGAAATTCGTCAATGCTCGAAAAAACGGTAAACTGGTCGTCGCTGATTTTCGCGACTTCCATCTCCCCGCCGTTTCTCCACGCAAGCACCGGCGCAGATGGCGCCGCCAACGCTGCCTCGCCGACCAACGTCCGCAAAAACGCCAACCGCTCATGGCGCGACGCCCCAGCGACCAAAACGAAATGCGTCCGCGAATCAGACAGCTGCCGCACGAACCAGCGGAAGCGGAAATGCGAGCCCGCCCGCTGCTCTTCCGCCCAATCGGCAATTTCTTCAAATAGCGACACACCCGCTTCCCCAGCTTGCCGTTTCGCATGGACGAGCCGCTTAGCGGCGTCGTTGACCGTCTCTTCTTCAAACGCCTCAGGAAATTTCTCACTCCACGCCAACAAGGCAGCCGCGGCCACCGCTGTCTCCGGACCGTCGGCTAAACTCACCCAGCTTTTGACAAGCGGTGGCACCACTTCCACCAACTCTTTCAATCGGTACGGGCCTTTCATCAATCCTGCATAGGCTTCCCCTAAAAGGCCAGGAATTCGCTTCCAGTCGTAGTCGCGGCCGATCGACAACTCATCATAGAGGCGATTCCACTCCGCGAGCCACGAAAAATAGAGGTCACCATCCCGATAACCGTTCCATAGCGCCTGCACAAGCCGTTCAAACTTCACCCGATCCGTTTCGTACAACAGCGCCAGGCAGCGTGAAAACCGCGCAGGCGCCATCGTTCGCGCATGTCCTTGTTCCACATAACCGGTCAAGATGTCCGCCCAGCGGCGCGCCGACGTCCGCACCGCCTCTCCTAAAGCAAGCTCGACGGCGCTTTCCCAATCACCTTGCTCCTCGAAAAAGGCGCGCGCCCATTCGGTCATGTTCGGATAATCCGGATACAACGTCACACCGCGCTTAATCATATCATCCGCTTTCGCGTTTTCCCCCAACTCACGGTAGAGCGAAAACAGGCGCAAAATGATTTCCGCATGCAACGTTTCGCTTTCCGTCTCAATCGAACGGTACAGCTCCTCGGCCAGCTCGAGCCGTCCAAGCTCATAGTAGCTGTCGGCGATATTTTTTTGCGCCCACGGGCGCAAATCGTCGTGATGGACTTGTTCCCATTTCAAGATCGCCGCTTCGTAGTCGCGGCGGTGGAAATACACTTCCCCTTGGGCAAAGCGAATCGACGACAAATCAGCGCCATCCCGATGCGCCGTGAAAAACATATCGCCAAGCGCGCTGACAACGTCGCGTTCCCCCGCCTCGACGAGCGTCTCGTAAAATGTTTTATGAACAAGTTGCTGTTCAAACCCCATGTCGATCACCTGACTCGTATATTTGCCATGCATGTTCATTGTATGGCACGTTTTCTAATTTTATTTCTATCCTATACATTTTAACAAACTTTCGCCGCCATGAACGTTTCAATTTGTTTTCATTTGCGAGACAAAATTCGACCCAATATGCGATGAGGCCAACCAAAGGAACTTTCAATGGTGGTTACGGCCACGAACCACTTTGTTCTTTTACGTCTACAAATGCTAAAAAGACGAGGGAAAATAAAAAAGCACGTAACCATTCGAGTAGGTTAAGTGCTTCTCGTCGACAATTTCTTAATCGTTTGATATTTTTCCTCTACTTTGTTCCTCAGCTCTTCTTCTCCGATATACTCATCGTCGTCCTCTCTATGAAGAGGGTTAGGCTCATACCAGTCGCACGCTTCCGAAATATCATCAAACGCGTCGATGTACTTTTCGTCTAAATCTCCATCATCGAAATAAGATGCATATATAGCAGGAAAATCATAAGAAAATTGCTCTGGCGGCAAATTTCCTTCAAGATCGTCTTCGATGCACTGCAACAAATCATCCATCGATTTCCCTCCAATCTTTTTTTGGATTCTTTCTAGAAAGCTGGTGATTTAGTGAAGAAGGTTGATGGCCCACCTATTTTTCAATTAGAGAAACTTTGACAAACGGGCTTGCGATTCTGATCCAACGCCGTTGATTTGCCCGCAACGCCCCGTTTTTCACCGGGCTTCTAGTAACAATACTAACAATTTCGCCAGTATCATTAGCTTGTATGACAGCTATACCGTCTTTAAAATACACCGTTGTTCGCATATCTAGCGTGGCCAAAAGTATGGGAAATTCAAACAGAACACAATCAAGTAATCGTATTGATCGAGGTATCTTTTGATGCCAAAAATTATATCATATGTAGCAACGTTTTAAAGGCTCTATATCCAAAGCTTATACCAAATCCAATCAAAGAAATCCCTGCAGCAACAGATAACCATTTTAGCCACTTTTGACTTATCATTTTTCTTCCCAAATGTACAGAGAGTGCTACTGTAAAATCCCATAATGCGATCCCCAGAAATATCGCACTACTTTTAGCAAGTGCATGATACCTTTCAATAGAATTCAATTCCATCGCTAATACAGATCCATAGATGCTAACCCAAAAAACAATATTTCTACTCTCACATCATAGACGAGAAGGAACAAAAAGAATCGCGGCAGGTAGATCAAACCATGATGGAACTCTATAATGCCCTGTGATCACCGTGCAAAATTCGTGCAAAATTTTTTCGGATCCTATCGTTTTTTTCGGGATTCCCAAAAAATGAAAAACGACCGCAAACGCGATCGTATCAAGGGTTTTGAGGATTTTAACCGGAACGAATCGTATGTAAGTGGCGTCCCAGGAGAGAACTCGAACTCCCGACCGACGGCTTAGGGCCGATGCCCCTTCCTCTACAAGCTTACTCGAAGAAGATGGATGCGTCGGGGCAACTCGCAGTTGTTTCAAAGAAGCTATTGCTCGTTGCTCTATCCTGCTGAGCTGCTGGGACATCATCAACAGGACACCCCAACATTCCCGCTGCCCCTTCCTCTACAAGCCGATTCGAAGAAGCCCGATGCGTCGGGGCAACTCGCAGTTGTTTCAAAGAAGCTATTGCTCGTTGCTCTATCCTGCTGAGCTGCTGGGACATCATCGACAGAACACTCCAATATTCCCGCTGCCCCTTCCTCTACAAGCTTACTCGAAGAAGATGGATGCGTCGGGGCAACTCGCAGTTGTTTCAAAGAAGCTATTGCTCGTTGCTCTATCCTGCTGAGCTGCTGGGACATCATCGACAGAACACTCCAATATTCCCACTGTCGGCTCTTATAACCAAATAAAAAATTCCCCTCTCGCACATGGAATCAATCTTCTTTCCTGGCGATCGGAGAACTTCGTTCCAGCGCCTTTTGCGCGTTCTTTTTGTATGGAAATGGCGTCCCAGGAGAGACTCGAACTCCCGACCGACGGCTTAGAAGGCCGCTGCTCTATCCTACTGAGCTACTGGGACATAGTAATCATGATGACACTCTCATTATTCCGCTGCCCCTTCCTCTACAAGCCGATTCGAAGAAGCCCGATGCGTCGGGGCAACTCGCAGTTGTTTCAAAGAAGCTATTGCTCGTTGCTCTATCCTACTGAGCTGCTGGGACATAATCAACAGGACACCCCAACATTCCCGCTGTCCCTTCCTCTACAAGCCTACTCAAGGAAGCTTGGTGCATCAGGACAACTCGTAGCCATTTCGAAGATGACTTTGCTCGTTGCCCTATCCAGCTGAGCTGCTGGAACAATATCCATACGATATTCACGATAAAATAAAGGAAAGCGGGTGATGGGAATCGAACCCACGACTTCAGCTTGGGAAGCTGAGGTTTTACCATTAAACTACACCCGCATGATCAATATCATTAGGACTTGTCTTAGAAACGACTGCAATAAAAATATAATCGCTAATTGTTTTTTTTGTCAATATCTTTTTTTGAAGTTAGTTAATAAACGCGCTCGAGAGGATTCGAACCCCTAACCTTCTGATCCGTAGTCAGATGCTCTATCCAATTGAGCTACGAGCGCATGATGGAAAAGCGGAAGACGGGACTCGAACCCGCGACCCCCACCTTGGCAAGGTGGTGTTCTACCACTGAACTACTTCCGCATCATGAGAAGAATTCATTCCTTCAAAACTAGATAACCGTCGGAAGAAGCCGCTTATAGGTCAAGCCCTCGATCGATTAGTATCCGTCAGCTCCACGTGTCGCCACGCTTCCACCTCGGACCTATCGACCTCGTCATCTTCGAGGGATCTTACCCGCTTTGCGCGGTGGGAAATCTCATCTTGAGGGGGGCTTCACGCTTAGATGCTTTCAGCGCTTATCCCGTCCGCACATAGCTACCCAGCGGTGCCCCTGGCGGGACAACTGGTACACCAGCGGTGCGTCCATCCCGGTCCTCTCGTACTAAGGACAGCTCCTCTCAAATTTCCTCCGCCCGCGACGGATAGGGACCGAACTGTCTCACGACGTTCTGAACCCAGCTCGCGTACCGCTTTAATGGGCGAACAGCCCAACCCTTGGGACCGACTACAGCCCCAGGATGCGATGAGCCGACATCGAGGTGCCAAACCTCCCCGTCGATGTGGACTCTTGGGGGAGATCAGCCTGTTATCCCCGGGGTAGCTTTTATCCGTTGAGCGATGGCCCTTCCATGCGGAACCACCGGATCACTAAGCCCGACTTTCGTCCCTGCTCGACCTGTCCGTCTCGCAGTCAAGCTCCCTTGTGCCTTTGCACTCTCCGAATGATTTCCAACCATTCTGAGGGAACCTTTGGGCGCCTCCGTTACCTTTTGGGAGGCGACCGCCCCAGTCAAACTGCCCACCTGACACTGTCTCCCACCCCGCTAAGGGGTGCGGGTTAGAATTTCAATACCGCCAGGGTGGTATCCCACCGTCGCCTCCACCGAAGCTGGCGCTCCGGCTTCCCAGGCTCCCACCTATCCTGTACAAGCGATACCAAAATTCCATATCAGGCTGCAGTAAAGCTCCACGGGGTCTTTCCGTCCTGTCGCGGGTAACCTGCATCTTCACAGGTAGTATAATTTCACCGGGTCTCTCGTTGAGACAGCGCCCAAGTCGTTACACCTTTCGTGCGGGTCGGAACTTACCCGACAAGGAATT